>DASSMS010000091.1:0-24938 GCA_035688575.1 Nocardioidaceae bacterium
AGCATCCGCTCGGCCTGGTCCTCGAAGACGGCGAAGAAGACCTCCTCGATGCTCGAGAAGTTCGAGTAGAACGCGCCCCGGGTGAACCCTGCGGCCGCAACGAGCTCGTCGACGGTGACGCGCTTGACGCCCTTCTCGGCGAAGACGTCGAGGGCCGCCTCCAGCAGCCTGGCCCGGGTGTTCTCGCGGCGTCGGCGGGTAAGGGAGGGGCGGGGGGACACGGCGCTCACCCTAACCGGGCACCTAGGGCCTGTGACGTGGATGACAGCCTCCCGCTCGATACATTTTTGTATTGGATACGTTATCGTATCGAACTATGTCGTCCTTCCTCTACCGGCTCGGCCGCCGGATGGCCCAGCGGGCCAAGCTCGTCCTGGTGGTCTGGCTCGTGGCGCTGGTCGGCACCGGCGCCCTGGCCGTCGCGGCCGGCGGACAGCTCCAGGACGACCTGACGATCCCCGGCACCGAGGCGCAGGAGGGCATCGACGTCCTCGAGCGCCAGTTCCCAGAGGCGGCCGGAACATCCGGCCAGGTGCTGTTCGTGGCTCCTGCGGGGGAGCAGGTCCGTGACCAGCGGCGAGAGGTCCGTCAGGCGCTCGAGCGGGTCGAGCAGGTCGACCACGTCGTGCTGGTGACCGACCCGTTCGCGCAGGACCAGCGGCGGATCGCGCTCTCCGCGGACGGCAGGCACGCGCTCGCGCAGGTGCAGCTCGACCTTCCCCTCGAGCAGCTCGACGAGCGCACCGTCGAGGATCTGAGCGAGGCGGCGCGCAGCCTCCCGGAAAGCTCGAGCCTCGACGTTCACCTCGGCGGCTCCCTCTTCGCCAACACCACCGTGCACCTGAGCGCCCTGGAGGGCCTTGGCGTACTGGTGGCGCTGGCCGTCCTCGCGGTGACCTTCGGATCGCTGCTGGCCGCCGGGATGCCGATCGTCACCGCGATCCTCGGGGTGGGGGTCGCCATGGCCGGCGTGCTCACGGTCGCCGCGTTCACGCAGATCAGCAGCTCGACGCCCACGCTCGCGCTGATGATCGGGCTCGCCGTCGGCATCGACTACGCCCTGTTCATCGTCAGCCGTCACCGGGGCCACCTCGTAGGCGACATGGACGTCGAGGAGTCCGTCGCCCGGTCGACCGCCACCGCTGGGAGCGCGGTGATCTTCGCCGGTGCGACGGTGGTCATCGCCCTGTGCGGCCTGGTGGTCGCGAAGATCCCCTTCCTCGCCGTCATGGGGTTCGCCGCCGCAGCGGCGGTGGCCGTCGCGGTGCTGATCGCCCTGACCGCCGTTCCCGCCATGCTCGCTCTCGCAGGCGAGCGGCTCCGGCCGCGGCCGGGCTCACGCGCCGCACGCCACGCCGTCGTGGAGGCTGGTGACACGCACACCATGGGCGCCCGCTGGGTCGCGCTCGTCACCCGGGTCCCCGCGCTCACCGTCGCCCTGGTCGTCCTCGCGCTCGCCGTGGTGGCGGTGCCCGCGAAGGACCTCGCCCTCGGCCTGCCCGACAACGGGACCGCGCCCCCGGGGAGCACCGAGCGGACCACCTACGACCTGGTCTCGGAGGCCTACGGCGCCGGCTACAACGCTCCACTGCTGGTCACGGTCGACATCATCCGCTCGATGGAGCCGCTCGCTGTCATGGACCGGATCGGCCGGGACCTCGGCCGGGTCGACGGGGTCGAGGCGGTCGCCCTGTCGACGCCGAACCCCAAGGCGGACCTCGGCATCGTCCAGATCATCCCCGAGGCCGCACAGGCCGACCCCGCGACCGCCGAGCTGGTGCGCGAGATCCGGAGCCGGGCCGACGAGCTCGAGCAGAGGTACGACGTCGACGACCTGCTCGTCACCGGTCACACCGCTGTGACCATCGACGTGTCCGACCGCCTCGCGGGGGCGCTGCTGCCCTTCGCAGTCGTCGTGGTCGGCCTCTCGCTGCTCCTCCTCACCGTGGTCTTCCGGTCGATCGCCGTGCCGGTCAAGGCGACGCTCGGCTACCTGCTCTCTGTGGCTGCCTCCTTCGGGGCGGTCGCGGCGGTCTTCCAGTGGGGGTGGCTCGCCGAGGCGGTGAACGTGTCCCGGGTCGGACCGGTGATCTCGTTCATGCCGATCATCTTGATGGGTGTGCTCTTCGGGCTCGCGATGGACTACGAGGTCTTCCTGGTCTCGAGGATGCGCGAGGAGTACGTCCACTTCGGGGACGCCCGGCGCGCGATCCACAAGGGGTTCACCTCGAGTGCGCGGGTGGTGACCGCGGCGGCCGTCATCATGATCGGCGTCTTCGCGGCGTTCGTCCCCAACAGCGACGCCTCGGTGAAGCCGGTCGCCCTCGGGCTCGCCGTGGGCGTCTTCGTCGACGCGTTCGTGGTCAGGATGACCCTCGTGCCCGCCGTCATGGCGCTGCTCGGGGACCGCGCCTGGTGGTTGCCCACCTGGCTGGACCGCAGGCTGCCCTCGCTCGACATCGAGGGTGCGGGCCTCGAGCACCACCTCGACCACGAGCAGTGGACGCGGCAGCACGGACCCGCCGTCGTGCGTGCCGAGGACGTCCAGGTGCTCGACGAGCACGGCACCCCACTGCTCTCCCCGGTCGACGTCGTGGTCCGGCCCGGTCAGCTGCTCGTGGTCCGCACCGACGACCGCGTGGCCCGTCGTGCGTTCATGGCCGCCGTCGCCGGCCGGCTCGACGTCTCCCGCGGTCGGCTCGTCGTCCTCGATCGGGTACTCCCCGACGAGGCCGTGGCGGTGCGCGCCAGAGTCCACCTCCACGAGTCGTTCCCGCGCATAGAGGAGCTCGGACGTCTCGGTCGCCGGCGTGCCACTGATCCCCGGCTGGTCGTGGTCGACGACGTCGACGTGTTCACCAGCGAGGACGAGCTCGCCCGGAGGTGGGAGCTCCTGACGACCCTCACCTCCCGCGGCGTGACGGTCGTGGCGGGGACCGCGAGCGAACCCCGTGGCCCGGGCGGCCCGATTCGGAACACCCTGAACCTGCCCGCGGAGAGCGCCCCGCGGCCCGTGACCGAGGAGGCCTCCCTGTGAAGCGCCTGTCCGCCAACCGCGTCCTCGTGGCCACCGTGCTGCTGCCCGTGCTCTTCGGCTCGCTGGTGCTCTGGTCGCTCAGCGACCGCGTCGAGCGCATCGACGCCGTGCCCGCGGCGGTGGTCAACCTCGACGAGCCGGTGGAGACCGGCAAGGGGAAGGACAAGCAGGTCGTCTTCGCCGGGCGGCTGCTCGCCGCGGGTCTCACCTCGTCCGGGGAGGAGGACGACCCCAACCTCGACTGGCGGCTGACCGGCGCCGACGACGCCTCGGATGGCCTGCGAGAGGGTGACTACTACGCCGTGATCACCATCCCCGAGGACTTCTCCAGGACCGTGGCCGGTCTGACCCGCAACGACCCCGAGACCGCACGGATCACCGTCCGCAGCAACGACTCCTCGAGCGCGCTGGTGGGGGTGGTGAGCGACCAGATCGGTGACGCGGCGGCGGCCAGGCTCAACCACCGCATCACCGCCATGTTCCTGGAGGGGATGTACGCCAAGACCGGAGAGCTGAAGACGTCCCTCGGCAAGGCCGAGAAGGGCGCGGGCCGTCTTGCCGACGGCGCGGGCCGGCTCGGGGAAGGCACGGCTCGTCTGAGCTCGGGTGCCGGAGCCCTCGCCGGGGGGCTGGACTCGCTGTCCGGGGGAGCCGGCCGTATGGCCGAAGGCGCGAACCAGCTCTCCGACGGCGCCGGCCGGCTCTCCTCCGGTGCGGGTCGCCTCAGCTCTGGCGCAGGTGACCTCGCAGACGGGGCCGGTGAGCTCGCCGGCGGGTTGGGCACGCTGCACGCCCGGACCCGCCCGATGCCGGGGCAGACCCGCCGGCTCGCCGACGGCGCGGGGCAGCTCGCCCAAGGCGTGGAGGGCTGGTCGCAGGTGCTCCTCGAGTGGCGGCGGGCCTGCCAGACCGACCCTGTGCTCGCGGGAAGCCACGCCCGCCTGTGCGCGATGACCGTGCAGGCCGTCGGCGTCGACAACGGCAACGCCGAGGCCATGGTGTCTGGGTCGAACCGGCTCGCCGACGGCACGGACCGGCTCGCCGACGGAGCACCCCGGTTGGTCTCCGCGATCGGCCGGGCCGCCGACGGCGCGGACCGGGTCGCCGGGGGAGCGGGACGCCTGGCCGCCGGGGCCCGCAAGCTCGACGGTGGCGCCGGACGTCTCGCAGCCGGCGCCTCGCAGCTCGGCTCCGGTGCGGGCCGCCTCGCCTCGGGCGCGACCCGGGCGAGCGACGGCGCCTCGAGCCTCGCGGACGGGTCGAGCCGGGTCGCGGACGGCACGGCACGCCTCAGCGACGGCTCACGGGCTCTCGCGACCGGTCTCGGCAGGGGCGCAGAGCGCATCCCCAGCCTCACGGCGGAGGAGCGCAAGGAGCTGGCGGGCACGGTCGCGGAGCCCGTCGCAAGCCGTGCCGAGCGGCTCAACGCGACACCGTCGGCCGCCACGAGCCTCGCGCCGGGCGTGCTCGCGCTCGCCCTGTGGCTCGGCGCCTTCGTCACCTACCTGGTCCGCCGTGCCCTGCCCGCCCGGGCGCTGTCCGCGGCCATTCCGCCGTTCCGCGTGGCGCTCGCCGGGTGGCTCCCCGCGGTCGTCATCGGCCTGGCCCAGAGCCTCCTCCTCTTCGTGGCTCTCGGTCTGTTCGACGTCGTCATGGAGTCGCCCCTCGGGGTCGTGGCGTTCCTGCTGGTGCCTGCGGCCGTCTTCGCGGCGGTCAACCAGGCCTTCGTGGCGGCCCTGGGGCCCAAGCGCGGCTGGATGGTGTCGATCGTGTTCGCCGTCCTCCAGGCGGTGTCCCTGGGCGGGTGGGTCCCCGTGGACACCGCGCCCCCGCTCATCCAGGCGCTGAGCGGCGTGCTCCCGGTCCCGCTCGCCGCCGAGGGGCTCGGCAACCTCACTCTCGGCGGTCGCGTCGGCTCGGTGGCGGGCTCGCTGGTGACCCTCCTGGTGTGGGGCGCCGCCGCGCTCGCGGTGAGCACCGTCGCCGCCCGCCGTCGGCAGCGCGTGTCGGTGTCCGACGTACGCCGGAGGGTGGCGGCCCCGCCCGCCTGACCTCGAGCATGGTCGCCTCGGGTGCGGGGTACGTCGAAGACCGAACCGTTCCTGGAAGGAGGGCACGATGCCTTCGAACATCAAGAACGAGAAGCAGTACGAGGCTCTGAAGGACAAGGGCATGTCCAAGGAGCGCGCGGCGAAGATCGCCAACTCCCCGGGCGCCTCGAGCCGAGGCGGGAAGAAGAGCGGCTCGGGCGGTGACTCGAGCCAGGGCGGCACGAGCGCCCAGAAGAAGGAGGCCGGCCGCAAGGGCGGCAAGGCGGCGGCCAAGAAGTCCTGAGACGCCGCCCGAGCACGCAGATGCGGCCGATGACGGCGCGTCCATGAGCCCGGACCGCGCTGCCGTCGGCCCCCCTCACGAGGATCCGATGGTCGGGTGCCCCCCGGCTCAGCCGCCGGAGAGCAGTTGCTCGAACGGGGTCGGGTTGTCGAACGGGTCGACCGGCCCCGAGGCCCGGCGCCCCACGACGAGGTCGGCGAGCTCGCGCCCGGCGCGGTCGACCCGCTCGGCCAGCGAGCCGGACGCGTTGCTCCCGAAGTCCTCGCTCGCACCGAAGACGGCGGTGGGTACGACGATGGCGCGGAGGTAGGCGAACAGCGGCCGCATCGCGAACTCCAGGACCAGCGAGTGGCGGCCGGTGCCGGCGGTGGCGCCGACGAGCACGGGCTTGCCCTCGAGCGTCCCGTCCTCGAGCACGTCGAAGAAGCTCTTGAACAGCCCGCTGTAGGAGGCGCTGAAGACCGGGGTCACGGCGATCAGGGCGTCGGCGTCGCGCACGGTGCGGATCGCGGCCTCGAGGTCGCCGCTGGGGAAACCGGTGAGCAGGTTGTTGGTGATGTCCTGCGCGAGGTCGCGCAGCTCCACGACCTCGACGTCGACCTGCTCGTCGTACAGCCGCAGGGCCCGGTCGGTCGCCTCGGCGAGCCTGTCCGCGAGGATCCTCGTCGAGGACGGTCGGCTGAGCCCGGCGGTGACCACCGCGATGGTGCGGCGTCCTGGAGCGGTCATCGCTGTGCCTCCTCGGGGGAGCGGCCGGTGACGTCGTCCACGGCGCCGGTCGGACCGGCGGAGGAACCGCCTCCGGCGGCGGCGACGAGCGAGGCATGCGTCGGAGCGTCGGGGACGTGGGGCGGCTTCAACGCCGCGAACTCCTTGCGAAGCACGGGCACGACCTCTTCGCCGAGGATCTCGAGCTGTTCGAGCACGGTCTTCAGCGGGAGGCCTGCGTGGTCCATGAGGAAGAGCTGGCGCTGGTAGTCGCCGACGTACTCGCGGAAGCCGAGGGTCCGCTCGATGACCTGCTGCGGGCTGCCCACGGTGAGCGGGGTCTGGGCCGTGAACTCCTCCAGTGAGGGGCCGTGGCCGTAGACCGGCGCGTTGTCGAAGTACGGGCGGAACTCCCGCACCGCGTCCTGGCTGTTCTTGCGCATGAACACCTGGCCGCCGAGGCCGACGATCGCCTGCTCCGCGGAGCCGTGGCCGTAGTGCTCGAAGCGCCGTCGGTAGAGGCCGACCATGCGCTGGGTGTGCTCCTTCGGCCAGAAGATGTGGTTGGCGAAGAAGCCGTCACCGTAGTAGGCGGCCTGCTCCGCGATCTCCGGGCTGCGGATCGACCCGTGCCACACGAAGGGTGGCACCCCGTCGAGCGGGCGTGGCGTGGAGGTGAAGCCCTGGAGAGGCGTGCGGTACTTCCCCTCCCAGCTCACGACCTCCTCCCGCCAGAGACGGTGCAGCAGGTGGTAGTTCTCGATCGCGAGCGGGATGCCGTCGCGGATGTCCTTGCCGAACCAGGGGTAGACCGGACCGGTGTTTCCGCGGCCCATCATCAGGTCGACCCGGCCGTCGGAGAGGTGCTGGAGCTTGGCGTAGTTCTCCGCGATGAGCACCGGGTCGGTCGTGGTGATCAGGGTCGTCGAGGTGGACAGGATGATGCGCTCGGTCCGGGCGGCGATGAACGCGAGCGTCGTGGTCGGCGCCGAGGCGATGAACGGAGGGTTGTGGTGCTCGCCGGTGGCGAAGACGTCGAGCCCGACCTCCTCGGCCTTCCTCGCGATCTCGACGGTCGCCTTGATGCGCTCGTGCTCGGTCGGCGCGCGGCCGGTCGTGGGGTCCGGCGTGACGTCGCCGACGGTGAAGATGCCGAACTGCATCAGTGCTACCTCCTCGATGGGGAACGGGCGGACAGCTGATTAGTTCGACTTTCAACTATCCACTCGTCCTAACCATCTCAGGTGTGCGGCTATTCCGCTACCTCGAGGGTCTGCTCCGGGGCCGGCGCGACCATCTCCGTGGTGGTCTCGGGTGCGACCACCTGCCGGTTGATCTCCGCGGAGGCGAGACCGAGGCCGCCGAGGCTGATGTCGTCGTAGGCGAGGAGATCGCCGGTGTCGCGGTCGAGGTAGAGCACCGATAGGGCGATGTCGGCCGGCTCCTTGGGCTCGAGGGCGCGCAGTCCCGACCCGCCTGTCGAGCCCTGGGTCATCAGCCAGGTCCCTGCGTCGCCCTGCCGCACCTTGCGGTAGTGCAGGTGCCCCGACAGCGTCACCGAGGCCAGTCCGTCGAGCGCCTCGATGGGGGTGGGGTCGTGGAAGACGGCCACGTCCACGCCGCCCGCCTCGTCCGCAGTCGCCGCGAGCTCGTCGGCGGCCGCAGCGACGTACTCGGCCATCGACTCCTCGGTGAGCGTCACCGACTTGTCGGGGGTGAAGGTCGGGTCGCCGATGCCCAGGAAGCTCAGACCCTTCACCCGCCGGACACGACCGTCGAGGACGACCACGTTGTCGACCCTCCGCATCGCGCGCTCGGTCACCACGGAGTCGTGGTTGCCACGGACCCATACGTAGGGGACCCGGAGGTGGCGGATCTCCTCGACGTACCTGTTCTCCGGCTTGGAGCCGTGGTCGGTGATGTCGCCGGAGTCGACCACCACGTCCACGTCGTACTTCTGGGCGACCGTGCGCATGACGTCCCAGGCCTGCGGCGCGAGGTGGAGGTCGGAGACGTGCATGACGCGCACGACGCCCCCGTCCGAGGGGAGGATCGGCAGCTGCGAGGTGACCGAGTAGAGACCCGTGACGTTCTCCACCAGACGGGCGAGCTGGTCGCCGTAGAGCGAGAACTCGCTGACGATCCGGTCCGCGTCTCCGACGACGCTCGGCGCGCTGGCGAGCAGCCCGGTGTAGCGGGGCTCCGCCAGCGAGGCGGGGTTCCACGTCGCGATGGCCACCGCGGCGGCGGTCAGCATTGCCCCGCCTGCCGTGGCTCCGGACAGCAGGGTGGTGCGCACGCGGCGCAGTGCCAGCAGGCTCAGGACGGTGCCACCGATGACGGCCGACGCGAGCGAGCGCAGCGCGGCCATCAGCAGCTCCCAGCGCAGGTCCCCCTCGGCCTGGTCGCGCAGCCCGTCGAGCAGCTCCGGGTCCTCGAGGATCGCCCTGGCCTCCTCCACGTCGACGCCGACAAGGCGTGCGTCCAGGCCGAGCGGGCCGTCGTGGGTGTCGAGCACGAGCTCGCCGAGGGGAGGGATGGAGACCGTGGTGGCGCCACCCCAGGCGGGCAGCACCCGCATGGACGTGGTCAGCGGGCCGACCTCGTGGTGGACCGTGCCACCGAGCATGAGGCCGAGCCAGCCGCCGACCAGGCCGAGCAGGAGGGCGGCGCCGGCGCGGCGGACGCGCAGCGCGCGGGCAGGGAGAGGGAGGGGGATCCGAGAGGAGAGCATGATGCACACAGACGTCGAGCAAACGGGACGAAACAGTTTTAACCCGACACTCCGGGGTCTGTCAGAGGAACCGCGCAGGTGTGACCGTTCGGGGTTTCAGCAGGACATCGGTGAGGCACCATGGATATGTGGCAGTCGAGCCCACCTACCCCTTCGTCCCTCGGTCGAACAGGCTCCTGCGGCCCGGGCAGTTCTGGGCAATCCCGCTCTCGGACGGTCGCTTCGCCGCGGGACGCGTGATGGCGGTGCCGGCGTTCGGGGTGGGCGACAGGACGGGTGTGGTCGTCGGGCTCGTGGACTGGGTGGGGGACGGGCCGCCCACCGAGGCGGACATCGCGGGCCGCCCGGTGCTCGTGCAGGCCAAGGCCCGCTTCGAGGCGATCACGATGACAGGCGGCGAGGTCCTGGGCTTCCGGCCACTCGAGGTCGACAACCTCGTCGCGATGGACCCACACGCGTTCCACGGCGGCGCCGTCCACCACAAGATGTGGGGCGGCCGCACGATCGCGCAGTTCGCCGAGAGGGCGTTCGTCCAGGACTGAGCCACTCCAGCAGTTCGTTAGGGTCGCCGGTGTGCTGAAACTTGGACGCCACGAGTTCTCCGACGCCGACCTGCTCGTGATGGCGATCGTCAACCGCACCCGGGACTCCTTCTACGACCAGGGGGCGACCTGGGACGAGGAGCGCGCACTGGCACGGGTTCGGCAGGTCGTCGCAGAGGGCGCTGACATCGTCGACGTCGGCGGCGTCAAGGCGGGTCCCGGCGAGGAGGTGGACGCCGCCGAGGAGGTCCGGCGTACCGCCGGTTTCGTCGCCAAGGTACGAGCCGAGCACCCCCGGGTGGTGATCAGCGTGGACACCTGGCGCGCCGAGGTCGGTCGGGCCGTCTGCGAGGAGGGCGCCGACCTCCTCAACGACGCGTGGGGAGGTCACGACCCCGCGCTGGCCGAGGTGGCGGCGGAGTACGGCGCCGCGCTGGTCTGCACCCACACCGGCGGCCTGGCACCCCGCACGCCTCCGCACCGGATGTCCTACGACGACGTCGTGCTGGCGGCGATCCACGACACCGTCGCCCTGGCCGAGCGAGCCGTCTCCCTCGGCGTCGACCCGCAGAGCGTCCTCATCGACCCCGCCCACGACTTCGGCAAGAACACCTGGCACTCGCTCGAGGTCACCCGCCGCCTGGGCGAGATGACCGCCACGGGCTGGCCGGTGCTGGTGTCGCTGTCGAACAAGGACTTCGTGGGCGAGACGCTCGACCTCCCAGTCGGGGAGCGGCTGTCGGGCACGCTCGCGGCCACCGCGGTCAGCGCGTGGCTGGGGGCACGCGTCTTCCGGGCCCACCAGGCCAGGGAGACCCGTGAGGTGCTCGACATGGTCGCGAGCATCAAGGGCGACCGGCCGCCGGCCAAGGTCGTCCGCGGGCTGGCATGAGCGTCGTCACGCTCGTGTGGCTGAGGGTTGCACCCCCGACACTCGGCCCGGGGGTCGAGACCGAGGTCAGGCCGCTGGAGCCCAGCCGCTCCTGAAGCGGGGGCACGGGTAGCCTCGGCGGCTGTGATCGTCGCCGCCGTGGTCTGCCCGCACCCTCCGCTGCTGCTCCGTGAGCTCTCCGGCGCGCAGGACGCCGTGCCGGAGCTCCGGGCGGCCTGCCACGAAGCCCTCGCGGCCGGTCTCGCCGGGTCTCCCGACCTGGTCGTCGCGGTAGGTGGGGCGGACGAGGTCCGCGAGTGGGACGCGTCGCTTCCCGTCGAGGTGCGGCGCTTCGGTACGACGGACGCTCCCCACGTCGCGGGGCTCCCGCTGAGCCTCAGCGTTGCGAAGCGGCTGCTCGAGGAGTCGGGCTGGGTCGGCCCCCTGCGACTCCTAACGCTGCCCTGGGCCGCCGACCCCTCCACCGTCGAGAGCCTGGCCCGGACGGTAGGGGAGCTCGAGGGACGCGTGCTGCTGATCGTGATGGGCGACGGCAGCACCCGTCGCGGGGAGAAGGCGCCCGGCTACCTCGACGAACGGGCCTTCGCGTACGACCGCGAGACCGGTCGCGGGCTCGAGGAGGGGGACGCCGAGGCGCTCGCGCGACTCGACCCGGGGCTCGGCGAGGAGCTCATGGTCCTCGGGCGCCCGGCCTTTGCCGTGCTGGGCGAGGCCGTCGCGGCACAAGGCGTCCAGCCCCGCGCGCGCGTGCTGTACAGCGACGACCCCTACGGCGTGCAGTATCACGTTGCCCTGTGGGAGCTGTCCTAGCGGAGTCGTGGGCGACCCGGTGGGTTCAACGGCGGAGGGTGAGCAACGCCTGCGCCGACCTTCCCACCAGCCCCTGCGAGTCGTACACCGAGGAGGTCGCGACCCCGACGGCACCTCCGCCGAGGGTGGTCTCGGCGTCCACGCACACCCAATCGCCCGCCGGGGGCCGCAGCACGTGGACGGTGAGCTCGGTGTTCAGGAACACCCACTCGGCGGGGTCGAGCTCGGAGGAGATGCCCGAGGCGGAGTCGACACAGCACATGAGCCGCTGGATGGGTGACATCTGCTCGCCGGCCACGAGGTCGACGGAGGGCCGCATCCAGACCACTCCGGGGCCGGGCTCGGTCGACGCGCCCTTGATCCAGCGCCAGGTGACCGCGTCGAGGTAGCCGCCCGACCAGCTCACCGGCCGGTCGTGGTGCACGCCGTCGTCGGGCGAGTGCGTGGGCGGCTCCAGACCAGGTCGGGGGCCGTCGTCGGAGCTCGGGAACCTCCACGCCGCCGCGGTCGCGACCGGTCGGCCTCTCTCGACGTCGTACAGCCTCGCCTCGCACAGGTCGACGCTGCGCCCAGGCCTGACGACCGAGGCGTGCACGGACAACGGCCCGACGGGGACCGGCCCGAGGAGCTCCATGGTGATCCGCCCGATGACTCGCTGCGCCCCGCCGTCGAGCGCCTCGATGGCACGCGTCAGCAGCGCCGCCGGCGGACCGCCGTGCTGACTGTCAGTGCCCCAGGGGCCGGCCGTCGTCGACAAGGACGTGTAGACACCGCCCTCGGAGACGGGGAGATAGAACGATGGCTGGCTCGGCGAACTCACCCAGCCATGATGCCCGCGGGTGAGAAGGGGTGTGTGAAGGGGGAGTGGCACAGCACGCACCTGCTCGGCAGCCACGCGCCCATGGAGCGGCGGATCGAGTCGCACCTCGAGTGTCCGGGAGTGCGGATGCGCTCCCGTTCCGCCCTCCGTCCTGGCCGAGATCCGAGCCCTCGGCATCGACGTCCCGGGGCCGGAGGCGGGGTCCGAGTGACCCCCGTCTCGTCGCCTGCTTCCTCGATTTCGCATCGTGCGCGGGCGTGTGTATTCTTTCTCGTCGCTTGCCCCTTTAGCTCAGTCGGCAGAGCGTCTCCATGGTAAGGAGAAGGTCTACGGTTCGATTCCGTAAAGGGGCTCTGGGTTAGGGAAACCCGGTCGTGCATGCGACCGGGGGCCCCGTCCCGGTGGCGGGGTAGCTCAGGTGGTTAGAGCACACGGCTCATAATCGTGGTGTCGCGGGTTCGAGTCCCGCCCCCGCTACTCAGCACCACCACGGTCGTCCGGTTTGGATCTTCCGGGCAGACTTGGACAGGCAGTACTACCGAAGAAGAAGAGGCATCCGCCGTGGCCAGCAAGAGCTCGGACGTTCGTCCCAAGATCACCTTGGCGTGCGTCGAATGCAAGGAACGCAACTACATCACCAAGAAGAACCGGCGCAACGACCCGGACCGCTTGGAGATGAAGAAGTTCTGCCCGCGTTGCCGGACCCACACCGCGCACCGCGAGACGCGCTGAGCGCAGACTTCCAAGACCTCCAGAAGGAGCGACGCCACCCCTGCGGTGCGTCGCTCCTTGTCGTTGTGGGGGTTGGACGGGAACACCGGTGGCGGCGGCACGGGTCATCTGGCGTCCCCGGCGAGGGGTGCCCGGCGCGACGGATCGGCGGCACGGCGGCCCTGCTAGCGTCTCGCGCATGGCAGTCGACACCGCCCTGGTCGGACGGACCTTCCCGCCGACCGAGCCCTACACCGTCTCCCGCGAGAAGGTTCTCGAGTTCGCCCGTGCCACCGGCTCGGAGTTCGACGGGCGCACCGCCCCCGCGACCTTCCCGATCGTGGTCGCCTTCTCGGCGATGACCGCGCTGATGGAGGACCCCGAGGTCGGGATCGCGCTGCATCGCGTCGTGCACGGCGAGCAGCGGTTCACCTACACCCGGCCCGTCCTCGTCGGGGACCGGCTGACCGCGACGTTGACCGTCGACTCGCTGCGACAGATCGGCGGCGCGGACATCATCGGCACCCGCAGCGAGGTCACCGACGCGCAGGGGGAGGCGGTCTGCACCGCCTTCGCCACCCTCGTGCACCGCGGGGAGGGAGAGGCATGAGCGACGCCGTGAGCGAGCTGAGCGCCGGGAACTCCTTGCCCGTCCAGACCTACCGCGTGACCCGCGCCGACCTGGTCAGGTACGCCGGGGCGAGCGGCGACTTCAACCCGATCCACTGGTCCGACCGCGTCGCGAGCTCGGTCGGGCTGCCCGGCGTGATCGCCCACGGCATGTTCACGATGGCCCTCGCGGCCAGGGCCCTCGACACCTGGGCCGGTGCACCGGGGCGGGTCCTCGAGCTCGGCTGCAAGTTCACCAAGCCGGTCGTCGTACCCGATGACGAGGAGGGTGTCGAGGTGCAGGTGGCCGGCACCGTCAAGAACCTCACCGAGGAAGGCGTGCACATCGCGCTCGAGGTCACCAGCGGCGGGGAGAAGGTGCTCGGCTTGCCGAAGGCGGTGCTCGCGCGTGGGTGAGGCGCTCTCGCAGCACACCACGCTGCGTCTCGGTGGACCGGCCGCCCACTACGTGGAGGCCACGACCGAGGCCGAGCTCGTGGACGCCGTACGCGCCGCCGACGAAGCCGGCGAGCCGCTGCTGCTGGTCGCCGGGGGCAGCAACCTCGTCGTCGCCGACGAGGGCTTCCCGGGCACCGTGCTCAAGATCGCCACGCGGGGCGTCCGCGTCGAACAGGACGCCTGTAGCGGGGCCACCGTGACGGTCGCCGCCGGTGAGGCCTGGGACGCCCTCGTCGCCAGGGCGGTCGACGAGGGATGGGTCGGCGTCGAGGCGTTGTCGGGCGTGCCCGGAAGCGTCGGCGCCACCCCGATCCAGAACGTCGGCGCCTACGGCCAGGAGGTAGCCGAGACGATCGCGTACGTGCGCTGCTGGGACCGGCGCGAGCGCACCGTCCGCACGATCGCCGCGGCCGAGTGCGGCTTCGGCTACCGCACCAGCCGGTTCAAGCAGGACCCCACCCGCCATGTCGTCCTCACAGTCACCTTCCAGCTCCGGCTCGGAGACCTCGGCGCTCCGGTGAGGTACGCCGAGCTCGCCCGGGCACTCGGGGTCGCCCCGGGGGAGCGGGCCCCGATGGCCGCGGTCCGCGAGACGGTCCTGAGGCTTCGGAGCGGCAAGGGCATGGTGCTCGACGCCGAGGACCACGACACATGGAGCGCCGGGTCGTTCTTCACCAACCCGTTCCTGAGCCCCGAGCAGGCGCGGATGCTCCCTGACGACACGCCGCGCTGGGAGCAGCCCGACGGTCGCGTGAAGACGAGCGCGGCCTGGCTCATCGAGCGCAGCGGCTTCGGCAAGGGCTACGGCAACGACCGGGTGAGCCTGTCGACCAAGCACACACTGGCTCTCACCAACCGCGGGGCTGCCTCCACCGCCGACCTGGTCGCGCTCGCGCGCGAGATCCGGGCCGGGGTGGAGGAGAAGTTCGGCGTCCGCCTGGTGAACGAGCCCGTGATGGTGGGCTGCTCGCTCTGACGCGACTCGGCCGGCCTCAGCTCGAGACGCCGCTGGTGCTGAAGAAGGCGACCATCCCGACCACGTAGATCAGGATGAAGACCAGGCTCAGCCCGAGGAGCACGGTGCCCACGATCCCGAGCACGTAGCCCGCCTGCGCCGCGCCGCGGCCGCCGAGCCGACCCTGCGACGCGTCGATCTCGTTGAGAGTCCTCTTGCCCATCGACCAGGCGAACGGCGCGATGACCTGGCAGAGCACCACGCCGAGGATGCCGAGCACCAGGGACGTCGTCGCCTTCGGGTGGTCAGGGGCGTACTGCACCTGTCCGTGCGCGGGGTAGCCGGGCGGCGGGGGGTACGGCGGCTGCTGGCCCTGGGCCTGCTGCTGCCAGTAGCCGGGCTGCTCCTGCCCCGGCTGGTCCTGCCCCGGCTGACCGGGGCCGGGCTGACCGGGGCCCGCCTGACCTGGGCCGGGCTGACCGGGGCCCGCCTGACCTGGGCCGGGCTGACCGGGGCCCGCCTGACCTGGGCCGGGCTGGCTCTGCTGCGGCGCGGTGGGCTCTTCGGGTGGTGTGGGACCGTCCCCCGGCGGATTCGTCATGCCGCCTACTCTGCCAGCCAGAGGTCGATCTCGCGCAGCAACGCGGCCTTCGTGTCGTCAGGAGCGCGAGAGGCGCGGACCGACATCCTCGCGAGCTCGGCGAGCTGTACGTCGGACAGGTCGTGCGCCGCGCGCATGGTGGCGTACTGCCCCGCGAGGCGCGAACCGAACAGCAGCGGGTCGTCCGCGCCGAGGGCGACCGTCGCCCCGGCCTCCAGCAGCGTCGGGAGCGGGACCGACGTCAGGTCGGTGTACACGCCGAGCGCGACGTTCGAGGTGGGACACACCTCGAGCGCCACTCCTTCCGCCGCCACTCGCTCCAGCAGGGCGGGGTCCTCGGCGACGCGCACACCGTGGCCGAGGCGGTCGGCGTGCAGCGCGTCGAGGCAGGTTCGCACGCTGTGCGGCCCGAGCAGCTCCCCGCCGTGAGGGGCGAGCATCAGCCCCGCCCGCTCGGCGATCGCGAAGGCGCGCGCGAAGTCCTCGGTCCGCCCGCGACGCTCGTCGTTGCTCAGGCCGAAGCCGACCACGCCGCGTCCGGAGTACTGCGACGCCAGCCTCGCCAGTGTCCGCGCGTCGAGAGGGTGGCGGGTGCGGTTGGCTGCGATGACCACAGCCATCCCGAGCCCGGTGCGCTCGGAGGCGTCCCGGACCGCGTCGAGCACGAGGTCGGTGAACGCGGTGATGCCGCCGAACCGCGCGGCGTACCCGCTCGGGTCGACCTGGATCTCCAGCCAGCGCGACCCGTCGGCGACGTCGTCCTCGGCCGCCTCCCTGACGAGCCGCCGGACGTCGTCCTCGGTCCGCAGCACCGACCGCGCCACGTCGTACAGCTTCTGGAACCGGAACCAGCCCTTCTCGTCCGCAGCGGAGAGCCGGGGCGGCCAGTCCTCGACCAGCGCCTCGGGCAGCACGATCCCGTCGCGAGTTGCCAGGTCCAGCAAGGTGGTGTGGCGCATCGAACCCGTGAAGTGCAGGTGCAGGTGCGCTTTCGGCAGAGCTCGAATGTCGCGACCTTCGTGGTCGCGTTCCCCCGGCACGGTAACGGCCGCGCCGCTACGCGAAGAGCTTCTGGAGCCGGGAGATCCCCTCGACCAGGTCGTCGTCGCCCAGCGCGTAGGAGAACCGCAGGTAGCCCGGAGATCCGAACGCCTCGCCGGGCACCGCGGCCACCTCCGCCTTGTCCAGGATCAGCTCGGCCAGCTCCGTCGACGTCTGAGGGGTGACCCCGTCGACGGTGCGCCCCAGCAGGCCCTTGACCGAGGGGTAGGCGTAGAACGCGCCCTTCGGTTCGGGGCAGACCACGCCGTCGATCTCGTTGAGCATCGACACGATCGTGCGCCGGCGGCGGTCGAAGGCGACCTTCATCTCCTCCACCGCCGAGAGGTCACCGGCGACCGCGGCGATCGCGGCCCGCTGCGCGACGTTGGAGACGTTGGAGGTGGCGTGCGACTGGAGGTTCGTGGCGGCCTTGACGATGTCCTTGGGACCGATCAGCCAGCCGACTCGCCAGCCGGTCATGGCGTAGGTCTTGGCGACCCCGTTGACGATGACGCAGCGGTCGGCGAGCCCGGGCACCACGACCGGCAGCGAGGCGGCCTGGAGCCCGTCGTACACGAGGTGCTCGTAGATCTCGTCGGTCAGCACCCACAGGTTGTGCTCGAGCGTCCAGCGGCCGATCGCCTCGACCTCATCGCGGCTGTAGACGGAACCTGTCGGGTTCGAGGGGGAGTTGAACAGCAGCACCTTGGTCTTCTCGGTGCGCGCCGCCTCGAGCTGCTCGACGGTGACCTTGTAGTCCTGGGTCTCGTCGGCGAGGACCTCCACCGGGACACCGCCCGCGAGCCGGATCGACTCGGGGTAGGTGGTCCAGTACGGCGCCGGGACGATCACCTCGTCGCCCGGGTCCAGCATGGTCGCGAACGCCTCGTAGATCGCCTGCTTGCCACCGTTGGTCACCAGCACCTGGGCGGTCTCGACGTCGTAGCCGGAGTCGCGGCGGGTCTTGTCGGCGATGGCCTGCTTGAGCTCGGGGAGACCGCCCGCGGGCGTGTAGCGGTGGTTGCGCGGGTCGCGGCACGCCTCGACGGCCGCCTCGACGATGTAGCCGGGCGTGGGGAAGTCGGGCTCACCCGCCCCGAAGCCGATGACCGGCCGGCCCGCCGCCTTGAGCGCCTTGGCCTTCGCGTCCACCGCGAGGGTCGCGGACTCGGCGATGCCCCCGATGCGCGTGGAGACGCGGTGCTCGGTGGGCGGGACTTCGGGAGCGGCGGCGTGACGACCCGGGCGGTCTGCTGCCTCGGACTCGGGAGTGGGCGAGGAGTCGGTCATGGGATCATCGTTCCATTGAAGCCGCCACATGGGGAGCCGGGTCCGTGCTTCGGGCGGCTCTGCGGGGTCGCCGGCCCGCTCGGTTCGACTTCACGTTGGTCTTCCCCGTAGAATCTCGGTCTTGGTGGTTCGCACCCTTGGTTGTCATGCCCGCAATCTCGTCTGCGCAGCTCGTTCGCGCCCGAGATTGAGCGGTACGGCGGGCAGGGACCGGGCCTCCGAAGGGCACTAGCTCAACTGGCAGAGCATCGGTCTCCAAAACCGAAGGTTGGGGGTTCAAGTCCCTCGTGCCCTGCAAGGTCCCTCCCACCGGGAGGAGACGAAGGTCCATCGGTCAACGCACAAGGAGGGTGGAGGACAGTGTCGGAGAGCCGCTCCGTTTCTTCGTCGAGTGACAAGCGCACCGGTCCTGTCACCTTCTACCGCCAGGTCGTGGCCGAGCTGCGCAAGGTCGTGTGGCCGACGCAGCAGCAGCTGATCACGTACTTCATCGTGGTGATGGTGTTCGTGGTCGTGTTGATGTCGATCATCTCTCTGCTCGACCTGGCCTTCGGTAAGGCCGCGTTCGCCATCTTCGGGTGAACCATGACCTACCGGCCCATCCGCAGCACAGCAACGAACCCACGAAGGTGACTGATTAACCGTGTCGCAGCCGTACGACGACCAGGTCGAGGGACCTGAGGTGACCGCCGAGGACATCTTCGGCCAGCCCGAGGGTGACTCGGAGACCGCGCCGGTGACCGGCGACGCTGCGGCGACCCCGGAGGAGTCGGCGGAGGCGCTGGAGAGCACCGCACCCGAGAACGGCCCCGAGGCATCAGGTACGGAGTCCGCCGAGACCGCTGAGAGCGAGCCGGCCGAGGGCGGCGAGGCGGCAGAGGCCGCTGAAGCCCCTGAGGGCGAGGTCGCGGAGGGCGAGGTCGCTGAGGGCGAGGCGGACCCCCTCGAGGAGTTCCGCCGCACCCTGTGGTCGAAGCCGGGCGACTGGTTCGTGATCCACACCTACTCCGGCATGGAGAACCGGGTGAAGGCGAACCTCGAGAACCGCATCACCTCCCTCAACATGGAGGACTACATCCACGAGGTGGTCGTCCCGACCGAGGAGGTCGCGGAGATCAAGAACGGCCAGCGCAAGCTGGTCAAGCGCACCGTCCTCCCCGGTTACGTCCTCGTGCGCATGGACCTCACCGACGAGTCCTGGTCCGCGGTTCGCCACACACCTTCCGTGACCGGCTTCGTCGGCCACAGCCACCAGCCCGTGCCGCTCTCCCTCAGCGAGGTCGAGAGCATGCTCGCGCCCGCCGTGGTCGCCGAGGCCGAGGCAGCCGCTCCCGAGGCGGCCACCGCCGGTGCCCCGGCCAAGCGCAAGACCGAGGTCGCCGACTTCAACGTCTCCGACTCGGTCATGGTGGTCGACGGACCGTTCGCCACCCTGCACGCGACGATCACCGAGATCAACGCGGACACCCAGAGGGTCAAGGCCCTCGTCGAGATCTTCGGCCGGGAGACCCCGGTCGAGCTGAGCTTCAGCCAGATCCAGAAGGTCTGACCGGGCTCGGCGAAGCACAACAAACCCGTAGCAACACCGCAAGACATCAGTTAAGGACCCGATTTCCCATGCCTCCCAAGAAGAAGATCGCGGCGCTCGTCAAGGTGCAGCTGCAGGCCGGGGCGGCAACTCCTGCTCCTCCGGTGGGTACCGCTCTCGGTCCCCACGGCGTGAACATCATGGAGTTCTGCAAGGCCTACAACGCGGCGACCGAGTCGATGCGTGGCAACGTCATCCCCGTCGAGATCACCATCTACGAGGACCGTTCGTTCACCTTCATCACGAAGACGCCTCCGGCGGCTGAGCTGATCAAGAAGGCGGCCGGCCTGCAGAAGGGCTCCGGCGTTCCGCACAAGGACAAGGTCGGCAAGCTCACCAAGGACCAGGTCCGCGAGATCGCCACGACCAAGCTCCCCGACCTCAACGCGAACGACATCGACGCCGCGATGAAGATCGTCGAGGGCACCGCCCGCTCGATGGGCGTCACCACCGAGTGACACCCCGGTGGCCGGTACGCCGGTCACCACCAGCGACGGTCCCGCGACCGTCGTACAGACAAGAAACCGTGGCAGGGCCGCTGACGCGCCCCAACGACCACACCTGGTACCAGCCCAGAGAAAGAGGGAACCAGTCATGCAGCGCAGCAAGACCTACCGTGCGGCGGCCGAGTCGATCGACAAGGACCAGCTGTACACCCCCCTGCAGGCGATCAAGATGGCCAAGGCGGGCAGCAAGAAGAAGTTCGACGAGACCGTCGACGTAGCGATGCGCCTCGGCGTTGACCCGCGCAAGGCGGACCAGATGGTCCGCGGCACGGTCAACCTCCCGCACGGCACCGGCAAGACCGCCCGGGTCCTGGTCTTCGCCACCGCCGAGAAGGCCGAGGCCGCTCGCGAGGCCGGCGCCGACCACGTCGGCGGCGACGAGCTCATCGAGAAGGTCAACGGCGGCTGGCTCGACTTCGACGCCGTCGTCGCGACCCCGGACATGATGGGCAAGGTCGGTCGCCTCGGCCGCGTCCTCGGTCCCCGTGGTCTCATGCCGAACCCGAAGACCGGCACCGTGACGCCGGACGTGGCCAAGGCCGTGTCCGACATCAAGGGCGGAAAGATCGAGTTCCGCGTCGACCGTCACGCGAACCTCCACTTCATCATCGGCAAGGCCTCCTTCTCCGAGGCCCAGCTCGCGGAGAACTACGCAGCCGCCCTCGAGGAGGTGCTGCGGCTCAAGCCGTCGAGCTCCAAGGGCCGCTACCTGAAGAAGGTCACCGTCTCCACGACCATGGGCCCCGGCGTCCAGGTCGACCCGAACCGCACGCGCAACGTCGCGTCGGACGACGAGGCCTGAGCCTCCCTCGGGGCTCCCTCCTCCGGTCGGGCTGCGGCCCGACCCTGGACTCACTAGGCGCCGCCGGACGTCTCTGCCGCTGACGCGGCGAGGCATCCGGCGGCGCTTTACGTTCGCCCAGGTCCGTCGGAGCGACCTGCCCGAGCGAGCTCGACCAGGCAGACGCGTGACGGGCCCCAGTGCCGCCTGTGGTTGACGTCCATGTGGACGGCAAGGACGTGTCGAGGTCGCAGTTACGCGTCGTTCGTGTCCATGTGGGCGGGAAAGACGGATGAGGGCTACTCGACGAAGACGCGCTCGTCGACGAGTTTCTCGGCCACGACCTGGCCCTGCGGCTCGAAGCGTGCCTGGTCGAAGCGCTTCTGGAACTCGAGGTCGATCCCGTCCTTGCCGCTGCGGTTCTTCTCGATCGTCAGCACGACCCAATGCTTGTACCGCTCGACGTTGCCGGTGTTGTAGATCAGGTGGTGCCGCGCGACGACGTCGAACTTGTTGTTGAGGATCAGGACGGTGTCCGCCTCGTAGGCCAGTGCCGAGGAGCCGCGCAGGTTGTTCACGCGCATCCGCTTGCCCGACTCCAAGCCGGCCTTGTCTGCGGCGACGATGGCCAGCACCGGGATGTCGATGTCGAGCGCAAGGTCCTTGAGGCCCTCGACGACCAGCGTCACCCGGTCGTCCTCCGCTGCGGGGCCGTTGGGCACCTTCACCTTCTGCAGGTAGTCCACGAAAACGATCGGCAGCTGGCCGGTCTCGTGACGGACCTCCTCGACCGCGTCGCGGATGACGTCGAGCGTGGTGCTGCTTCCCGTCGAACGGTGCAGCACCATGCGGTCGGCGTACGACTCGACGGTCTCGAGCGCCTTCAGCCCGCCTGCCCTGCTCTCGAGCCGGTCCGCCACGGTGCCCCGGCCGTCCGAGGACTCGAAGGAGCTCCGGACCTGAGCGATGTTGGGGGCCTCGGTGCCGGCGACCAGCCCGGCCTCGAGCGTGACGAGCCGGACCAGCATGGTCTGGGGGTCGTGCTCGAAGGAGAAGAAGAGCACCGAACGCCCGTCGAGCGCGATGTTGCGAGCGGCCTGGAGGGCCCAGGTGGTCTTGCCCAGTCCCTGGGGGCCGGCGAGGAGCACGAGCTCTCCGGAGCGCAGCCCGCCCCCGAGGTGGAGGTCGAGCGGGTCGAAGCCCGTCGGCCAGACGCGTGCGGCGGCGTGCGCACCGCCGCGGAGCCGACTGTTGGCCTCGTCGAGGATGTCGGTGAGTGACTGAAGCGAGAAGTCCACGCAATCATGGAAGCAGAGCCCGTCAAGGTGTGGGCCGCTTTTGCGGGGTTTGCCCGGTCCGGGGGCCGGCCCGATTTTGTGTACGACGGAGGATCGCCTAAGGTTCTGCGTTGAAACCAGAGACCGCCGGTTGTCGGTGTGCCCGGATCCCGCAAGGGGGTTCGAGTCCCGGCTGAAGGTCCCGCGAAGCGGGCGGCCTGCGCAGGTGACACCGAGTGATGGCTGACGCTGTGCGTCGGCTCCTACGCCCTGTGCCTCCTGCGCCAGGGCGTTCTTCTTCTCCGGGCCCGACGTGACGGTCTCCGGGCGCCGCCTCCGGCGGAGCCCATGCTTGATCGTTCATGAACCGTGGAAGGAGACCCATGGCGCGGCCAGACAAGGCAGCAGCCGTTGCAGAGCTCGTGGAGCAGTTCCAGGCGTCTGCGGGTGCTGTGCTGACCGAGTACCGCGGTCTCACCGTCAAGCAGCTGCAGGACCTGCGGCGCGCTCTCGGCGAGAACGCCAACTACGCCGTGGTCAAGAACACGCTCACCCAGATCGCTGCACGCGAGGCCGGCATCGAAGGATTCGATGACCTGCTGACCGGGCCGACCGCCGTCGCCTTCATCGAGGGCGACGTCGTCGAGGCGGCCAAGGGCCTGCGTGACTTTGCCAAGGCAAACCCCTCCCTCGTCATCAAGGGCGGCCTCTACGAAGGCAAGTCCCTCGAGGCAGCGGAGATCGCCAAGCTTGCTGATCTCGAGTCTCGCGAGGTTCTCCTCGGGAAGCTCGCCGGCGCGATGCTCGCGTCGCTCAGCCAGGCTGTCTACCTGCTCAACGCGCCGATCGCCCAGGCCGCCCGCCTCGCGGGTGCGCTCCAGGCGAAGGCCGAGCAGGACCCGTCGATCCTCCGGGGTGGTGCCGGCGAGCCGGCCGCTGCCGCGGAGGAGACCGCCGAGGCTCCCGTCGCAGACGAGAGCCCGTCGGCCGAGGAGGCATCCGAGGCCCCGGCCGCGGACGCTTCAGCGGAGACCACCGAAGAGTCCTGACCCGGGGCCCTTCACGACACCATCACCAGTGATGACTCGGAAGCGGACCACCGCCCAGGGTCAGAAGTAACACAGAGAGGAACCGCCACCATGGCGAAGCTCAGCACCGACGAGCTGCTCGACGCTTTCAAGGAGATGACCCTCCTCGAGCTCAGCGAGTTCGTCAAGCAGTTCGAAGACGCCTTCGGCGTCACCGCCGCCGCTCCCGTCGCCGTCGCCGCAGCCCCGGCTGCCGGTGGTGCCGGTGGCGAGGCCGCCGTTGCCGAGGAGAAGGACGAGTTCGACGTCGTCCTCGAGGCTGCCGGCGAGAAGAAGATCAACGTCATCAAGGAGGTGCGCGGCCTGACCTCCCTCGGTCTGAAGGAGGCCAAGGAGCTGGTCGAGGCTGCCCCCAAGGCCATCCTCGAGGGCGTCAACAAGGAGACCGCGGACAAGGCCAAGGAGGCCCTCGAGGGCGCTGGCGCCACCGTCACCCTCAAGTGACGTCCCGCTTCACCTTCCGGTCCTGATCCCAGGACCACCCGTCGCGACGGCGGTCGTTCCCCACTGGGGAGCGGCCGCCGTTCGTGCGTTCCGGCGCCGTCCGTCCCACCTCGTGACACTGCGGCGACGGGCGGGGCAGCCTCGGACAAACTGTGGCCTCCCTGCCGGGTGACATGTCCGGCATGGAAACGACGTCCCCCGTTTCCGGTGCGTAACTTTGCGTGCGTTTACTCGTTGGTAGTGACGGGCAGAAGGTGGCGGAGGGGTCATCTGACGGCCTGCGTCAGGCCATCGAAGTCGGATCAGCAAAGGGAGGGCGCTCGTGGGCGTCGAGATCAAGGTGGACGGACTCACGAAGTCCTTCGGTAGAGACCTCATCTGGAAGGACGTCTCCCTGACGATCCCTGCCGGTGAGATCTGCGTGATGCTCGGTCCGTCCGGCACCGGCAAGTCGGTCTTCCTGAAGACGATCATCGGCCTGCTGAAGCCCGACACCGGCAGCATCGTCATCGAGGGCCTCGACATCGCGAACTGCTCAGAGCGCGACCTCTACGAGGTCCGCAAGCTCTTCGGCGTGCTGTTCCAGGACGGCGCGATGTTCGGCTCGATGTCGCTCTACGACAACGTCGCCTTCCCGCTGCGCGAGCACACCAAGAAGTCCGAGTCGGAGATCCGCGACATCGTCATGGAGAAGATGGAGCTCGTCGGTCTTCTCGGCGCCGAGGGCAAGCTCCCCGGCGAGATCTCCGGCGGTATGCGCAAGCGAGCCGGACTTGCCCGAGCGCTCGTGCTCGACCCCGAGATCGTCCTCTTCGACGAGCCCGACTCCGGCCTCGACCCGGTTCGCACGGCCTTCCTCAACCAGCTGATCGTCGACCTCAACGCGCAGATCGACGCGACGTTCCTCATCGTGACCCACGACATCAACACCGCCCGGACGGTGCCGGACAACATCGGGCTGCTCTACCACAAGCACCTTGCGATGTTCGGCCCGCGCGAGATGCTCCTGTCCAGCGAGGAGCCGGTGGTGCGCCAGTTCCTCAACGCCCAGCGCGTCGGCCCGATCGGCATGTCCGAGGAGAAGGACGCCGACGAGCTCGAGCAGGAGAAGGACGAGGAGCTGCCGCCGCTGCCGCCCATCCCGCTCCAGCTCGAGCCCTCGAACGGCATGCCGCGCCGCAGCCAGCGTGAGCCTGGCGCGTGGTGCCGGGACAACGGCGTGACGCCGCCTCCCGGGTCGTTCGAGGAGAACATGTCGATGGCGCCCGGAGCCTGACCCATGTCCTCCATCACCTCAGCCAAGGTCCTCGCACCGGTCGGGACCGCGGGCAAGCTCTTCGCCTTCGGTCTCGACGTCATACGTGCGCTCTTCAAGAGGCCGTTCCAGCTGCGCGAGTTCCTCCAGCAGGCCTGGTTCATCGCCTCGGTCACGATCATCCCGACCGCCCTCGTCGCCATCCCTTTCGGCGCGGTGATCGCGCTCCAGGTCGGCGGCCTCATCAAGCAGTTCGGCGCCCAGTCCTTCACCGGCTCGGCCTCGGTGCTCGCGGTCGTCCGTGAGGCGGGACCCATCGCCACCTCGCTCCTCATCGCCGGCGCCGGCGGGTCCGCGATCGCAGCGGACCTCGGCGCGCGCAAGATCCGCGAGGAGCTCGACGCCATGATGGTGCTCGGCATCGACCCGATCCAGCGGCTCGTCGTACCCCGGGTC
>DASSMS010000155.1:0-11119 GCA_035688575.1 Nocardioidaceae bacterium
CGGGAGCTCGTGCAGTCCGGGATGGTGGCGATCGGTCGCGGTGGTCGCTCGATCACCGACCGGACGTTGCGGCCGGTGCCCGTCCCGGCGCCACCCGCGGCGGTCTGACCTCCGCCCTACCTCTGAATTCCGCACCAAGAGAAGCGAAACCTACGAAGGAGAGCCCACCGTGGCTGAGATGTTCTACGACGATGACGCCGACCTGTCCGTGATCCAGGGCCGCAATGTCGCGGTGCTCGGGTACGGCAGCCAGGGGCACGCCCACGCGCTCTCCCTGCGCGACTCCGGCGTCGACGTGCGTGTCGGCCTGCCCGAGGGCTCCAAGAGCCGGGCCAAGGCGGAGGCGGAGGGACTTCGCGTGGTCACGCCGTACGAGGCGTGCGAGGAGGCCGACCTGATCATGATCCTCGCGCCCGACCACGTGCAGCGGAACCTCTACAAGGAGGCCGTCGAGCCCAACCTGGTCGAGGGTGACGCACTCTTCTTCGGCCACGGCTTCAACATCCGCTTCGGCTACATCACCCCGCCCGAGGGCGTCGACGTCGCGATGGTCGCACCGAAGGGCCCCGGCCACCTCGTGCGCCGGGAGTACTCCGAGGGGCGCGGTGTCCCGGTGCTCGTCGCCGTGGAGAAGGACGCCACCGGCAAGGCGTGGGAGCTCGCGCTCTCGTACGCCAAGGGCATCGGCGGACTGCGCGCGGGTGGCATCAAGACCACGTTCACCGAGGAGACCGAGACCGACCTGTTCGGTGAGCAGGCGGTGCTGTGCGGCGGTGTCTCCGAACTGGTGATGAAGGGCTTCGAGGTGCTCACCGAGGCCGGCTACCAGCCTGAGGTCGCCTACTTCGAGTGCCTCCACGAGCTGAAGCTCATCGTCGACCTGATGTACGAGGGCGGAATCGCCAAGCAGCGCTGGTCGGTCTCCGACACCGCCGAGTACGGCGACTACGTCTCCGGTCCGCGGGTGATCGACGACTCGGTCAAGGAGCGGATGAAGGAGGTTCTCGGCGACATCCAGAACGGCTCCTTCGCCAAGCGCTTCATCGACGACCAGGACGCCGGGGCTCCGGAGTTCCAGGAGCTGCGCGCCAAGGGCGAGCAGCACCCGATCGAGAAGACCGGCCGCGAGCTGCGCAAGCTGATGAGCTGGGTCAAGTCGCACGACGCCGACTACACCGAGGGCACCGCCACCCGCTGACCTCGCCACGAATTACCAAGGTATGCAGGGAAATCGTCTCTTCCCACGGTGATCTTGCCGTGGGAAGAGACGATTTGCCGTGGGAAGTTCCCCCCGCGGTCGGCGAACCCCTGGTTTGAGGCCGACCCCTGAGGGCACCTGCGTCCCGATGCAGACCTTCCTGCCTTACCCCGACTTCGAGCAGTCGGCGCGCGTGCTCGACCAGCGCCGGCTCGGCAAGCAGCGGGTCGAATGCATCCAGGTCCTGCGCGGGCTGATCCGCCCCGGCTACGGGTGGCGGCACCACCCCGCGGTCAAGATGTGGAAGGGCTACGAGGAGGCACTCGCGCGGTACGCCTTCACCTGCTGCGAGGTGTGGCTCGAGCGCGGCTTCGAGGACACCTGCGCGGCGACGATCGCCGCAGACCTCGCCGAGCACGGCATCACGACGTTCCGCACGCAGGCCGAGCTCGCCACGGCCCACGCGCTGCCGCCGTGGCTCGGTGCCCCCGACTTCCACCGCAGCCATCAGTCGTCGCTGGTGCGCAAGGACCCCGAGTTCTACGGCCCGCTGTTCCCGGGGGTGCCGGACGACCTCGAATACGTCTGGCCGGTACGACGGCCCGCGTGACCGTCGCGCACGACCGGACGCGCAATCGACCCTGGGTGGCTCCGGGAGGTTCTCCGTCTTCTCGTCCGGATCAAGGGCGGTAAAGAGCGACACAGGCCATAGGTCGGTACAGACCCGGGCCTTTGTTCCATTGGTGAATACAAGCATCGGTCGGACAATGGAGACAGAAACCTAGTTCGGGGGATCGGGCCGGAGGCGATCGACCCGAATCCTGGATGGGGGGAATCCAGAACAGGATTCCGGCCCGGACGAACAAGCTCCGACGTGACGCCACCCGACCTAGCCGACACGAGGGGTGGGGTCATGAGCATTCACAAAGCGCACAAGCGCTCCCCGAACCACCGGGTGCACAAGGCGATCGCGCTGTCGGCAGCAGGTGCTCTCAGCGTCGGCGCAGGAGCCTCGATGGTCGTCGCGGGAGGTCCCGCGGTCGCGGACCCGCCGGGGAACAACGGCTTCATCAAGGTGGTCACGGTCGACGACGGGGCGGAGATCCCCCAGAACATGCCGCACGTCCCGTGCTCGTTCGAGGTCCAGTGGTTCAACTTCGACGAGGGCCCCGACCCCGACTCCAGCAGCGACGTGATGTCCTACGTCAGCTTCGCGTTGCAGGCACCGACCGCCGGTGAGGGGTACACGCTGGTTCCGACCGGTCTGATGGCTGTCCCTGTGGGTGAGGACGCGGCGGGTGGCGGCGGTGACCTGGACGCCGAGCAGATCTACAGCCTCGGCTTCACCGGTGAGCCCCAGGCGAACCAGGGCTACCACGTCAAGCTGACCGTCAACACCAGCGGCAGCCTGGACAAGGCCGATGACGACTCCAAGTCCAAGGTCTACTGGATCGGTCCTTGCGAGCCGGAAGAGCCGGAAGAGCCCGAGGAGCCGGAAGAGCCCGAGGAGCCGGTCGGACCGACGGAGCCCGAGGAGCCGGTCGGACCGACGGAGCCCGAGATCCTCCCCGAGGACGACGAGCGCACCGACGGCATGGCTCCCGAGCAGGATGACGTGCTCGCCGCCGACGACACCGTGCCGACCCAGGTCGATGCCGGCCTCACGGAGACCGGTTCGCCCGCCGACTCGTGGGGCATCGGCCTCATGGGTGCCGGCCTGGCGATGATGGTCGCGGCAGGCGCAGGCAACGTCCGCGGAAGCCGGCGCAGTGAGCACTAGGGTTGCCGGCCACACCGAGCGCGAGGACCTGCTGGTCAGGGTCCTCGCGCTCGGGGCTGCCCTGGCCGCGCTCGGAGGCGCGCTCGTCGCCTCCGAGCACGTCCCCGCGTTCGAGCGGCCGCCTTCCGCCACCGTCGCCTACCAGGTCGAGGAGGAGCTTCCGGCGTACGTCGTCGCTCCCAACGTCACGGTCGACGCACGCCCCACCGCGCACCCGGCAACCGGTCGGCCGCTCTGGGTGCGCGTGCCCGACCTCGGGGTCTCCGTCCCGGTCGTGGCGATCGCAGCGGCGGGGTCGGCTCTCGTTCCGCCGTCGGACCCTCAGGTGCTGGGGTGGTGGCGCGACGGCGCCGAGCCTGGGGCGCTGTCGGGGACCGCGGTCGTCACGGGGCACACGGTGAGCACCGGGGGAGGGGCTCTCGACCACCTTCACCGGCTGGATCGCTTGGACCGGCTGGTCGTCGAGACGGACGCGGGGCGGATCACGTACCGGGTCACAGACGTCGTCCGCTACTCCAAGCCTGCCCTCGAACGAGTGGCGTCACGGGTGTTCAGCCAGGAGGTGCCCGGGCGGCTCGTCCTGGTCACCTGCACCGACTTCGACGGGCAGCACTACCTCGCGAACACCCTCGTGTTCGCAGATCCCCTTCGGTGAGAACGGCCCCACCTGATCGGGTAGGGTTGGGAATCGGGCACAGCGTCGTGCGCGGCCGCTCTCGCTGACAGCGAGACGCAGGCCATAGGAAGCCGACTCACAACATTACGAGGGAAATCCCGTGAGCAAGCCCGTCGTACTCATCGCAGAAGAGCTCAGCCCCGCAACCGTCGACGCGCTGGGCCCCGACTTCGAGATCCGCAACTGCAACGGCGCCGACCGCGCCGAGCTGCTGCCCGCGATCACCGATGTCGACGCGATCCTCGTCCGCAGCGCCACCAAGGTGGATGCCGAGGCGCTAGCGGCCGCGAAGCGGCTCAAGGTCATCGCCCGGGCCGGTGTCGGCCTCGACAACGTGGACGTGAAGGCGGCCACCCAGAACGGCGTCATGGTCGTGAACGCGCCGACCTCGAACATCGTCTCGGCCGCCGAGCTCGCCGTCGCGCTCATGCTCGCGGCCGCCCGCCACATCGCGCCCGCCAACGCCGCGTTGAAGAACGGCGAGTGGAAGCGCAGCAAGTACACCGGCATCGAGCTCTACGAGAAGACCGTCGGCATCGTCGGGCTCGGCCGCATCGGAGTCCTCGTGGCCCAACGCCTGTCGGCCTTCGGCATGAAGGTCATCGCCTATGACCCCTACGTCCAGGCCGGTCGCGCCGCCCAGATGGGCGTGCGGCTGATGAGTCTCGACGACCTGCTCGCTGAGGCCGACTTCATGTCGGTGCACCTTCCGAAGACGCCGGAGACAGTCGGTCTGATCGGTGAGGAGGAGCTGGCCAAGGTCAAGCCGAACCTGGTCCTGGTCAACGCCGCCCGCGGCGGCATCGTCGACGAGCACGCGCTCTACGTCGCGATGAAGGAGGGACGAGTCGCGGCCGCCGGGCTCGACGTGTTCGCCAGCGAGCCCTGCACAGACAGCCCGCTCTTCGAGTTCGAGAACGTCGTCGCCACGCCGCACCTCGGGGCCTCCACCGAGGAGGCGCAGGAGAAGGCCGGCATCGCCGTGGCCAGGTCGGTGCGGCTGGCACTCGGTGGCGAGCTCGTGCCCGACGCGGTGAACGTCCAGGGCGGCGTGATCGCCGAGGACGTCCGCCCGGGCATCCCGTTGGTCGAGAAGCTCGGCCGGGTCTTCACCGGCCTCGCCGGTGAGGTGGCCCAGCAGCTCGACGTCGAGGTGCGCGGCGAGATCACGCAGTACGACGTCAAGGTGCTCGAGCTCGCCGCCTTGAAGGGCGTCTTCAGCGACGTCGTCGAGGACCAGGTGTCCTACGTCAACGCACCGCTTCTCGCCGCGGAGCGAGGTGTCGCCGTGCGCCTGGTCACCGAGGCCGAGAGCCCGGACCACCGGAACCTGATCACCCTGCGAGGCACGCTCGCGGACGGCTCCCAGGTCTCCGTGTCCGGCACCCTGGTGGGGATCGCCCAGCGCGAGCGGCTCGTCGAGGTCAACGGCTACGACCTCGACATCGAGCCCACCGAGCACCTCGCGTTCTTCCGGTACGCCGACCGGCCCGGCATGGTCGGGACGGTCGGTCAGATCCTCGGGCAGGCGGAGGTCAACATCGCCGGCATGCAGGTGGCCCGCGACGCCAAGGGCGGCCACGCACTCGTGGCCCTCACCGTCGACTCGGCCATCCCCGCCGACGTGCTGGAGGAGATCAAGACCGCGATGGACGCCGAGTCGGTGTGCGCGGTCGACCTCACCGAGTGACCCCCTGAGCCCGTCGGGTTGTCGGGCGAGCCGGGTCGCTTGCCCGACACCCCGACTTGCCCACCTCCACCGGGACGGTGCGGAGGGGTGGCTCGATGACCTGGAGCAGAACCCGGGTCAGCGCTTCGCCGCGATGAGGACGGAGGCGTCGGAGGCGACCATCACCTCGACGGTGGTGAAGCGCTCGTCCGTGAGCCACTGCTCGCGCAGCACGTCCACCCGTCCCTCGAACACCGGAGGCCACGAGGCGCAGGGGGTGAAGTCGTCGAGCACGACGACCCCGCCCGGCTCGACGAGGTCCACGACCGTGTCGGCACCGCTGTTCTTGGGCTCCTTGGCGTCGAGGAAGAGCAGGGAGAACGGACCGCGGTCACGCAGGGTCGACCAGTCGGCGGCCACCACCTCCACCTGCGGGTCGTCCTCGAAGATCTCGGCGGCCGCCTCGGCGAGAGCCGGGTCGAGCTCGGCCGTCAGGATCCGGGCGTCTCCGCGGACCCCGCTGCGCAACCACGCCGTGCCGACGCCGCAGCCGGTGCCGAACTCCGCCAGCGTTCCCGTGCGCGTCGCGGCCAAGGTGGCGAGCAGCCGTCCGGTCTCGTTGCGACAGAAGGAGACGTACCCGCTGCGACGAGAGACGTCGAAGGCGCGGGAGACCGGGTCGGGGAGCTCGAGTGGTGCGCTCATGCGTGCAGTCTTTCAAACCAGGAGATAGCGTCCATGTTCCGGTACGCCATCTCACGATTTGAGAAGGCTTCGAAAGGACCGGGTGCTCAGCGGGACGGCTGGCTACCCTTGATCCATCATGCGGAGCTTCTTCGTACTTATCAGCCGCCGCGGCGAGGCCTCTTAAGTAAGGCCACCTCGCCGCGGAGTTCGGCGTTGCCTGGCCCTACGAAGAACCTCCGCGGCGAGTAGCTACGAAGCACGCATCACCTGCATCCCTCGTCAGAGATCCCCCTCGCAGAAGCGCAACCCGCACTCGAGGATCGAGTCTCATCGGCTCGCAGCGGAGCCGGCCGTCGACAGTCCGAACGGCCACCGCGCACCAGATCACGGCACGGGCACCCCGTGCGATCCGCTGCAGCAGACCACCGAAACAGACCACAGCGCCAGATGGCGCAATCGATTCTTGGAGCACAGCCATGTACGACATGTATCCCGAGTGGGGACCGGCCCGCCACGAGTACAACGACGCAGCAAACGAGGCGGCGCTGCAGGCCTCTCTCGACCTGCGGGACAACGGGGGCCAGCGCCCCGACGACAACTAGAGTCGCGCTGCATGACGCAGTCGTTGAAGCTCGCCGTCATTCCTGGCGACGGCATCGGTCCGGAGGTCACCGCCGAGGCACTGAAGGTGCTCGAGGCGGTGACTCCGGCCGATGTGAAGCTCGAGTCCACCCGCTATGACCTGGGGGCCGAGCGCTACCTGGCGACGGGGGAGGTGCTGCCCGACTCGGTCCTCGCCGAGATCAAGCAGCAAGACGCGATCCTCCTCGGCGCCGTGGGTGGCAGGCCCGGCGACCCGAACCTGCCGCCGGGCATCCTCGAGCGGGGACTTCTGCTGAGACTGCGGTTCGAGCTCGACCACTACGTCAACCTCCGGCCCTCGCGGATCTTCCCCGGCGCGAGCTCGCCGCTCGCCGACCCCGGCGACGTCGACTTCGTGGTCGTCCGCGAGGGGACCGAGGGCCCGTACGTCGGAAACGGTGGCGCCTTGCGTGTCGGCACACCCGCCGAGATCGCGACCGAGGTCAGCGTCAACACCGCCTTCGGCGTGGAGCGGGTCGTCCGCGACGCGTTCGCCCGTGCCGAGAGGCGCGCACGCAAGAAGCTGACGCTCGTGCACAAGACCAACGTCCTCGTCCACGCCGGCGCCGTCTGGGCACGGCTGGTCGGCGAGGTGGCTCGCGAGCACCCCGACGTCGAGGTGGACTACCTCCACGTCGACGCCGCCACGATCTTCCTGACCACTGACCCGTCGCGGTTCGACGTGATCGTGACCGACAACCTCTTCGGGGACATCATCACCGACCTCGCGGCCGCGATCACGGGTGGCATCGGCCTTGCGGCGAGCGGCAACGTCAACCCCGACCGCACGGCCCCGAGCATGTTCGAGCCCGTGCACGGCTCGGCTCCCGACATCGCGGGCCAGCAGAAGGCCGACCCCACGGCAGCGATCCTCTCCGTGGCGCTACTGCTCGAGCACCTCGAGCTCGACGACGCCGCCCGCGCCGTGGAGGCCGCTGTGGTGGCGGACCTTGCCGAGCGCGGCAGCGGCCCTGCCCGTCGTACGTCGGAGGTCGGCGACGCAATCGCGGCACGAGTAGCGGGCTGACCGCGTCGTCGGACCGACGGCGCGTGAGCCCGGTGACGCTGACGACACGGGGCAGCCCCTCTCCCTCCGCGGCTCACGTTAGGTACGGTGCACCCCATGGACAGCGCATCCGGAGACAGCTCACTGAAGATCGAGTTCTCGCCCGCGGCTCGCCGCGTCGACGGCGCCCGGCTCGCCGAGATCCATGCCAACCCCGGCTTCGGTCTGCACTTCACCGACCACATGTTCGTGGCCGAGTGGACGCCCGAGAAGGGGTGGCACGACGCGCGGGTCACGGAGTACGCGCCGATCCCGCTGGACCCGGCGACGGCTGTCCTGCACTACGCGCAGGAGATCTTCGAGGGCATGAAGGCCTACCGCCACGACGACGGGTCCGTGTGGACGTTCCGCCCGGACGAGAACGGTGCGCGCATGGTCCGCTCCGCGCGGCGGCTCGCACTGCCCGAGCTGCCGGTCGAGGACTTCGTGGCCTCCGTCGACGCGCTCATCCGGGTCGACGAGACCTGGGTCCCCGAGCCGGCAGGGGAGAAGAGCCTCTACGTCCGTCCGTTCATGTTCGCCTCCGAGAAGTTCCTCGGCGTGCGCCCCGCCCGTCATGTCACCTACATGGTCATCGCCTCGCCCGCCGGCGCCTACTTCGCCAAGGGCGTGCACCCGGTGAGCATCTGGCTGAGCGAGGACTACACCCGCGCGGGCGTGGGTGGGATGGGGGCCGCCAAGACCGGCGGCAACTACGCGAGCTCGCTCGTCGCCCAGCAGGAGGCCAGCGAGAACGGCTGCGACCAGGTCGTCTTCCTGGACGCGGTGGAGCGCAAGTGGGTCGAGGAGCTCGGCGGCATGAACCTCTACTTCGTCCACGACGACGGCACCATCGTCACCCCGGAGCTGTCCGGGACCATCCTCGAGGGCATCACGAGGTCCTCGATCATCGAGCTGTGCCGGCAGCAGGGCTGGAAGGTCGAGGAGCGCAAGGTCTCGGTCGACGAATGGCGCGAGGGTGTGTCGTCCGGCCGGATCACTGAAGTGTTCGCGTGCGGTACGGCGGCAGTGGTGACACCTGTCGGCAGCCTCAAGTGGCGCGGTGGCGAGGTCGGCACCGGTGACGAGACCGGCCCCGTCACCAAACAGGTGCGACAGGCGCTCGTCGACATTCAGTACGGCCGCGCCGAGGACACCTTCGGCTGGATGCACCGCGTCGTCTGACGACCCGGCTCACGCCTGCGTCTCCTCGACGAGAGCCGCCGCCTGCGCGATCGAGCTCGGGAGGCGCACGACCCCCGGAGCCAGGTCGTCCGCGTAGTCGCCGCCGGCAGCGACGAGGATGCCGGGGGAGCTCTCGAGCAGCTCCGCGGCCGTCCTCGAGGCCGCTGTGCGGTCGTCGTCGGTGGGTACCGCCAGCACAGCGGCCCGGGTCGGGAAGGCTCGTACGGCGCGCCGCCAGCTGTCGGCGGGGAGGTCGGCCCCGACGTAGACCACGGCGAGGCCCCGCCGTCGGGCCGCTGTGGCGAACGCCAGAGCCCCGAGCTCGTGATGGGCACCGCTCGGCAGCCCGACGACCACACGTGGCCCGCGGGTGAGACTGGCGGCCGCGGCGAACGCCTGGGACAACCGCCGCATCACCGCGTAGCTGGCCGCGTGCTCGCCCACCACGTCGACCCGGCCGTCGGCCCACGCCTCGCCGAGCTCGCGCAGCGCCGGCATCAGCCAGGCGTCGACGACGGTCTCGAACGGACCGAGGGCGAAGCCACGGTCCAGCGCCGACTCGATGGCGGCCACGTCGACCGCCGAGGCGGCTTCGAGAAGGGCCTCGGTGAGCGCCGCGGTCTCCGGGTGCGTTGTCACGGAGGATGCCTGTGGCAGCGCGGCCGAGGTCGGTCCGGGCTCGCTGGTCGCCTGGCCCGAGGCGATCGCGGTGGCGGCCGCGGCGGGGGACCAGCCGCTGTCCACGAGCCTGCGCATGGTCGAGAGGGCGGCGATCGCCGCGTCGTCGTACAGCCGGTAACCGCTCTCGGTGCGCCGGGGCGTGACCACGCCGTACCGGCGCTCCCAGGCGCGCAGGGACGCGACCGGCACGCCGCTCCTGCTCGAGGCTTCCTTGATCGTGTACATGGTCTGTCCAGGCTAGTCGCCCGACTAGACCCTTGACAAACCTTTGACAAACCTGGATTCACCTGTCTAACGTTCTTCGTGCGCGGGCCGGACACACGCTGACCGGCAGGGAGTCGCACCCACGCCGCACGGCCGCTCCGCCGGACCTCCCAGACGGCGGAGCGGCCGTACGTCGCACCGGTGCCCGTCCAGACCGGGTCGGGGCCGGAGCCGGGGCCGGCCCCGGCCCGACATGGACCACGAGTTTGTCCCGGGCGCGGACCGTCTGCTCGGTTACCGTAGAGCGGTGAGAACGACCCGCTCCCAAGCTGCGACGCCGCCGTCCGAGATGCGCGTCGGCGACTACCGGCTTCTCGCCAAGATCGGCGAGGGCGGAATGGGAGTCGTGCACCTTGCGCAGGCGCCCGACGGACACCGCGTGGCGCTGAAGGTGCTGCGGCCCCACGTCATCGGTGACGACGAGGCTCGCGAGCGCCTCGCCCGCGAGGTGGCCTCACTGCGCCGCGTCCGGAGCCCCAGGATCGCCGAGATCATCGATGCGGACCCCTGGGGTGAGACGCCGTACGTCGCCACCCGCTACGTCCCCGGGCTCTCGCTGCACGAGCACGTGCGCCAGGAGGGTCCGATCGAGGGCGAGGACCTGCGCTACTTCGCCGCCGGGCTCGCCGAGGCGGTCCTCGCCGTCCACTCCGTCGGGGTCCTGCACCGCGACATCAAGCCGTCCAACGTGCTGCTCGAGGGGCGCGCCCCCGTGCTCATCGACTTCGGCCTCGCCCGGCTCGCCGACGATCCCCGGCTCACGGTGACCGGGTGGCTCCTCGGGACCCCGGGCTACCTCGCGCCGGAGACCCTCTACGGCGAGGAGGCCACGACCGCCTCGGACGTGCACTCATGGGGCGCCACGGTCGCGTTCGCCGCCACCGGCACACCGCCCTTCGGTCGTGGTCCCGCGATGGCGATCATGGACCGGGTCCGCCGGGGCGAGCACGACCTGTCCGGTGTCCCGGCAGAGATCCTGCCGATGGTCGAGGCCGCCTTGTCGCCCGACGCATCGTCCCGGCCGAGCCTCCCAGCCTTCCTCGCCGACCTGCGACCTCGCGTTGGGGGGAGCGCGCCGCCCGCCGACCAGCTCACGATGCCCCTGGCTCTCGCGCATCCCCGGCATGACGACGACGCCACCGACGTGATCGCCACCGACCAGCATGCCGTGCTCGATGGCGCCCCGACCGTGGCTCAGCCCTTCGTCGACGGCCCGACGGCCACGCTCCCGGTGGACGACCCTCGGACGACGCCGCTCACCTCGGTCCAGCCGGCCGCCCGGGCGCCGTACA
>DASSMS010000135.1:0-10745 GCA_035688575.1 Nocardioidaceae bacterium
TCCCCGACCCTGGCCCAGGACTGCGCGAACCGCTCGGGCGTCGTGTTGTACGCCGACGCCAGCCACCCGTCACCGAGCCGGACTGCGCGGCGCAGGCCCACGTCGGACCCCCAGCTCCCCACCCAGAGAGGCGGCCCGAGCGGATGGGTCGGGAGCGGCTCGAGCGGTCCCGCGACACTGTAGAAGCGCCCCGAGAAGGACTCCCCCCTCAGCAGGCTCCGCGTGGCCCTGACCGCCTCGTCGAACCTCGGCCACCGCTCTTCGAACGGGACGCCCACACTGGCGTAGTCGCGCTCGGACGAGCCCGGACCGAGGCCGGCCACGACGCGCCCGCCGGACATCACGTCCAGGCCGGCCAGCAGCTTCGCCAGCGGCGCCGGTCCGCGGACGACCGGGTTCGCCACCGTCGTGACGAGGGTCGCGGAGCCGGAGCACGCCACCACCGCCGCGAGTGCGGCCGTGCCGTCGAGCCAGGGAGCGGCGAAGACCATGTGGTCGTTGGCGGAGACGGCATCCAGGCCGAGGGCGGTCGCGGTCCCGACGTACTCGGCAAGGCCCTCGATGTCGAAGCGCTGCCCGCCGAAGTCCATGAGCGGCAGGTGCACCCCGAACCTCATCGTCAGCCCCAGGCGCTTCGGTCGCCCGGACCCGGCGGGTTCAGGCGGGGCCTGATCCGCGCGTTGGGCAGCGGCGGCGCGGGAAGCCGTTGCGGCTCCCCGGCGTACCCCTCGACCCCGCCGAACCGGTCCGAGCCGCTCTGCCACGCCTCTCTGAAGGCGACGATCTCGTCGTGCGAGCGACCCACGAAGTTCCACCACATGACGATCTGCTCCTCGAACGGCTCGCCGCCCAGCAGGACCACCCGTGCCCGCTCGTCGGAGAGGTTGGAGAGCCTCAGGCGGCGGGCCCCAGGGGTGACGTACCCGAGCTCGGCGCGGGAGAGCTCCGTCCCGTCGAGACCTACGGGGCCGAGGTCGACGAGCACCCCGTGCTCGAAGGCGGGGTCGACGTCGAGCTCGACGTCCGCTCCGACGTCGAGCACGAGCTCGGCACCGAGCAGCGGCGTGAACGTCCGGACGGGCGAGGTCTCCCCCGCGAACGAACCGAGGAAGACCCGCAGCGAGGCTCCGTCGACCCGTACCTCCTCCGGCGCGTAGTGCTCGAAGTCGCGCGCGGTGTCGCGGGCGTAGTCGGGCAGGGCGAGCCACAGCTGCACCCCGTGCAGGGTCGTGGTCGCCGGAGTGGAGACCTCGGAGTGGGCGATGCCGCGGCCGGCGGTCATCAGGTTGAGCTCGCCGGGGTGGACCATCGCGTGCGAGCCCAGACTGTCGCGGTGCTCGATCTCCCCGGTGAACAGCCAGCTCACCGTCTGGAGACCGGTGTGCGGGTGGGGTGGGACGTCCATGCCCCCGGTGCTCGCGACATCGTCGGGACCGTAGTGGTCGGCGAAGCACCAGGCCCCGATCAACGAGCGCTGACGCTGCGGAAGGGTACGACGAACTGTCATCGCCCGCGGTCCACCGAGCGGCACCTCGCGGGAGGTCACCACCTCCACGCCCGCAGCTGCGGTCGGGACGGGCCCACGGCCGCCCTCGGACGGGCCGGGTCGTGCCTCGAGGTTGCTCACCCCGCCTACTGTTGCACGCTCGCGGCCTCGTCGGGAGTCCGCAGACGGACGGCCACCAGGGCGACGTCGTCGTCGTGGTTCTCGGGAAGGAGCTCGGCGAGCAGGCGGTCGCACATCACCCCCAGCGGAAGACCCGAGAGCCGGTCGACGACCTCGGTCAGCTTGGCCAGACCCTCGTCGATGGACTCGCCTCGACGCTCGATCAGCCCGTCGGTGTAGAGCAGCAGTGTGCCGCCCGGTTCCAGCACGGCTGGTCGCTCGTGCCGATCCGTGTGGGCCAGGACGCCGAGGAGCAGGTCTGGCTCGCCGCTCTCGAGCACGGTCGCGCCACCGTGGGGCGGGACCACGATCGCCGGGGGGTGGCCCGCGTTGGACCAGCACAGCCTGGCGGGCCCGGAGACGTCGCCGCGCGGACTGACGCGAACCACGAGCCCGGTCGCCGTGGTCTCGACACGGAGGCCCTCGACGGCCGCGTCGAGGCGGCTGAGCATCTCGGCGGGGCCGGTCCCGGTGGTGTAGGCGATGCCGCGCAGGAGAGCCCGGAGCTGACCCATCGCGGCGGCGGCCCGGGTGTCGTGACCCATGACGTCGCCGATCACCAGCACCGTGCTGCCGTCGTCCTGGAGGAACGCGTCGTACCAGTCGCCGCCGACCTGCGCCTCCTCGGCCGCCGCGACGTAACGGACCACGACCTCGGTCTGCTCGGTCTCGGGCGGGTCGGTGAGCAGGCTCCGCTGCAGCCCAGCGGCGAGGTCGCGCTGACGCGCGTAGAGCGAGAGCGTGTCGAGCGCGACCCCCGCCCTCCGACCGACCTCGACGCCGATCGCGAGGTCGGCGTCGGTGTACGCCGGAGAGCCGGGTGCCCGCACGAGAACCATGGACCCGCGAACCTCGTCGCGTCCCGGCAGGGGCACCGCGATCACGCTGGCCACGCCCAGGCGGGTCACTACCGCCCGCGTCCGCTCGTCGGGCACGAACTCCGCCAGGTCTGCCTGGGTCACCTCCGGTAGGAGCACCGGCTTGCCGGACCGCCTGACCCGGCGGCTGGGGGAGGTCTCAGCGAGGCCGGTCATGAACCCGTGGCGCACCGGGTCCACCTCGTCCTCGAGGTCCCGGTCACGGTGCCGGACGACCACGCGCCGGCTCTGTCCACGCTGGTCGTAGGTCTGGAGGCTCACCCAGTCGGCGAACCCCGGGACGACCTGGTCGGCGAGGCGAAGCAGTGCCTTGTCCACGTCGAGGGTGCCGGCGAGCGCCTCGGACACCCGACCGAGCAGCCCGACGTGCTCGGCGAGCCGGTCGCGCGTGCGCTCGGCCTGCCGGCGCGCGGTCATGTCCTGGAGCAGGACGAGCAGTGCCTCGTCGCCGTTCTCCAGACGCGTCGGAGCGGTGCTGAGCTCCACGGCCGTGTCGGCGGGGCCCTCGAGCGTGACGGCCGCAGGACCCTCGTCCAGCCTTCCCTCACGTGCCAGCGCGAACACGTCGTCGAGGTACTCGTTGGAGGGGAGGAGACCGGGAATCGACGCACCGGTGGCGTCGTTGGGCAGCCCGAGGAAGTCCCCCGCCCAGCGGTTCCACATCACGAGCCGGGCGTCGAGGTCGCCTACGAGCACGCCGAACGGGGCGTGGTCGAGAAGCGCGCCCATGGAGACCGGCGCGAGCACGTGGGGCGTCGGGACGGTCTCCCGCGCGGTCACGACGGACAGCGTCCGCTCGTGCACTCGGCCGAGGCGGCCGCCCTCCAGCACGTCCTTGGCCCGAGGCCCCAGCTCAGGGCTCCCGGACTCCACGATGGTGAGCGAGGCAGGCATACCCGGTGCGTACATGGCCGCGCGACGCAGCTCGGCGTCCCTCTCTGCCGTGGTGAGGACCAGGACCCCGCACAGCGGCTCCGCCCGGTGCACCCACGGCACCGCGGAGAGCGGGGACGTGGTCTCGCTGCCGATGACGACGGCGTCGACGTCCTCGCCCAGCGCCTCCCTCAGGGCCGTGACGGGTACGGCGACGCAGTCGTCCGGCCCGACGGCGGCGCTCAGCATGTCTTCCTCGTCGGCCGTGACGGCGACGAGCAGTAGCTTTCCCATCCGGATGTCAGGTCCCGAGCAGAGGCACGTCGAGCAGAGCGCGACCGGTCCACGTGCGCAGGATGTCCGTGGTCGGGCTCATCACGTGTGAGGCCCGGGCGTCGCGAAGGTGGCGCTCCATCGGGTAGCGGTCGCGGTAGCCGAGGCCACCGACCAGGGTCATGGCGTCGTTGGTGACCGACACGACGGTGTCGGCGACCTGCGCCTTCGCCGCGGCGAGAGCCGGGAGCGCGTCGCGGCCCCCCGCGTCGGCCTCCTCCGCCGCGAAGTAGACGAGCCGGCGGGTCGCCTGCACGTCGGCCCACAGCACTCCGAGACGGTGCTGCAGGATGGGCTCGCCGGAGATGCTCCGGCCGGTGTGGGCGTGCCGCCGGCGCTTGAGGTGCTCGGTCACCTCCGTCAGCGCGGCCTGGGCCACCCCGAGGTAGGTGCCTGCCATGGCGGTGAGGAAGTACGGCGCGACCACCTCGAAGACGTACCAGATCTGGTCGCCCGGGGCGCCGAGGATGGCGTCGGGACCGACCGCCACGCCGTCGAGCCGTGCGGCGAGCGAGGAGTTGCCGCGCATGCCGATGCCGTCCCAGGCGCCGTGCCACGAGAGGCCCGGACTGTCGCCCCAGACCGCCACGCAGGAGAACTCGCCCGCCGGGGCCTCCGGGTCGGCCGCGACGGTGGAGACGACGTAGGAGTCGGCCTTCGACCCGTTCGTGACGAAGCTCTTCTCGCCGTTGAGCCGCCACCCGGCGTCCTCGGAGGTGAGCTCGGTCCGGGGGAGCCAGAACTCGGCCCCGGTGCCCGGCTCCGACAGGGCAAGCGTGGTGAGGTGCTCCCCTGCCGCGATCGGGCGGAGGAACTCCTTGCGCTGCCGATCGGTGGGCTTGGCCCCGATCACCGCGGCGGCGACGTTGTGCATGCCGAAGCAGATCGCGGTGGAGGCACACGCCTCACCGAGCGCCTCGCACACCGCGGCCAGCGCCCGCAGGCCCAGGCCGGATCCACCCTCCTCGCGGGGGACCACAAGGCCGCCGAGGGACGACTGGAGAACACGCAGTGCCTCTTCGGGCCAGACACCGGAGTCGGTCTCCTCCGCACGCGGCGCAGCGACCTCCTGCGCGACCTCGCGGGCGCGCGCGGCCGCCTCCTGGACGGACCCTACCGGTGCTGACATGCGCCCAGAGTAGCCGTCGCACCCCCGGCCCGTGCCCGGGTGACGAGGCGTAAAGCCTGAAAGGCGAGGTTCTGGTACGGACCGGCCGTAATCGACAGGTGTGTAACAGTCCCCGGTGGGGTAAGCGGTCTGTTTGTGATCGACCGGGAGGCCCGATGAGCACATATGACCAGCCAAGAGGTAGCCGCGAGACGTACGAGAAGCTCTCGGACCCTGCCATGTACTGGACCCAGACCAACGGTGAGCCGGTCCGCGAGCCCGTCAGGACGGCGGGCGACGACGCGGACAGCACGCAGGTGAGCGCGCAAGTCGGTCCGGTGCACGAGCAGGACGAGCGGGGGCGCCCGGACCGCTTGGCCTTCGACGACACGGACACCTACCGCGAGGAGGACCCCGAGGAGCAGCGGCGGGAGCGCTTCGGCGGCGTCAACTGGGGCGCCGGCTTCTTCGGGTGGCTGGTCGCGGTGGGGATGGCGCTCCTTCTCACAGGGGTGGCCAGCGGTCTCGCGGTCACCCTCAACCGGACCGTCGACGCGGTTTCGACCACTGTCGAGAGCCAGCCCCGGACCACGGCTCTGGTGGCCGGGGTAGCCCTGGTGGCCGTGCTGATGCTGGCCTACTACTCAGGTGGGTACGTCGCAGGACGGATGTCCCGCTTCGACGGCGGCAAGCAGGGCGCGGCGGTCTGGGTCACCGGCCTGCTGCTCACGATGCTCGCCGCCGGGTTCGCCCTGTTCTTCGGCGCCGGGCTCGACGCCCTCAGCCGCTTCGACCTGCCCTCGCTGCCCGTCCCGGCCGACTCGCTCGGGCCGGTTGCCCTGGTGGCCGCTGTGGGTGCCCTTCTCGGGTCGCTGCTCGCCGCGGTCGGCGGCGGCAAGGTCGGCTGCCGGTACCACAGCAAGGTCGACGCCTACCGCTGACCGGTCGGCCCCGGAAGAGGCCGGCTGCTCCGCGCCCGCCACAATGACCTCGAGTCGGACAGGCGGACGCAGAGCCAGGAGGCGACGATGCAGGGGCGTGAGGTCTACGTAGTCGATGCGGTGCGCACGCCGGTCGGCAGGTTCGGGGGCACCCTCGCCAAGGTGCGCCCCGACGACCTGGCCGCCACGGTGGTGAGAGCGCTCCTGGAGCGCAACGCGTCGCTGGACCCGACTCGGGTGGACGAGGTCTACTTCGGCGCGGCCAACCAGGCCGGCGAGGACAACCGCAACGTGGCCCGGATGGCCTGCCTGCTCGCAGGGCTGCCGGTGTCGGTGCCCGGATCGACGGTCAACCGGCTCTGCGCCTCTGGCCTCGACGCCCTGGTCATGGCCGCTCGCGCCATCGCCGTCGGTGACGCCTCGATCATGGTCGCCGGCGGCGTGGAGTCGATGACCCGAGCGCCGTGGGTGCTTCCGAAGGCCGAGCGTGCCTTCCCCGCGGGCAACGCCGAGCTGTTCTCCACCACGCTGGGTTGGCGGATGGTCAACCCGAACCTGCCCTCCCAGTGGTCGGTGAGCCTGGGTGAGGCCACCGAGCAGCTTGCGGAGCGGTACGCCGTCACCCGTGAGGCGTCCGACGAGTTCGCTGCGCGGAGCCAGACCCTCGCGGCCAAGGCGTGGACCGACGGCGCGTACGACGCCGCCGTGGTGCAGGTGCAGGGCGCCCACCTCGACCGCGACGAGGGCATCCGCGACGGCGTCACGCCGGAGTCGCTCGGTGGCCTCGAGCCCTCCTTCCGTCCCGACGGGGTCGTGACCGCCGGCAACGCCTCCCAGCTCTCGGACGGCGCCGCCGCCCTGCTCCTCACCGACGAGGACGGGCTCGAGGAGCTCGGGGTGGAGCCACTGGCCCGCGTCGTGGCCACCGGGGTCGACGCGGTCGAGCCGCAGCTCTTCGGCATAGGCCCGGTCGAGGCGGTCAACCGCGCGCTCGCGAAGGCCGGCCGCACCCAGGCCGACGTGACGGTCATGGAGCTGAACGAGGCCTTCGCCGCACAGTCCATCGCCTGTCTGTCGCAGTGGAAGGACCTCGACCCGGGTGTCGTGAACCCGCTCGGTGGCGCGATCGCCATCGGGCACCCCCTCGGTTGTTCGGGGGCGCGTCTCGCGGGCGCGGTCGCCCACCAGCTCGCCTCCGCCGGCTCGGGAGTCGGGGTCGCCGCCCTCTGCATCGGCGTGGGCCAGGGCCTGGCCGTCACCCTGGAGCGCTGAGGCTCCGGCACGGAGCCACGAGGCATGTGCGCCGGCCGCCCGACGGGCCCTTCCTCACGCTCCGAGGTAGCCGGCGACGACCAGCATCCCCACGGGGATGGCGTAGAGGACCACGGGGAGCAGGATGGAGGCGACCGCCTCGTGGATCAGGGTCTTGGCCCCGTCCCTCCGCGTGGGGCAGTCGATGCACACGCCGGTCACGGTACGCGGGCTGTGCGAGAGGATCGGTCCCCGGACGAAAGGCTTGCGATGCGTGTCACCACCCACGACCAGCTCATGGACCTGCTCGACGGCCTGTACGGCGACGGGGCGGACCGGACGAGCGGCGACGCAGCACCCTTCTGGGACGCCCTCTTCCAGCAGACGGACCACCCGCTGAGCTCCGACCTGCCTGACGCCAACCTCGTCGCCTGGCACTCCGAAGGCCTCCTCGGAGACCAGCCCGGCAGCACCGCTCTCGACGTCGGCTGCGGCCTCGGGCGCAACTCCCGCTGGCTGGCAGCGCAGGGGTTCACGACGACGGGCGTCGACATCGCCCCCTACGCGCTCGAGCAAGCCGTGGAGCGGTCGCAGGGGCAGGCCGTCTCCTATCTCCTGCGGGACTTCATCCGCTCCGCTCCCAGCGGTGACGCCTTCGACCTGGTCTACGACTCCGGGTGCTTCCACCATCTCGCCCCGCACCGGCGGATCTCCTACATGCAGGCGCTCCGGGCGGCCCTCGCGCCGGGAGGGCTCTTCGGCATCTGCACCTTCGCCGCGGGCCGGATGGGCACCGTCTCCGCCGACGCCGACCTGCTGCGCCAAGGCCGGCTCGAAGGCGGGATCGGCTACACACCCGCGGAGCTCGAGGAGATGTTCTCCTGGCTCGAGGTCGTCGATGCCCGGCCGATGCCGTCGTCAGTGACCGGTCGAGGGCCGGTGTTCACCCAGGACTTCCTCGACGTTGCGCTGTTCCGGCGGCCCGTCAAAGGCTGAGGTGGCCTGCCGCCGCGGGCGTGGTTGCGCGACAGAGCCTGTTCGCCGCGGTGAGCACCAGGGGCGGCCGATGCTTCAGACTTGGTGCCCATGAGGTTCACCGAGCGCGAGCTGACGGCCGCCGTTGAGGGCGTCGCACGGCGCCTGTTCGCCGCCACCCGCCCACCCTGGCGTCGTGGCGGGGTCGACGCTGCCTGGGCGGCCTTGGCGCCGATCGACAAGTACAACCGCAAGGCGGCGGTCGGGGAGATGGTGCTCCCGGCCCTCCAGGCACTGCCGGAGCGTCCGACGGTGGGTGCACGACCGGAGTTCAGCGACGACGAGTACGACGAGGCGGCAGGAGCCGCGAGTCGGGCGCTGCTGGAGCACCGAAGCCCTGGCGCCTGGGACAAGATGCCTGACCGGCGCCGAAGACGAGTCGTCAGGACCACCGCTGCACTGACCCGCACTGCGGTGCAGGCCATGCCCCTCCGTCAGGACCCCGACGACCTCGTCGTTCCCGACCACCTCTGACAAAGGCCTTCGAATCGCCCTTCTCGCGCTTTCCGCTCGTTCGCGACACTCCCTTGCGGGTGCATGGGCGGAGGCGGAGACTGACCGCACATCCGGCCTCGCTCTCGGGGGCAGGGGGCGTGGCCCTGGACTCCGTGCGACCGAGAGGGGCGGACCTGTGCAGACACCGGCACCCGTGGACTACGCCAGAGCTACCAGCGTCGAGCACGCGCTCGAGCTGATGAAGAAGCTCGGACCTGAGTCGAGACTCATCGCGGGCGGTCACAGCCTCTTGCCGATGATGAGGATCCGACTCGCCCAGCCGGAGTGCGTCATCGACATCAACGGGCTCACCGACCTCGACTACGTCCGCGTCGAGGGCGGCGACCTGTGCATCGGGGCGATGACCCGGCACTCCACCGTCCTCGCCTCGCCCGTCGTCGGGGAGCACTACGCGATCTTCCACGAGGCCGAGCGGCAGATCGCCGACCCGCCGGTACGCAACCGCGGGACGGTCGGCGGCTCGTTCTGCCAGGCCGACCCGGCAGAGGACCTGGCCGCCGTCGGATCGGCGGTCAAGGCCAACCTGGTGCTCCGCTCGTCCCAGGGCACTCGCACCGTCCCCGCGCGAGCGTTCCACGCCGGTCCCTACGAGACCGTGCTCGGCGACGCGGAGATGCTCACCGAGGTACGGGTGCCGATACGTCCCGGCTCGGCCAGCGCCTACGACAAGGTGAAACGCAAGGTGGGCGACTGGGCCGCCGCGGCGGCCGGCGCGTACGTCGTACTGCGAGACGGGGTCGTCGCCGACGTCGGCATCGGGCTCACCGCGGTCGGCGCGCCGCACTTCTGCGCCGAGGAGGCCGAGGCGTACCTGGTCGGCAAGACACCGACGGACGAGCACATCCTCGAGGCAGGTCGGCTGGCCGCGCAGGCCTGCACCCCGCGCGCCGACCAGCGCGGGCCGGTCGCCTACAAGGTCCACCTGGCGAGCGAGCTGACCCAGCGCGTCCTGCGTCGCTCCGTGGAGCGCGCCGAGGGGGGGTCCTGACCATGCAGGTCAAGATGACCGTCAACGGCACCGAGGTGAGCGGCGAGATCGAGCCTCGTCTCCTCCTCGTGCACTTCATCCGCAACCACCTCGGGCTGACCGGGACGCACTGGGGCTGCGACACTTCGCAGTGCGGCACCTGCGTCCTCCTGCTCGACGGCGAGCCCGTGAAGAGCTGCACCGTGCTCACCGCGATGGCCGACGGCCACGAGGTGCGCACGGTCGAGGGCCTCGAGGTCGACGGCAAGCTCGACCCGGTCCAGGAGGGGTTCATGCAGGAGCACGGACTCCAGTGCGGGTTCTGCACGCCGGGCATGATGCTGACCGCCCGGTGGCTCCTCGACCACGATCCCGACCCGGACGCCGACACCATCCGCGAGGCCATCTCCGGCCAGCTGTGCCGCTGCACCGGCTACGAGAACATCGTCCGCGCAGTCCGCTGGGCCGCCGAGCACGGCGGCGAGGAGCAGGCCGAGCGCGAACCCCAGGAGTCCTCCCAGGAGGTCCAGGCATGACCAGCACCGAGCAGCACGCCGCGCCACCCACGACCAGCCCTGCGGGCAACCCGATCGGCTTCGGCCGGATGCTCCGCAAGGAGGACGCTCGCTTCCTCCGTGGCCAGGGCCACTACCTCGACGACCTGACGATGCCCGGGATGCTGCATGCCGCGATCCTGCGGAGCCCTGTCGCGCACGCCAAGATCATGTCGATCGACACCCGGCAGGCCGAGGAGCATCCCAAGGTCAAGGCGGTCATCATCGGGGCCACCCTCGAGTCGCTCAACCTCGCGTGGATGCCGACGCTGAGCGCAGACGTCCAGGCCGTCCTCGCGACGGACAAGGTCCGGTTCCAGGGCCAGGAGGTGGCCATGGTCATCGCGGAGGACGAGTACTCCGCACGTGACGCGCTCGAGCTGATCGACGTCGAGTACGACGTGCTCCCTCCTGTCGTCGACGCCCAAAAGGCGCTCGACCCCGACGCGCCCGTCATCAGGGACGACGTCGAGGGGCGCAAGGACAACCACATCTTCGACTGGGAGTCCGGTGACAAGGCGCGGACCGACGAGGTGTTCGACAAGGCCGACGTGGTGGTCGGCCAGAGCATGCTCTACCCCCGCTCCCACCCCGCACCGATGGAGACCTGCGGCACGATCGCA
>DASSMS010000103.1:0-2862 GCA_035688575.1 Nocardioidaceae bacterium
GTGGGCGATCCCGGCGTACGTCCCTCGGATCTCCTCCGGGATGCCCGGGTGTGTCTGCGTGAGGCCCTTGACGTGGGCCTCGTAGATGACCGACTCGTGGTACTCCCGCTCGGGGTGGCGGTCGTTGCCCCAGTCGAAGAACGGGTTCACCACGACCGACAGCATCGTGTGGCCCAGGCTGTCGTCGTCGTTGAACTGCTGGGGGTCGGCGAACCGGTAGGAGAAGAGCGACTCGTCGCCGTCGATCTGCCCTTCGATCGCCTTCGCGTAGGGGTCGAGCAGCAGCTTCGCGGGGTTGCAGCGGAGTCCGTGGGCCGGGTCGAACGGTCCGTGCACGCGGTAGCCGTAGCGCTGGCCGGGGTGCACGCCAGGGAGATACACGTGGTGCACGAAGCCGTCGTTCTCCGGCATCTCGATCCGGGTCTCCGCTCCGCGCTCACCGATCAGGCACAGCTCGACGCGCTCGGCCACCTCGGTGAACAGCGCGAAGTTGACCCCGGACCCGTCATAGGTCGCGCCGAGGGGGTACGGGCGGCCGGGCCAGATCTGCATGCGGTGGGGCTCCTCGGGAGATAAGGCGTTGGTCTGTCGACAGTAGCCACCTGTACCCCCCGGCGGCGATCTCGTGCACCCCGACCCTCCCGCCGTGACCACGAGCGGGTGTCAGGTGAGGCAGACTCATACTCTCCGACATCCCGAAGGAGAGACAGCGTGGTCTCGACCGCACCCACCACCTCACCGGGCGCAGCCGCTCCCGGCACCCGGTCCGACGCCGTGGACCTCGAGGTCCTGGAGGAGATCGCCCAGCGCGTGCTGTGGCTCTCCACCCGGATCGTCGACGCCGCCAACCGCGAGCGCGAGACCAGCGACGGGGTGAAGGTGGGCGGGCACCAGGCTTCGAGCGCAAGCCTCGTGACCGCGATGACGGCGCTGTGGTTCGCCCATCTCGACGCGCCCGACCGGGTCAGCGTGAAGCCGCACGCGTCTCCGGTGTTCCACGCGATCCAGTACCTGCTCGGCAACCTCGACCGCTCCTACCTGACCCGGCTGCGGGAGGCCGGCGGTCTCCAGTCCTACCCCTCGCGCACCAAGGACCCGGACCAGGTCGACTTCTCGACCGGCTCGGTGGGCCTCGGCGCCGCGGCTCCGCTCTTCGCGGCGGTGGCCCGAAGGTACGTCGACGCGCACTTCGGCCCCAGGCCCGCGAGCCGCTTCATCGCCCTGCTCGGTGACGCCGAGCTCGACGAGGGCAACGTGTGGGAGGCCATCGCCGACCCCGCCACCCAGGGCCTCGGCAACGTGATGTGGATCGTCGACTTCAACCGCCAGTCGCTGGACCGGGTGGTGCCGGGCATCCGCATCCAGCAGTGGAGCCAGCAGTTCCGCGCCGCCGGCTGGCACGTCGTGGAGGTCAAGTACGGGCCCAGGCTCCGCGCCGCCTACGCCAGGCCGGACGGGAGACGGCTCGAGGCGTGGATCGACGAGATGCCCAACGAGCGGTACCAGTCGCTGTTCGGCATGGAGCCCGGTGCGCTGCGCGAGCGCTTCCTCGACGGCGCATCCGCCGCGGTCCGCGAGTTCTGTGAGGACTACGACGACGAGGAGCTAGCCGCTCTCGTCACCGACCTCGGCGGGCACGACTTCGAGGCGTTGCTCGACGCCTACCGGCAGTGCGACGCCGTCACCGACCGGCCGAGCGTGGTCTTCGCCTACACGATCAAGGGCTGGGGCCTGCCCATCGCCGGCAACCCGCGCAACCACTCCGCGCTGCTCACCGGCGACCAGGTCGACGAGCTGCGCGTGGAGACAGGGCTCACTCCCGGGAACGAGTGGGACCGGATCGACCCCACCACGCACGCGGGCCAGTGGGCCGGTGTTCGCGCCGAGCACCTGGTCCGGGTGCCCGCGACGCCGCGTACGCCGTGCGCGGTCCCCACCAGCACGGACCTGCGCTCCCGGAAGCCGGTGTCCACCCAGGAGGCCTTCGGCCGGATCCTCGTGAACCTCTCTCGCGACGAGCAGGTGGCGCCGCTCCTCGTGACGACCGCGCCGGACGTGGCGACCTCCACCAACCTGGCCGGCTTCATCAACCGGACCGGGGTGTTCAGCCCGACCAAGCGCCCGGTGTGGACCGAGGACGGTGCACTGAAGTGGGTCGAGGGGCCCGAGGGCCAGCACATCGAGCTCGGCATCAGCGAGATGAACCTCTTCCTGCTGCTCGGACAGCTCGGCCTCGCCTGGGACCTGTCCGACCAGCCCCTGCTGCCCGTCGGCACGCTGTACGACCCGTTCGTGCTGCGAGGCCTCGACGCGTTCGTGCACGCCGTCTACTCCGGCTCCCGGTTCGTGGTGGCCGGCACCCCCTCGGGGGTAACGCTGGCCCCGGAGGGCGGTGCCCACCAGTCGACGATCACCCCGTCTGTCGGGCTCGAGCTGCCGAACGTGACCCTGCTCGAGCCTGCCTACGCGACCGCGCTGGACTGGCTGCTCTGCGCGGCGCTCGGCCAGGTCGCCGACCCCGGCAAGGGTGACGCCCTCGGAACGGTCGAGGACGGGTCCTACTACTTCCGGCTGACCACCCGTCCGCTCGACCAGGAGCCGTTCGAGGCCGCCCGCGAGCGGATCGGCGACGCGACGCTGCGGCGCCAGGTCCTCGCCGGTGCCTACCGCCTCGTGGACGCAGGTCGCGACAACGGCTCCCCCGTCGTACAGATCGCGGCCTCGGGTGCCGTGCTGCCGGAGGTGCTGGCCGCCGCCCTGGAGCTGGAGGAGGAGGGGGTCGGCGCGCACGTCGTCGACGTTACGTCTCTGGACCGGCTCTACTCGGCCTGGCAGCGGACGCTGCGGCAGGGCATCCGTACG
>DASSMS010000033.1:0-7321 GCA_035688575.1 Nocardioidaceae bacterium
ACGACCCGGCGAGCATCTCCTTGGTGACGCCGGTGAGCACGGTCGGCTCGTAGAACGCCGGGCCGAGGTCGGGCCGCGCCCGCCCGCCGGTGAGCACAATGGCGCCCCTTGCCCGCGCGTCCTCGACGTGGGAGGCGACCCGGTCCTTGTGGTCGACCGAGATCAGCGACCCCATCTCGGGCCGGTAGTCGTAGGTCGCGCCGAGCTCGATTGCCTCGGCCGCCTCGACGTACCGCCGGGTGAACTCCTCGAACATCGACTCGTGCACGTAGATCCGCTCGATGTGCATGCAGACCTGGCCGGTGTTGCGGAAGACGCCCTCGATCGCACCCGGGACCGCCTCGTCGAGGTTCGCGTCGTCCAGGACGATCATCGGGTTCTTGCCCCCGAGCTCGAGGGTGCAGTCGATCAGGTTCTGCCCGGCCCGCTGCCCGATGAACCGACCGGTCTCGGTGGAGCCGGTGAACATGACGAAGTTCGCGTGGTCGACGACCGGCGGGCCGGCCACCGGGCCATCCCCGCACACCACCTGGAACAGCCCGCGCGGGAGGCCGGCCTCGTACAGCAGTGACACCCCGTAGAGCGGGCTCAGCGCGGTCTTGTTGTCGGGCTTGAGGACCACGCCGTTGCCGGCCATCAGAGCGGGCACGGCGTCCGACAGGCCGGTCGCGAACGGGAAGTTCCACGGGGCGATGATCCCGACGACTCCCTTCGGGTGGCGGATCTCCGTGGAGGTCGTCAGCACCGGCACGGGACCGCCACGGCGCACCGGCCTGAGCAGCTTGGGCGCCCGCTTCAGGTAGTGGCTGATCACCATCGGGACGTCGCAGGTCTCCTCGAAGGCCATCCGGCGCGCCTTGCCGCTCTCGGCCTGGATCAGGTCGACGATCGTCTCGTTGTGCTCGAGCAGGAGCGCGTGGAACCTCTTGAAGACCTTCATCCGCCTCGACACCGGCCACGACGCCCACTCGGCCTGGGCCCGGCGCGCCTCGGCGAAGGCCTCCGCGACGTCCGACGCGCTCGACTGCGGCAGCGCCGTGATGACCTCGCCGGTGTAGACCTCGGTCATCTTGTAGGTGTCGCCGCCGGAGGACGCGACCAGCCGGGTCAGCCGCGCGAGCAGCTCCTCGTCGATGCTTGCGGGCAGGCTCATGCGATGGGCTCCTTTTCGGCACCCGGCGCGCTGTGCGCCACGCGGTTCTCGTAGTCCTCGCGGTCCGGCGAGGAGATGGCGTCGAGGGCGGCACGCTCACCGCCGAGAACCTTGTTGAGCCACTCTCCGACGCGACGGGGCACGAGCGCGCCGGTCTTGGTGGCCACGCCGAGGCTCTTGGGGACGTAGACGTCCGGCCGGGGGAACTCGAGGGCGTCGACCACCGCGTCCGCCACCTGCTCGGGCGTGACCGGCGAGACCCCCTTGTTGTCCTTCAGCCCCTTGGAGAGCTCGGTGCGGACGATGGCGGGGTGGACGGCGGTGATGTCGATCGGCGTCCGGTCGGCCTTGAACTCGATGTGAAGAGCGTTGGAGAAGCCCGAGACCGCGTGCTTCGTGCCGGTGTACGTCGCACCGCCGGCCACCGGCACGCGGCCCGCGGCCGAGGAGATGTTGACGATGTGGCCACCGCCGCGGGGCTTCATCCGGCGTACCGCCTCCTTGGTGCCGTGGATGACGGCGAGCACGTTCACGGCTACCTGAGCATGGGTGGCGGCCGCCGACTCGTCCTCGATGCGGCTCAGCGGCATGATCCCGGCGTTGTTCACGAGGACGTCGATGGGCCCGACCTCGCGCTCGACCTGGTCGAGGAAGGCCGTGAACCCGGCGTGGTCGGTGACGTCGAGGGCCGCACCGAGCGCCTTGCCTCCGAGGCCGGCAGCGGTCTGCTCGGCGAGCGACTCGTCGAGGTCGCCGATGGCGACCACCGCGCCCTCCTGGGCGAGCCTGGTTGCGATGGCGGCGCCGATTCCGCGGCCTCCGCCGGTGATGACGACGACCTTGCCGGCAAGGGAACGTGGTTGACGGGCCATGGGCACTCCTACGGTCGCTGCGGTCCCTCCGCTGCGCAACTGTAACGCGTTCTAGTTTGCCGGTACAGGCCCCACGTCAGGGGGTGGTCATCAGCTCGGCGCAGCGCTCGCCGATCATCATCGCGGGGGCGTTCGTGTTGCCTCCGGTGATGCTCGGCATGATCGACGCGTCCGCCACTCGCAGGCCCTCGACACCGCGAACCCGCAGCTCGGGGTCGACCACGGCACGGTCGTCGACGCCCATCCGGCAGCTCCCGACCGGGTGGTAGACCGTCGTGGCGCGGTTGGGAAGCTCGCGCGCGAGCGAGGCCTCGTCCGGGAAGTCGCGTCCCGGGTTGAGCTCTGCGCTGACGCCCGCCGAGACCAGACGGTTGGCCATCGTCTCGCGGACCAGCCGCATCCCCTCGAGCAGCAGGTCGCGGTCGGCCTGCTCCGAGAGGTAGCCGGGGTCGATGAGCGGAGCCGCGGTCGGGTCGGCCGAGGCCAGCCGGAGGGTGCCCCGGCTCTCGGGGTAGATCAGCGTCGGCATGACGGTGAGCGCGGGCGCGGGGTCGACCTTGTGCCGGATCGGCGCGTCCTGGTTCGGGAACGGGTAGGACCACGGCAGTGCGTGGATCTGGATGTCGGGCACGTCGGTGCCGCGCGAGGAGTGCACGAAGCCGACCGCCTCGAAGACCGTGCGCCCCATCCAGGTGTTGCCACGGAGCGCCTCCTCGACCATGCCGCGCGCGAAGTACGCCGCCGAGCCCTTGTTGCGCGCACCCTTCATGACATAGGTCATAGGCACGAACATGTGGTCGTGCAGGTTGTCCCCGACCGGCAGGTCCACGCGTACGTCGATGCCGTGCTGTCGCAGATGCGCGGCCGGCCCGATCCCTGAGAGCATCAGCACCTGCGGGGATCCGAATGCGCCGGCGGAGATCACAACCTCACGCTCGGCGCGGATCACTCGTCTGCCGCCCTTCCCGACGACCTTCACCCCGACCGCACGCGAGCCCTCGAGCACCACCCGGCTGACCGTGGCGCCGGTCTCCACCCGCAGGTTCGGGAGGCGGTGCTCGTCGAGGTAGGCCACCGAGGAGCTGTAGCGCAGGCCTCGCTGCGCGCTCTGTTGGAAGACGCTCACGCCCTCCTGCGACTTCCCGTTGTAGTCCTCGACTTTCGGCACGCCGGCGGTGTCGCTCAGCGCCTCCATGAACTCCAGCGTCGCGGGGGTCAGGTCGTGCTGGCGGGTCACCCGGACCGGCCCGCCCTCACCGCGCAGGTCGTCGGCGCCGCCCTCCCAGCTCTCCATCCGCTTGAAGCTCGGGAGCACGTCGTCGAAGCTCCACCCCTCGTTGCCCTCAGCGGCCCAGTCGTCGTAGTTCTTCGCGTTGCCGCGCACGAAGAGCATGCCGTTCACCGAGCTCGAGCCACCGAGCACCTTGCCGCGCGTCTGCGGGATCCGGCGACCGAGCGCGTGCTCCTGGGGTGTCGTGTAGAAGCCCCAGTCCAGGCGCTTCTTCAGCTGGGGAACGTTGTGGAAGACCGCGATCATGCCGGGCTTGCGGACGAACCGCGTCTTGTCGACCGGCCCCGCCTCGAGCAGCACGACGCTCGCCCCGGTCTCGGCGAGCCGCCGGGCCACGATGCAGCCTGCGCTCCCGGCCCCGATGACGACGTAGTCGGCGACGTCCCCAGCGCCCATGTCACAACCTCGCTCACTCACGGCGGCCGGGCGGGGAGCCCGCCCGCATCGCAAGGACTGTAACGCGTTCTAATTCTGCCGTACAGGGTTCCGCTCGGCGTCCTCAGACGCTGAGATGGGGCGATGACGCCCGTGATCCCGACGCTGCTCGCCCTGGCGCTGGGCCTGCTCCTGCCTGCGGCGACCTCGCCGGTCCCGGCCACGTCGTCAGCCCGGGCCACCTCGGCGTTCGCGACCGCTGCGCAGACCGCGGACGATGAACCACGCTGGTTCTGGGTCAAGGACAGGCGCCGCTACACATCCCCCTGGTACGCCGGGGAGCGCCGCAAGATGATCAACTTCGGCTGCACCCGCGCGCCGTACTACGACCCCGACCCGCGGTGCACGGACAACCGCGGCTTCCACCACGGCCTCGACATCGCGATGCCCTGCGGCACCCGCCTCTTCGCCGGCATGAGGGGACGGGTGGTTGACCCGTCATCGCGCGGTGCTCTCGGGCCGTCGTACGGGGCGCGTGCCTTCCGCATCCGCAACCACCGCCACGACGTCGATGTGGTGATCGCCCACGTGCGCCGAGTGTTTGTCGCGCCCGGCGACCGGGTGCGCATGGGTCAGCTCATCGCGAGAGCCTCCGACGCCGGAGCACCGGACGGGTGCCACCTGCACTTCGAGATCCGCCCGAAGCGCGCCGGCTATCGCGACGCCGTGCGCCCTCACGACTACCTGAAGCTGCGCCGCTGACCGGAGCCGCTTCTGCCGGACGCCCACGGCGGGTGCGTGGCAGGCCGTGTCGACAGGATGGGAGGATGCCGGGCGTGAACATCCTGTCGATCCAGTCCCTCGTCTCGTACGGCCACGCCGGCAACAGCGCGGCGATGTTCCCGCTGCAGCGCCTTGGCCACGACGTCTGGCCTGTCGTGACAGTGCACTTCTCCAACCACACCGGGTACGGCGCCGCCCGCGGCCCCCTGCTCGAGTCCGACGACATCGCCGAGGTGATCCGCGGCGTCGAGGACCGCGGCGCGCTCGACCGCTGCGACGCCGTGCTCTCCGGCTACCAGGGAGCCGAGGACGTCGGCGCGGTCGTCCTCGACGCGGTGGGCAACGTCAAGAAGCGCAACCCCGGGGCGATCTACTGCTGCGACCCGGTGATGGGCGACGTCGGCCGCGGGTTCTTCGTGCGTCCCGGCATCCCGGAGTTCATGCGCGACAAGGTGGTGCCGGCCGCCGACGTGATCACGCCGAACCAGTTCGAGCTCGCCTTCCTCGCCGGCACCGAGCCCCGGACGCTCGAGGAGGTGGTGGGCGCCGCCGAGGCGGTGCGCGCGACCGGCCCCGGCACGGTGCTCGTCACCAGCGTCCTCGCCGAGGAGACCCCTGAGGACAGCCTCGACATGGTCGCGGTCTCGGCCGAGGGTGCGTGGCTGGTCCGCACTCCCAGGCTGCCGATCAACCCACCCGGCGCGGGTGACCTCACCTCAGCGGTCTTCCTCGCCAACGTGCTCGCGGGTCACGACCTGCCGACCGCGCTCGCCCGCACCGCCTCCTCGGTGTTTGCGGTGATGGAGGCGACCGCCGAGGCGGAGACGCGGGAGATGCGCATCATCGAGAGCCAGGACGCCCTCGCCGAGCCCGCCATGCAGTTCGAGGTCAGGGTTGTTCCCGGCACCTCGCCGAGTCACGGAAGCTGATCTTGTCGCCCCGCATGAAGAACGCACGCACCGAGCCGTTGTCGTTGTCGCGCGTCTCCTCGAGCTGGTCCTTGGGGTCGACCTGGATGCGCAGGCAGTAGAGGCCGTCGTCCATGCTCCGGGGCAGCGTGAGCGCCTGTCCGGCGAGGTAGGACTGGTAGACGTCCACCCAACCGACGGAGATGCCCTGAGGCGACCTTCGTGAGCACTTGCCGTAGTGCTGAGCGTAGTTGAACGTGCCGTACGCCGCGGGGACCCGCTTGCTGTCACGCAGGCAGAAGCTCATCTTGCGCCGCGCCACCTGGTTGATCTCCGGGCGCCGCGGCTTGTAGAGCGTGTAGCGGGACGCGGCCTCGAAGTGCCAGTGGTCGTGGTACGGGTGGAAGATCATGCAGCCGGCAGAACGACGTGCCTTCTGAGTGTCCGCGGCGACGTCGTAACGGCCGTTGCCGTTGACGTCGCGATAGATGATCTGGCTGGAGTGGTGCTGCCCCTCGGGGCACATCTTGGCAGTGTTGGGACGCACCTCGATCGGCCCGTCGCCGATGTTGGCCAGCCCCGACTCGAAGCGCAGCTTGCGCTCCTTGCCGTTGCGCACGATGTAGAGGTCCCTCGCACGGAGGACCACCAGGTTCGGCTCGAGGCGCGGTGCCGCACCCGCGGACTGGGTCTTCGACGCGGCGGGGTCGACAGCCGTCGCGCCGCTCGGCGTGAGGACCTGTGTGAGCGCCAGGACCATGGCCCCGCCCAGCAAGCCTTTGATGGATCTCGTCGCGCGGTGCCCCACTGTCGTCCCCGTTCTGCGCTTTGGTCGTGAAAGCACCTTATGCGCAGAGCTTTACTTTTTGGAACGTTACGCGCCCGTGGGGCCGCCCCGCTGGGAGGACCGGGGCGGCCCCACAAGGCGAGCCGGAGATCGATCCCGGACTCCCCGGTCCGAGAATGCCCGAGCGGACAGGGGCCCATGCGCAAAGGCGGGACACCGCCGGTTTCGGGCGGGTCCGGCTCCCCTCTCCGGGGGACACGCGGCCGGCGGCTCCGGCTAGCAGGCCTCGCGGAGGACAGGCGGCTTGCGCCCCCTGCTGATCAGCATCGCCCCCTCGAAGACGGCGTCCGGCTCCGGCTCTATCCCCCGCCGGCGCAGCTCCTCGGACAGGACGCCGTATACCTCGTGCGCCGGCCGCCCCGATCCCACCTCGAAGGCGCGCTGTGCCGCGTCGCGCACCGAGCCCACGAAGTGACGGTCCCACTGATCTCGGAAGTCACTCACGAGGACAAGGGTAAACCTGGACGATCCATGACGAACTATGATGATCCGGACATCGGACCGATAGAGCCAGCCAGGGGACTCGCACCCATGAGACCCGCGGGGGCATCGGACTACCTCTCCGATCACCATTGGTCCAGCGAACGTCTGCTCCCGCATCACTTCGCCCAGAATGACGTCGTTTCTGCGCCGTGCGGAACGTTGTCCACGTCTCCCTCTTCAGGGATTTCGCTTTGTCGTATGACTGTCGTACGGTAGTTTCATCTGTGACACCTAAGTCATCTGTGACATCGCTAGGGGTAGCCGCCATGCAGACGCTTGAGACCGCCAAGATCCCGTCCGAGCAGCTCGATGCGCTCGATGAGTTCGCGCGCTCCGACGCTGGTCCCGAGCTGCGCGACCTTCTGCTGAGCATCAGCCGCTGCATTCGCGAAGGTGACGAAGTGGTGACCATCGACGGCGACAAGACAATCACGCCGAGCCAAGCTGCAGGGCGTCTGAACATGAGCCGCACTCACCTCTACAAATTGCTCGATCGCGGCGAGATCCTCTCCCACCGAGTTGGTCGCGATCGTCGCATCCGCATGCGCGACCTAGTTGAGTTCGAGAAGCAGCACCAGCGCGACCGTCGCGAGCTTGCCGAACGCTTCG
>DASSMS010000058.1:0-15169 GCA_035688575.1 Nocardioidaceae bacterium
CCCTGGAGTACCCGGTCATGCGGCACGCCAACAACCTCGAGTCGGTGCTCACCTACGAGGGCACCTCCGAGGTGCACCAGCTCGTGATCGGGCAGGCCCTCACCGGGCAGGCGGCCTTCCGCTGAAGGAACGCCGCCTGGCCCTCACCGGGCAGGCGGCCTTCCGCTTACGGAACGCTCTGGCAACCGGCGTACCGCTACCCCTCGGTGCGCCGACTCAGAGCTCGCCGTTCTCGATGGCGTCATCGAGAGCAAGCGCGATCCCGAGAGCGCGGGTGATGCTGCCGGCCGCGTTCACGACCTCTGGGGTGCCGACGATGGGCGCAACCGCGATCAGGATGCTGCGCATGTCCTCCGCGGTGAGACCGGCGTCCGCGGCCGCACGAAGGTTCATCAGGTACGACGCCGGTGGAGCGTCGACAGCGGCCAGAGCGGCCAGCCGCACCATCATCAGGTCCCGCGTGTTCAAGCCCGAATGGGAGATCGACGAGGCGTTCATCTCGACCATCGTGTCCAGCAGGGGGCGATCTTCAGCCATCACTCGATCCTTTCGACGTACCGGGTGTACCTCCCATCGCACTTGGAGCCGACGCGAAGGGCAATGACACGTCTGGAGCATTGCCACTTCGGGCCCGGCACCGCATGAAACGCCGGTCACGTCGCGGCGGGCGGCTGTGTGACCCGGCGTTTACCGCCTTCGCCGTGCTTCAACTGATTCTCTTGTTTTCACCGTCGCTGTCGGGACATGTCGCTACGGTGCGAGAAGGATCGTCGATGACAGGGGGACGACATGGTCGGACGGAAGCCCGCAATCGGGGCCCTGGCAGCAGCGTCGGCAGTGGCCGCGCTTGCCGTGGGTCAGGTCGGCGCCGCGGCGGCGCCAGGAGACACGGGGTCACCCCGGTACACCCAGGGAAGCGCCGGCATCGGAGACCCGTACTTCCCACTGGCGGGCAACGGCGGCATCGACGTCACCCACTACGACCTGGAGCTGCACTACACGCCGCCCGCGCCTGCGCCGGCACCGCTGGAGGGCACGCTCGACGCGACCGCGACCATCTCGCTCACGCCGACCCAGGACCTCGACCGGTTCAACCTCGACCTGCGCGGCCTGACCGCCACCGTCGTGACGGTCGACGGCATACCGATGGACTTCACCCAGGACGAGAACGAGCTCGTCATCACCCCCCGCCCGAAGCTGAAGACCGGCCGAGCGGTCGAGGTGGTGGTCGAGTACGGCGGTACGACGACGCGCCCGACGGACATCGAGGGCGCCCTCTACGGCTGGGTCACCATGCGTGACGGCGCCATGGTGGCGAACGAGCCGGAGGGCTCGTCGACCTGGTTCCCGGTGAACGACCACCCGCAGGACAAAGCGACCTACGAGTTCGACATCACCGTGCCCGACGGCCTGGTCGCCGTCGCGAACGGCAACCTCGTCGACCAGCAGACCAGCGACGGCTGGACGACCTGGTCCTGGGACGCCCCGGACCTGATGGCGGCCTACCTGGCGACCGCGTCGGTCGGAAACTACGACCTGAGGACCTACTCGGCGCCGAACGGCGTGCCGATCATCGACGCCGTCGACGAAGACCTCCTGCCGACAGCGGACGACGGTCTCGTGCAGCAGGGCGAGATGCTGGTGTACTTCGAGTCGCTCTTCGGCACCTACCCGTTCGTCTCCTACGGCGCGATCGTCGACGACGACTCGATCGGCTACGCGCTCGAGACCCAGACCCGGCCGATCTACTCGCGGCGTGCGTTGGAGTCCACGGTCGCCCACGAGCTCGGACACCAGTGGTTCGGCAACGCGGTCAGCCCCGAGAGGTGGCAGGACATCTGGCTCAACGAGGGCTGGGCGACGTACCTGTCGTGGATCTGGGCCGAGGAGGACGGCGGCGCAACTGCCGAGGACGAGTTCGAGGCCGTGATGGGCATCGACGAGGACGACCCGTTCTGGGACGTCGTGATCGCGGACCCCGGGCCGACCGGCCTGTTCGCAGACGCCGTCTACGACCGCGGAGCGGCCACGCTCCACGCGCTCCGGGTGAAGATCGGTGACAACGCGTTCTTCGCGCTCGGACGCGAGTGGGTCAGCCGGTACGACGACGCGACAGCGACGACCGAGGACTTCGAGGCGCTCGCCGAGGAGGTCTCGGGGCAGGACCTCGACACCTTCTTCGAGGTCTGGCTGCACACCGGGACCAAGCCGACCACCTGGTAGGAGAGAGCAGAGCCCCGCGGCGGCATGCTGTGACCCGGCCGTGCCAGGCCGGGTCACGCGACCCCCTGTCGTGGACGACCCTCCGCCCCCGTGGCCGGAGGGCCACCCGGTCGGCTCTGAGTACGGGTCAGAGCCAGAGTGCCCCGCGCCTCCCAACCTTGCTCCGGAGATCGGCGGAGGGCAATGGTGCGCAGGGGCCATGCGCTCGAATCCGTTGAGCGCTATGGGGCAGGCGTTCAGGGGTTGTGGCAGCGGGCCTTGCAGGACTCTGCAGTGCACGAACACGCACGGTGCCGTGTCCGTGTTCGGGTGATGCAGGGCGCGGGGAGGCCGTTGAATGGGGAGACGGACCGTCGGGAGGGCGCGGTCCACGGCAACCGGGGGACCAGATGAGCCACGTACCTCAGAGCGGGACGGGAGTCCTCAGCGTGGACCCCGAGGAGCTCGTCCGCCGGATGAGCGAGGACCTGGAGCGGGCGATCTCGTTCGCCGAGGAGTGCCGCTGGCGCGTGCCCGAGCTCAGTGCCGAGGCCGACGAGCTGGCTGCAGGGGCGATGGCGTTGTTCGGCAAGACCCTGCGCTCACTCCAGGACGAGCGCACGGCCGACGCCTGAGCGAAGCGGGTGCGCCGACCGGACAGGGCGTGGTTTTCGTCGGTCGCGCGCGGTTAGGTACGTTGGAGCCGACCGCCGACGACAGAAGGACAGGGCCGACCCACCCCGATGGACGACTCGCAACAACCCAGGCGTCACCGCGACAATGACGGTGACGCGCTATGACCGAACTTCTCCTTCTCGCTGCATCGCTGGCTCTGGTCCTCGCGTGCGGGGTCTTCGTGGCGGCGGAGTTCGCCTTCGTCACGGTGGACCGCGCCGCCGTGGACCGCGAGGCGTCAGATGGCAACCGTGCTGCCCTGGGCGTCCAGTCCGCGCTGCGGTCGCTCTCGACGCAGCTCTCAGGCGCCCAGGTCGGCATCACCGTCACGAACCTCGCGATCGGCTTCCTCGCCGAGCCGGCCATCGCCGAGCTCGTCCGCGGGCCGCTGGAGGACGCCGGCTTGCCGCCCTCCGCGGTGCGGCCGGTGGCCATCGGGATCGGTCTGTTCCTCGCCACCACCCTCACCATGGTGTTCGGTGAGCTGGTCCCCAAGAACCTCGCCATCGCCAAGCCGCTGGGCACGGCGAAAGGGACCCAGGCGCTGCAGCGCGGGTTCACCAAGGCCATGCACTACCCGATTCGTGTCCTCAACGGATCCGCCAACGCCATCGTCCGCAGACTGGGCATCGAGCCGCAGGAGGAGCTGCGCTCGGCGCGCACCTCTGCCGAGCTGGCCTCGCTGATCCGTCGCTCCGCGAAGCAGGGGACCCTCGACACCGAGACCGCCGACCTGATGGAGCGCTCCGTGACGTTCGGACGGCGTACGGCGGGCGAGATCATGACGCCGCGGGTCCACATGGACAGCGTCGACGCGACCGCGCCCGTTCTGGCGGTGATCGACCTCGCCCGGGCCACCGGTCACTCGCGGTTCCCCGTCGTCTCCGGTGAGAACGACAACGTCGTGGGTGCCGTCCACGTGAAGAATGCCGTCGCCGTGGACTTCGCCGAGCGGAGCTCACGACGGGTCCGCAGCATCATGGTGGAGGCCACCGTCGTACCGGAGACGCTGCGGCTCGACCCGCTCCTCGCGCTGTTGCGCAACGAGGGCTTCCAGATGGCGGTCGTCGTCGACGAGTACGGCGGCACGGCCGGCGTCGTGACGCTCGAGGACGTCGTCGAGGAGATCGTGGGCGACATCGCCGACGAGCACGACCCGCTCGGCTCGCGAGTTCGCAAGCGGCGTGACGGCGCGTGGTCGGTCTCGGGCCTGCTGCGCCCCGACGAAGTGGCCTCGGCGACGGGGATCGCGCTGCCCGAGCACGACGACTACGACACCGTGGCGGGACTGTTCCTGCAGATGCTCGGCCGGATGCCTGAGCCGGGCGACGAGGTCGTCGTGGAGCTCCCTGTCCGCGTCGACGAGCAGGGGGAGCCCTTCGAGGCGGAAGAGGCGGTCATCGTCGTGGAGCGCCTCGACGGGCTGCGGATCGACCGGCTCGCGCTGACCGCGCGGCCCGCCACCGTGGAGGAGGCAGCCGATGAGTGACCTCGCGGCGGTCCTGGTCGCACTGGCTCTCCTCGCGGCCAACGCCTTCTTCGTCGGGTCCGAGTTCGCCCTCATCTCGGCCCGTCGCACCCAGATCGAGCCGCGCGCCGCCGCCGGGTCGCGAATGGCGCGGACCACGCTGCGTGCCATGGAGAACGTCTCCCTGGTGATGGCGGGGGCGCAGCTCGGCATCACCGTGGCCTCCCTCGGCCTGGGCGCGATCGGCGAGCCGGCGGTGGCGCACCTGATCGAGCCCGCCTTCCACGCCCTGGGGCTCTCGGACCGGCTGCTGCACCCGGTAGCCTTCGTGGTGGCGATGAGCATCATCGTCTACCTCCACGTGGTGCTGGGGGAGATGGTGCCGAAGAACATCGCCATCGCCGGTCCCGAGCGTGCCGCGCTCGTCCTGGGCCCGCCGATGATGGTGGTCGTCACCGTGCTCAAGCCCCTCGTGATCGCGCTCAACGGGATCTCCAACAGCGTGCTCCGCCTCATGCGCATCGAGCCCAAGGACGAGGTGACCTCGGCGTTCACCCGCGAGGAAGTCGCCGCACTCGTGGACGAGTCACGGGGAGAGGGTCTGCTCCCCGAGGACGAGTACGACCGGCTTGCGGGCGCGCTCGGGTTCACCGAGCGCACCGTGACCAGCGTGCTGATGTCGGCGGAGGACCTCACCACCGTCCCGCGCGGCGCGACGGTCGCCGACGTCGAGGAGGTGTGCGCGGCGACGGGATACTCGCGCTTCCCGGTCACGAACGGTGACGACGAGCTGATCGGTTACCTCCACATCAAGGACGTTCTCGAGACCGAACCCGCACGCCGCGCACGGATCGTGGACCTCAAGTGGGTCCGGCCCTTCGCCACCGTGCGCCCGCACGACGTCCTGCACGAGGCGCTCGAGACGCTCCAGCGCCGCGGCGCGCACATGGGTCGGGTGGTCGCCGACGACGGCGCCGTCCTCGGCCTCGTCACGCTCGAGGACGTGCTCGAGGAGCTGGTGGGGGAGATCCGCGACGCCGCCCACGCCGAGGACTGACAGGTGTCGGAAGGCCGGCGATTCGGTGATCACCGGCTCGTCGGGCACAATAGAGGCAGATGCACCCACCTGGTGCATCGAGGTCGTCTGCTTTCGCGCTCTGGACAGCGCGGTTTCTCTTTGACGGTGGCCCGCCGGTTCTGCCTCAGCAGGATCGTGCCCGGCGCCCCTTCCCAGCCGAACGAGCACTGCGGCCAGAACTCCTAATCGTGAGGACTGCTGTGCAGAACCACACCCATGCCGGGCCGACCCCGGTGACCCCCGACTTCCGCTCCCTCGGCGTGCCCGAGGCCATCGCCCGCGTGCTCGACCACCGCGGTCTCGAGACCGCGTTCCCCATCCAGGCCGTGACGCTGCCGACGACGCTCGCCGGCCGCGACGTGCTCGGCCGTGGGCGGACCGGGTCGGGCAAGACCCTGGCCTTCGGCATCCCGGCGATGGTGCGGATCTCGGAGTCCCGTACTCGGCGTGAGCCGAAGCGGCCGCGCGGTCTCGTGCTCGTGCCGACGCGTGAGCTCGCGAACCAGGTCCTCGCCTCGATCGAGCCGCTGGGCGCCGCGCTCGGCCTGCGCACGACGGTCGTGTACGGCGGTGTGGGGCAGAACCCCCAGGCCACCGCGCTGCGCAAGGGCGTCGACGTGCTCGTCGCCACCCCCGGGCGCCTCGAGGACCTGATCAACCAGGGACTGTGCGACCTCGGCGCGGTCGAGGTCACCGTCCTCGACGAGGCCGACCACATGTCGGACATGGGCTTCCTCCCCGCGGTGAAGCGCCTGCTCGACAAGACACCCAAGCGGGGGCAGCGGATGCTGTTCTCGGCGACGATGGACAACGACGTCGACGTCCTGGTCCGCCGGTACCTCACCGACCCGATGACCCACTCGGTGGACTCGGCCTCGGCGCCGCCGCCGGCGATGGTGCACCACCTGCTCGACATCCGGGCGGACGAGAAGGCCGCCGTCGTACGCGAGCTCGCCTCGGGGCAGGGCAGGGCCGTGCTGTTCACCCGCACCAAGCACACCGCCAAGCGGCTCGCCAAGCAGCTCACCGCGGCCGGGATCCCGGCGGTGGACCTGCACGGGAACCTCTCCCAGAACGCCCGCGAGCGGAACCTCGCCGCGTTCAGCAGCGGCGAGGTGCGCGTCCTGACGGCTACCGACATCGCCGCCAGGGGGATCCACGTCGACGACGTCGAGCTCGTCGTGCACGTCGACCCGCCCTCGGAGCACAAGGCCTACCTGCACCGTTCGGGGCGGACCGCCCGTGCCGGTGCCGCCGGCTCGGTGGTCACGCTGGTCACCCCGGAGCAGAGGCGCGACGTGGCCGCCATGGTTCGCCTGGCCAAGGTCACGGCCACGACACTCGCCGTCCGCGCTGGCTCGGAGGAGCTTCGCCGCCTGGTGGGGCCCCAGGCCCCGAAGGTCCAGCAGGCCGCCACTCCCCAGGCAGCGCCCGCCGGCACGGGCCGGTCCGGGGGCGGTCGCGGGAGCGGCCGGCCCCGCCAGCCCGGAGCGGGTGCCCCGAGGACAGGGCGAGATGGCGCCTCGGCAGCCGAGGAGACAGATCGGCCTCGTCGACGTCGCCGCAGCCGTGGCCGCGGTCGGGGCCGAACTGCCTGACCTTGAGACGACGACGGGTGGTCGACCTCGAAGGTCGACCACCCGTCCTCGCTGTCCGTCCCAGGTCAGTCCATGACCTCGGTCTGCAGCGTCACCGCTTGCGTCGGACGCCCAAGCCCTGGACCTCCACGGCCACGCCGCCGTTCACGATTGCCTTCGCGGTGCCATGGGCGCTCCGCTTGATCGTCCCACCACGCTTGAAGATCATGAGCGAAGCGACGACGTGGTTGTTCTGGGGCTGGTTCCGCATCTGGGCGAGAAGCGCGCCGAAAGTCTCCGGCGAGTCCGAACCCGACTCGTCGCCGAGGTACATCTCCTCCTCGAAGTAGACGTCCTCGCCGCCGTAGTAGGAGGAGTTCCCGCCGACGATCTCGAGAATCCCGCCCCTGCGACCGATGCTCCGTGGCACCTCCAGGTTCACCATGACCTTGGCGGGGCCGAGGGCCGGAGAGGAGAGCAGGACCTGGAAGCGCTTCGTCGTGCCGCCGCGCAGGAACAATGGGCGCTTCCTGGGGAGGGCGCGCCAGATGCCGGCCATCTTCACGCGGACCTTCGCGATCTTGTACGCGGCGTACCTGCGTGACATCACCGAGCTCGTCTCGATCTTGTCGATCGTGATGTCCTCGATGTCGTTGAAGTGCATCTTGGCGAGCTGGTCGTACAGGTCCCAGGTCGTCTCCCAGGAGAGGTCGTACTCGTTGGCGAACATGTCGGTGCGCTCGAAGATGAACTTGCGGTTGTCGGCCCGTCGGCCGGTCACCGTCCAGCCAACGGTGGCCGCGCCGCCGCCGATGCCGTCGAAGACGCGGTCCTGGTCCGCGAGCAGGTGGAACGCGGAGATGTCCGGCACGGCGTCGGGGACGTTGATCTTCGTGGTGCCGGTGCGCGACCACTCGCCGGGCACGTTGACGAACGACGAGATGCTGGTCGGCCGAGGGATCTCCGACTCCTGCGCCAGGCCGTAGATGCCCGCCAGCCGATCCTGGGAGATCGAGCCGATCGGCGCCCCGGCGTTCGCGACCTTGAAGCCCGGACCGACCGGGTCCTCCTGCACGTAGACGGCGTCTGCGCCGTGCATGCTCATCTGGCTGGGGCCGGTGTAGGCCATCGGGTGCCCGAAGGCCAGCACCTCGTTGCCGCAGACCGCGGTCGCGGTGCCCACGCCGGTCGCCGACACGTCACCGTAGGAGATCGACGCGGCGAGGTTGCCACCCGCCTTGACGGGTATGGGCTCGCCGTCGGTGGTGACGGACCCGCTCCGGTAGACCCGCACACCTGACAGGTCGAAGGCCTTCTTGGCCTGGCGAAGCCGCTTGCTGGTGGACATGCCGGAGATGCCGAGCGGCAGCAGGAGCCGGCTCAGGCCCTCCTCGGCCTCTTCCTCGGTCGCCGCCCCCGTCGTGGCCATGCGCTGGGCCATCACCGGTGGGATGTCGACGGTCTCGGCGCCTTCGGCGATCGCCAGGGCCTCGGCGGCGGCCGGGACGGTGGGTGCGTCCTCGAGCAGGCGGTACATCTCCTCGGCAGGCGTGATGCCGGCGACGGGGGAGGGGCCCCAGGCGAGGCCGTAGGCGACGGCGCCGATCAGCCTGCCGTCCTGGGCGTAGACCGGGGAGCCGGACATGCCCTGCCAGATGCCGACACGGTCGATCTCGTCCGAGGTCAGCTCGGCCATGATCATGTCGAGACCAGGGGCGATGCCGTCGTTGATGACCCCGAGGATCTCGCCCGTGAATCCCTCGGGCTCCGTCCCGGAGCTGACCGTGAGACCGTCGACCCGATCACCCCTGTCCAGATCGGCAAGGGGGTAGGCCATCGGGCACTCCGGCGAGGGGGGCAGCGAGGCGACCGGGGCGGCCGTGAGACCCGAGACGACGGCGGTGGCGGTGAGTGCGGCGACGGCGACGCCGGTCCGGCGGCGCAGGCGTCGGGGCAGGCGAAAGCCCGAGATGGTGTGCATCGAGAACGTCCTTCGAGAAAGCGCGGGGCCCCAGGTGGCCGGACGCGTATGACGAATCATGGACCAGTTCGGGCCCGCAGTGGAGAGGAAACGGTAAAGAATAGGGGGATTTTTCGGACTTCTCCGGACGTGGACATAGCCGCCCACGCATGGACGACTGTGACAGCATTGGTGTCATGAACCAGGTCTCCAGGCCGGCCCTCGAGGGCTCGATCGCCGTGCGTGACGGCCGCCGGCTCGGTTTCGCGGAGTTCGGATCGCCGGGCGGTCCCGCGATCATCTGGATGCACGGCACGCCCGGCGCGCGCCGCCAGATCCCGGTCGAGGCCCGCGCGTACGCCGACCGCGAGGGCCTGCGCATCATCGGCGTCGACCGGCCGGGCATCGGCTCCTCGACACCCCATGTCTACGAGTCCGTCCTCGACTGGACCGAGGACCTGGCGATGGTGGCGGACACCCTCGGCATCGCCGAGATGCACTTGATCGGGCTGTCCGGGGGTGGCCCCTACGTCCTCGCCGCCGGCGCCGCGATGCCCGACCGGGTGCGCGGCGTGGCCGTGATGGGGGGTGTCGCGCCGACGCAGGGTGTGGACGCGCCTCCTGGAGGGCTGGTCTCGCTCGCCGCACACCTCGCGCCGCTCGTCACGGTGGCCAGGGTGCCGATCGGGATCGTCCTCACCGTCGCACTGCGGTTCCTGGCGCCGCTCGGAGGACCGGCGCTCGACCTCTACGCCAGCCTTCAGCCTGAGGGTGACAAGGACCTGCTCGGGCGGCCGGAGTTCAAGGCGATGTTCCTCGACGACCTCCTCAACGGAAGCCGCAGGCAGGTCACCGCACCGCTGTCGGACCTGATCCTCTTCTCCCGGCACTGGGGCTTCACCGCCGCCGACGTGACCGTGCCGGTGCGGTGGTGGCACGGGGACGACGACCACATCGTCCCCCACCGGCACGGGGAGCACATGGTGAAGATCCTCCCCGACGCCACTCTGCGGACGATCGAGGGCGAGAGCCACCTCTCGGGCCTGGGCCTGACCGAGGAGATCCTCAGGGTGCTCATGGAGCTCTCTGGGCGCCAGGAGCCGGGCGCCGGCGGACCTGACGCCTGCAAAACGATTTCCGAGAATTGTGGTGTCAAAGTGGCACCTGAGGTCGAAGTTGGGTCACAATAGGCCAACAACTTCACATGTGTTTCACCGAGAACATCCTGGTTTGCCCGACGAGACCGCTGGGGAAGGCGTATCTCGACGCCGGGAACAACAGGAGGTCACGGTGACCACACGTCATGCGACTCGGGGCGTGCTCTACGTCCACTCTGCGCCGTCTGCGTTGTGCCCGCACATCGAGTGGGCGACCGGCGGTGTACTCGGTGCTGCCATAAGCCTGGAATGGACGCCACAGCCGGCTCAGGCCGGCGCCTACCGTGCCGAGTACTCCTGGGCCGGGGAGACCGGCGCGTCTGCCGCCCTCGCCTCCGCGCTGCGCGGCTGGAACCACCTCCGCTTCGAGATCACGGAGGAGCCGACCAGCAGCACCGAGGGAGCGCGGTTCTCCTACACCCCGGACCTCGGCATCTTCCACGCCGTCACCGGCCTTCACGGCGACATCATGATCCCCGAGGACCGGCTCAAGGCAGCCGTCGTCAAGGCCGCCCTCGGCGACACCACCTTGCTCGGTGAGATCGACAAGCTGCTCGGCAAGCCCTGGGACGACGAGCTCGAGACCTTCCGCCACGCCGGTGACGGAGCCCCCGTCCGCTGGCTGCACCAGGTGGTGTGACCCCGATCCTCACGGACCAGTAACGAATCCGAGTTCCTCTGCGCGCAAGCAGCCCTCGGCCGACGATTGCGGTGTGCTCCGTCGTTCCCAGTGGTCCCTGCTGCTCGCCGCGGCCGTGGTCACGACGGCCTGCGCGGCGGCGCCGTCCCAGCTCGCGGTGCACCTTCGCCCAGAGACAGCCACCTCCGCGGCGCACAACGACACCTCGACCCCCTTCAACCTGGTCTCGCTGCCCGCGCTGATCGAGCACGAGTACGACGGCAGGGACTTCCGGGTCGACCACGTCGTCGCGGAGGAGCTGGCCTCGACCCGGTACCACGTCAGCTACCACAGCGGGGACCTCGAGATCTCCGGGCAGCTGAGCGTGCCACGACGACGCGGGAAGCACCCCCTCGTGGTGCTCGCGCACGGCTACGAGAGGCCCGCGACCTACCGCAGCGGGGTCGCCCTGGCCCGTGAGGCGGCGTACCTGGTCGCCCTCGGCTACGTCGTGCTCCTGCCGGACTACCGCAACCACGCCGCCTCCGACCGCGACTCCGCCCAACCCGTGGCGCGACCGCTCGGCTACACCGAGGACCTGGTCAACGCGGTGCTCGCGATCCGGCGGGCGCGTCTGCCCTACGTCGACGTCGACCGGGTCGGGCTGCTCGGGAGGTCGATGGGAGGGGGCGTGGCGCTCAACGCCGCGGAGGCCAGGCCGGATCTCTTCGATGCTCTGGTGCTCTACTCCCCGGTCTCGTCTTCGGCGGCCGACAACTACCAGCGCTGGGTCGCGGGCAGTGGGGCACTCGACGATCGGGTCCTGGCGGCCTACGGCTCGCCGGGGGACAACCCTGGCTTCTGGAGGGAGGCGAGCGCGCGGGGCTACCTGAATCGGGTGGACGTCCCCGTGCAGGTGCACCACGGCGTCGCGGACCCGGTCTGTCCGGTGTCGTGGAGCCGAGCGACTGTCGCCGCTCTCCGGCGGGCGGGACAATCGGTGGAGTACTTCGAGTACCCCGGCGAGGACCATCGCTTCGACCAGGGCTGGCCGGCGATGGTCGAGCGCGTGGCCGGGTTCCTGGACGACCACGTCTGAGCCGAGGGGGAGGACGGATGCGCAAGGCAATGGTGGCAGCGGTCGCCCTGACCATGCTCGCGGCCGGGTGCAGCGGGACCTCCGAGCCCTCCGGGAACGCGCAGCCCAGGCCCGAGTCGCCCACCGCCTCGGCCGGCGCATCGTCCGTGAACCCCTCACCGAGCGACTCCGGGCCAGTGGCGTCCGGGTCGCCGGAGTCGGACCTGCCGACAACCGAGCCGGACCCGCCGCACCCGGTCTCCCTGCCTGCGCTGTTCGGCAAGCGGTACGACGGCCGCCGGCTCCGGCTCGGGGAGGTACTCGTACGCACCGACGCCTACACGCAGCGCGCGGTGACCTTCCGCAGCGACGGACTGACCATCTCGGGAGTCATGAACATCCCGAACGGGCGCGGTCCCTTCCCCGTCCTCGTCCTCGCACACGGCTACATCGATCCGGCGGTCTACGTCACCGGCCAGGGCCTGCGCCGGGAGCAGGACTGGTTGGCGCGCGAGGGCTACGTGGTTTTGCACGTGGACTACCGCAACCACGCAGGCTCCGACCGTGCACCGCGCGCGGACGAGCGGCTGCGACTCGGCTACACCGTCGACGTCGTCAACGCCGTGCACGCGGTGCGCCGGTCGGACCTGCGCTTCCTCGACGAGGAGCGAGTCGGACTGCTCGGCAGGTCGATGGGCGGAGGCATCGTCTACAACGCCCTGGTCGTGACGCCGGGCCTGGTCGACGCGGCAGTCGTCTTCGCCCCGGTCAGCTCGCGAGCGGAGGACAACTTCAACCGCTGGATCCGCGACGACCCGGGGCGCTCTTCGCTGTCGCGAAGGATCATCCGCGAGTACGGCGCGCCCGAGAAGAACAAGGAGTTCTGGCGGGAGGCGAGTCCGCGCACCTACTTCGACCGGCTCACCGAGCCGCTGCTGATCCACCACGGGACCGTGGACGAGAGCTGCCCCATCCGGTGGAGCCGGCAGTCACTCGCGGCGCTCGAACGGGCGGGCGCCGACGCCCGGATGTACGTCTACCAGGGCGAGCCGCATGCCTTCGTCGCCGCGTGGCCGCTGTCGATGCGGCGGACCGTCCGGTTCTTCGACCGCCACCTCGACTGATAGCCGCTGCCCATGTGCGGTGGCTCACATCCTGGTGAGTGATTTGTGTGCATCGTCCACATTGAGAGCGTTCCGGAGCGGGTCCACCATGAGCCTCATGCGTCACTCCAGCCTGCTCGCTCTTCCTGCCGCCTCCGCCGTGCTCCTCCTCACCGCGACCGCGGTTCCGGCCGACGCAGGGGCGGCGCCATCCCATGCAGCTGCCGGGAAGTCGGCCACCCCCGCGCACTGCGCCGGTCAGTCGCGGGTCGACGTACCCGCGGCAGAGGTGCAGAAGAAGGCCTGCCTCGTCGACCTGACCACCGCGGGGACGCGACTCACCGGTCACACGAACGTCAACGACTGGAGCGGACTGCACGCTTCGCGCACGAGGAACCCGAGCGGCGTGCCAGGCGTCCAGGTCGACGGCTACTTCCGGGACCGCTCCACCACGAACACCAACAACGGGTGGAGCCACGACTCGCAGTTCGTGATCCGCATGCCCGACCGCTGGAACGGGAAGCTGGTGGTCACGGGGGCGCCGGGGGTGCGTGCCCAGTACGCCAACGACTTCATCATCGCCGACTGGGTCCTGGCCAAGGGCTACGCGTTCGCCTCGACCGACAAGGGCAACACGGGCAGCAAGTTCTACGCCGACGGTTCGCGGCCGGGAGGCTCGGTCGCCGAGTGGAATCGCCGAGTCACCCAGCTGACTCGGGCCACGAAGACGGTCCTCGCCCAGCGATACGGTCGGGCGCCGCGCCGCACCTACATGATGGGCATCTCCAACGGTGGGTACCTGACCCGCTGGCAGCTCGAGAACCGCCCGGGGCTGTACGACGGGGGTGTCGACTGGGAGGGGACGCTCTGGCGGGCGAAGGGGCCGAACCTCTTCACCTACCTGCCGACCGCGCTGAAGCACTACCCGGCCTACGCGGCGACAGGTGACGAGGCGGCGCACCGGGCGATGATCCGGGCGGGCTTCGCTAGGGGCTCGGAGTTCCTGTGGCCCTACCACTACGCGTACTACTGGGACCTCACGCAGCGGATCTACCGGGAGGAGTTCGACCCGGACTTCGACGGCCCGCTCGACGCAGGTGTCCCCTTCTGTGCCAGCGGGACCCCGCACTGCGACGCCGACTACGACTACGACAGGCGACCCGCCCGTGTGAAGCGGGCGGCGCGCAGGGTGCAGCTCACCGGGGAGATCGGCAGGCCGATGATCACCCTGCACGGCACGCTCGACACGCTGCTCCCGCCTCGCACCGACTCGGACGTCTACTCCCGTCTGGTCGAACGCCGGGGGAGGGGGCAGCTGCACCGGTACTACTCCGTCGCGGACGGCACGCACACGGACGGGCTCTACGACACCTATCCCGACCGCCTTCGTCCGCTCCTCCCGTGTGCCCGCCGTGCGTTCACGCTGCTGACGTCGTGGGTCGAGCGTGGGCAGCGGCCGCCGGCCGACCGTCGCTCCCCGCGTCCCCGGACCGGGGACCTGGTCAACACCTGCCGCCTCTGAACCTGGAGGACGCCGCCGCGCCGGAGCCCGCTAGAGCGGGATGTTGCCGTGGGCTCCGCGCTCGACCAGGCCGGCCTCGGCGATCGCGCGGGCGAGAGCGGTGCGGGTCGCCGAGGGCTCGACCACTTCGTCGACCACGCCGATCTCGATGGCCTTCTCGACCCCGCCGGCGATCCGCTCGTGCTCCGCGGCGAGCTCCGCCTCCACCTGTGGGCGGATGTCGGGGGCGACCTCGAGCAGCTTGCGGCGGTGCAGGATGCGGATCGCGGCGACTGCGCCCATCACCGCGATCTCCGCGCCCGGCCAGGCGAACACCTTCGTGGCCCCCAGGGAGCGGGCGTTCATGGCGATGTAGGCGCCGCCGTACGTCTTGCGCGTCACGAGGGTCACGCGCGGGACGACGGCCTCGCCGAACGCGTGGAGCAGCTTGGCCCCCCGGCGTACGACGCCGTCCCACTCCTGCCCCACGCCGGGGAGGTACCCCGGCACGTCCACGAGCACGATCAGCGGCACGCCGAACGCGTCGCACATGCGCACGAAGCGGGAGGCCTTCTCGGCCGAGAGCGAGTCGAGGCAGCCGCCGAGACGCAGCGGGTTGTTCGCGATCACGCCCACGGTGCGGCCGCCGAACCGGCCGAGGGTCGTGACGATGTTCGGTGCCCACCGGGCGTGGAGCTCCTGGGCCGTGCCCTCGTCGAGCACCGCCTCGACGAGCGGGTGCACGTCGTAG
>DASSMS010000173.1:0-21095 GCA_035688575.1 Nocardioidaceae bacterium
TCCTGCTCGTAGTGCATGGCGGTCCGGTCCCCGGACTGCGACAGCGTCCAGCGGGACCAGCCGTCGAGCTGCCCGGCGATCCGGGCCTCGAGCACACCGGAGGCACGGTCCTCGACAGCCCGCGACAGCACCATGTCCAGCGAGTACGGCAGCAGCGACCGGGCAACGACGTGGGCGGTGTCGTCGTCGACGCGTGCGACGGCGCGAACCTGGGGCCACCACGACGGATAGCCGCCGACGTCGGCCAGGACCTCGAAGATCTCGTCTCTCGGGGCCGGCACGGACCAGTGGCTGTCGAAGCGGTAGCGGGGGCTCACGACCGGCAACGCTAGCCTTCGGGGCATGACCGCTTCGACCAACCCCGCCCCGCAGGACGGCCTTCTCGACCGCGCTCGGACCTGGGCGGCCGAGGATCCCGACGACCAGACCCGAACAGAGCTCGAGGTCCTGCTGCAGCAGGTCGAGCAGAACCCCTCGGGACCTGAGGCCGCGGACCTCGCCGACCGGTTCGAGGGTCGCCTGGAGTTCGGTACGGCGGGGCTCCGGGGCGCCCTGGGCGCGGGCCCGAACCGGATGAACCGGGTCGTGGTCGTCCGGGCGGCGGCCGGCCTCGCGGCGTACCTCCGTGACAACGGAGCCGCGGACGGGGACGCGGTCGTGATCGGCTACGACGCCCGCTACAACTCCGACGTCTTCGCGAAGGACACCGCCGAGGTGATCGTGGGCGCGGGGCTGCGGGCACTGGTGCTGCCCCGGCCACTGCCCACGCCGGTGCTCGCCTACGCGATCCGCGAGCTCGGCTGCGTGGCCGGAGTGATGGTCACCGCCTCCCACAACCCGCCCCAGGACAACGGCTACAAGGTCTACCTCGGCGACGGGAGCCAGATCGTGCCGCCCGCTGACGCCGAGATCTCGGCGCGCATCGACGCGGTCGGCTCCCTCGACTCGGTGCCCCGCGGGGACGAGTGGCTGTGGCTCGACGACGACGTCGCCGACTCCTACGCGGCCCGGGTCGCCGCGCTCGTAGGTCCCAGCACGCCTCGCGAGCTGACCGCGGTCTACACGCCGCTGCACGGCGTCGGCGGAGAGGTTGTGGCCGACGTGCTCGAGCGCGCGGGCTTCGCGGCCCCGCACGTCGCCGCCGAGCAGGCCGAGCCGGACCCGGACTTCCCCACCGTCGCGTTCCCGAACCCGGAGGAGCCGGGGGCGATGGACCTCGCGATGCGGCTCGCCGAGGAGGTCGACGCGGACGTGGTCCTGGCCAACGACCCCGACGCGGACCGGTGCGCCGTGGCCGTTCCGGGCCCCCACGGGTGGCGGATGCTCCGGGGTGACGAGGTGGGCGCGCTGCTCGCCGACTTCCTGCTGCGCCTCGGAGTCCAGGGCGTCTACGCGACGACGATCGTCTCGTCCTCGTTGCTTGGCAAGATGGCCGCCGCTCACGGGCAGGAGTACCGCGGGACGCTCACCGGCTTCAAATGGCTGGGGCGCATCGACGGGCTCGCGTTCGGTTACGAGGAGGCCCTCGGCTACTGCGCCGCACCCGAGCTCGTGCGGGACAAGGACGGCGTCTCGGCGCTGCTCCGGGTCGCCGAGCTCGCCGCGATCCTGCGCAGCGAGGGACGCACGCTCGACGACCAGCTCGACGACATCGCTCGCACCTACGGCCTCCACGCCACCGACCAGCTCTCGGTGCGGGTCACCGACCTCTCGCAGATCGCCGAGGCGATGGCGCGGCTGCGTGCCGCTCCGCCGGCGACGCTCGGCGGCCTCGCCGTCGAGCAGGTCGACGACCTCAGCCTCGGCAGCGCGGACCTCCCGCCGACCGAGGGGCTGCGGTACCGCCTCGCCGAGGGCGCGCGCGTCGTCGTACGCCCGTCCGGCACCGAGCCGAAGCTCAAGTGCTACCTCGAGGTGGTCGTGCCCGTCGAGGAGGGCGAGCCGGGTGGGGTGGACGCCGCGCGGATCGCCGCCACGGGGAGGCTCGACGCGATCCGGACCGACCTCTCCGCGGCCGCCGGCCTCTGACGCGAGGGAATGTCGTTTCCTTCCGCGTGGGCGGGAGCGGCGCACCGCCCCTGGACGGGAGCGCCGTTCGCATCCACCGGACGACCAAGATCGCGCACCTTCGCCGTCCGCGCCCCGATCCGCCCCGCGCGCGGTGTGCTCGGGGCGCCTAGAGCAGGAGTGTCACCAGGAAGAGTGCACCCGTGAGGCAGAGCGCGGTGATCTCGGGCCACGCCCAGACCTCGCGCGGCCGCTGGTCCGCGGCTGCCTCGTCGGGGCCGGAGCTGCGCCTCGCGTCCTCGACCAGGGCGACGATCCGGCGCTCCACGAAGTCGGGGTAGCTCGTCGCGGTCTGGTCGGGCGCCGGTGGGGTGGACGCGTCGGTATAGGCCTCGAGACGGTCCCATCCGAGCAGCGACGACGGCCCACGGGTCTTCGCCCCGACCATCTTGCGCAGGGGTGCGCCGATGCCGACGCACACGTACCGCTCCTGGCCGACCCAGACGTTGAGCATCCGGCCGACCCGCACCCCGTCGATGAGCACGAGAGGCAGGCTGGCGTCACGGACGGAGTTCCGCAGGTGCAGCTCCTCTTCGTACGCCGTCGCGCGGGGGCGAAGCTGCGTGACCCAGACGACCACCGCGAGGAAGACGAGACCGGCGCCGACGCGGAGGCCGGTGACCGTCCGCATGGTGAGGGCCAGGTAGACCAGGAGAACCGCGATGACCCCGAGGCTCGCCATGCCTACGAACCTGCCGCTGGTGGCGTGGAACTGCTCGACGGGCTCTGCCCTTCCGGGCCGGTCCTGCGCTCCGGTCATGGCTCCGATTCTGCATCCCAGGCCACGATTCTCCACATCGCGGTCACCCGCCATATGCTGGGCCGGTGACTACCGTCGTAAGCCCAGGCAAGGGAGCCGGCAGCGGGGAACTGGCGGAGGCGACGTCGTCGAACTCGTCGCTGCGTCGGTTCCTCCACGGTCTGCCCGGTGTCGACCAGGTCGGCGCCGAGGCACGGGCCGCCATGTTGGGCACCCGCTCCATCAAGACCACGGCCAAGGAGTTCGCGATCGACCTCGCGATCCGGATGGTCGACCTCACCACGCTGGAGGGGCAGGACACCCCCGGCAAGGTCCGCGCCCTCTCGGCGAAGGCCATGCGCCCGGACCCTGCCGACCCGAGCTGCCCCCAGGTGGCTGCGGTGTGCGTCTACCCGGACATGGTGGCCGTGGCGAAGGAGACGCTCGGCACGAGCGGCGTGCACGTCGCGTCGGTCGCCACCGCGTTCCCGTCGGGCCGCGCCGCGATGGACATCAAGCTGGCCGACACCCGTGACGCCGTCGAGGCCGGTGCGGACGAGATCGACATGGTGATCGACCGGGGTGCGTTCCTCTCGGGGCGCTACCTGGAGGTGTACGACGAGATCGTCGCGGTGCGCGAGGCGTGTGCCCGACCCGACGGGACCGCCGCACACCTGAAGGTGATCTTCGAGACCGGTGAGCTGCAGACCTACGACAACGTACGACGTGCCTCCTGGCTGGCGATGATGGCCGGGGCCGACTTCATCAAGACCTCCACCGGCAAGGTGCAGCCTGCAGCGACCATGCCGGTGACCCTGGTCATGCTGGAGGCGGTGCGCGACTTCCGCGAGGCGACCGGTCAGATGGTCGGCGTGAAGCCGGCGGGCGGGATCCGCACGAGCAAGGACGCCATCAAGTACCTCGTGATGGTCAACGAGGTCGCCGGCCCCGACTGGCTCGACCCCGACTGGTTCCGTTTCGGGGCCTCCACGCTGCTCAACGACCTGCTGATGCAGCGCACGAAGATGAAGACCGGCCGCTACTCCGGCCCCGACTACTTCACCCTGGACTGATCGCTGATGACGGAGAAGAACGTCTCGACGGGCTCGACGGCCGAGGAGACAGGCACGCGCGCGGTCGACCCGCGCGCCGCGTTCGAGTACGCCCCCGCACCGGAGTCCCGGGCGGTGGTCGACATCAGGTCGTCCTACGGCCTGTTCATCAACGGCGAGTTCACCGACCCCGCCGGCGGCCGGTCGTTCAAGACGGTGAGCCCCGCCTCCGAGGAGGTCCTCGCAGAGGTCGCAGAGGCTTCGGCGGAGGACGTCGACCGTGCCGTGAAGGCCGCCCGCCGCGCCTACACCAAGGTGTGGTCGACCATGCCGGGCCGCGAGCGCGCCAAGTACCTCTTCCGCATCGCGCGGATCATCCAGGAGCGCTCCCGTGAGCTCGCGGTGCTGGAGTCCCTCGACAACGGCAAGCCGATCCGTGAGTCGCGCGACGTGGACGTCCCGCTGGTGGCGTCGTGGTTCTTCTACTACGCCGGGTGGGCCGACAAGCTCGAGTACGCCGGGCTGACGACGGCAGAGTCCGGACCTCCGCAGCCTGTGGGCGTCGCGGCGCAGGTCATCCCGTGGAACTTCCCGCTGATGATGCTCGCGTGGAAGATCGCGCCCGCGCTCGCGGCAGGCAACACCGTCGTGCTCAAGCCGGCCGAGACCACGCCGCTGACAGCGCTGCTGTTCGCGGAGATCTGCCAGCAGGCCGACCTCCCCGAGGGCGTGGTCAACATCGTCACCGGAGCCGGTGAGACCGGCCGGGCGCTGGTCACGCACGACGACGTGGACAAGGTCGCGTTCACCGGCTCCACCGACGTGGGGCGCCAGATCGCGAAGGCCGTGGCCGGCAGCGACAAGCGGGTCACGCTCGAGCTCGGCGGCAAGGCAGCCAACATCGTCTTCGACGACGCCCCGGTCGACCAGGCCGTCGAGGGCATCGTCAACGGCATCTTCTTCAACCAGGGCCACGTGTGCTGCGCAGGCTCCCGGCTCCTCGTGCAGGAGTCGGTGGCCGAGGAGGTGCTCCACAGCCTCAAGCGCCGCATGTCCACGCTCCGGGTGGGCGACCCGCTGGACAAGAACACCGACATCGGCGCGATCAACTCCCGCGAGCAGCTCGAGAAGATCCGCGAGCTCTCCGACGTCGGCGACGAGGAGGGCGCCTCCCGCTGGTCGCCGGCCTGTGAGCTGCCGGCCACCGGGTTCTGGTTCCCGCCCACGATCTTCACCGGCGTCACCCAGGCCCACAGGATCGCCCGCGAGGAGATCTTCGGCCCCGTCCTTTCGGTGCTGACCTTCCGCACGCCCGCCGAGGCCGTCGAGAAGGCCAACAACACCCCCTTCGGCCTCTCGGCAGGAGTGTGGACCGACAAGGGGTCGCGCATCCTCTGGATGGCCGACCAGCTCCGCGCCGGCGTGGTGTGGGCCAACACGTTCAACCGCTTCGACCCCGCGAGCCCCTTCGGCGGCTACAAGGAGTCCGGATACGGCCGCGAGGGCGGCCGCCACGGCTTGGAGGCATACGTCCGATGACCCCCACCCCCAGTGTCGGCAGCAGCGCTCGCCTCGACGTGCGCAAGACCTACAAGCTCTACGTCGGAGGCGCTTTCCCGCGCTCGGAGTCGGGCCGCTCCTACGAGGTGGTCGACCACAAGGGCCGCTTCCTGGCCAACGCCTCGCAGGCCTCACGCAAGGACGCGCGCGACGCGGTCACCGCGGCCCGCAAGGCCTTCGGCGGCTGGTCCTCGCGCACGGCCTACAACCGCGGTCAGGTGCTCTACCGGATCGCCGAGGTCCTCGAGGGCCGCCGGGCCCAGTTCGTCGAGGAGGTCACGCTCTCCGAAGGAGTCTCCAAGAAGCACGCCGAGGCCGCCGTCGCCGAGTCCGTCGACCGGCTGGTCTGGTACGCCGGCTGGGCCGACAAGATCGCCCAGGTCGTGGGGGGCGCGAACCCTGTCGCCGGGCCCTACTTCAACTTCTCCATGCCCGACCCCACCGGCGTCATCGCGGTTCTCGCACCGCAGAGCTCCTCGCTGCTCGGGCTCGTGTCCGTGGTGGCACCGGTCATCGTCACCGGCAACACCACAGTCGTCGTGACGTCGTACGAACGACCGCTGCCTGCGATCACGCTCTCGGAGGTGCTCGCCACCTCCGACGTACCCGGCGGCGTGGTCAACGTGCTGACCGGCGACGCGGCCGAGGTCGGCCCCTGGCTCGCCTCACACATGGACGTCAACGGCATCGACCTCACCGGCGTCGAGGACCGCGAGCTCGGCCGCACGCTCGAGGAGTCGGCCGCCGAGAACCTCAAGCGGGTGCTCCGCCCCGCCCCGGCGACCGACTGGTCCCTCGCGCCCGGTATCGAGCGGATGACCGCCTTCCTCGAGACCAAGACGGTCTGGCACCCGATCGGTATCTGATCGCCTCGGAGGGGGCCGGAGCTCAGGACCCGGTCTCCTCCGCGACGACGAGGCTGTCGTAGGCCGCCTCCATCTGCTCCTCCCACTTGCCTGCCTCGGCGATGAAGCGCACGACCGAGGCCTGGCCTCCCGGCATGTCGAGCATCACCTGGAGCTGTTCGACCTCTACCGTCTCGCCGTCGATCTCCAGGTCCTTCTCGAGCCGGAGGAAGGCCGCTGCCTCGGCACCGGGGACGTCGGCCTCGCCCTCGTCGAGCAGCTCGTAGCCGGGCGCGAGCTCGGCCAGCTTCTTGGTGGCCGCGGGCAGTGACTCGAACGAGACGCCCTTGCCCTCCTTGCCCATGCTGAACTGGACGCCCGCGGGGAGCGGCCGGGTGTCCGCGGGGAGCCCGACGGCCCACTCGTAGCTCGTCCCGTCGGTCGAGTCCTGCTCAGGTCCGTAGTCGGTCCACCCCTCCGGCATCCGCAGAGTGATCCCGTGGCCCACGACGTGCTCGGCGCCGTCGTGCTTCACGACCTCGAAGGGCTGCTCGGCGGTCGACCGCAGCTCCGAGGTGACCTCGTCCCCTCCGCTGCAGCCTCCGACGAACGCCACCACCGCCAGCAGGGAGACTGTCCGCCGGGAGGTGCCGAGCCTGCTCGGCGTAGGTCGCATGGGTCTCTCCTCGGTCGTGCAACGGGGGTGCGCTCGGCGAACTTGCGGGAAGGCTACCCCGGCGCCGGACGAGGGGGCGTGAACCGGCAGAATGACCCGGTGCGCGCCCGGGTCATCGTCTTAGCCGGTCCCTCCGGATCGGGCAAGTCGCGGCTGTCACGCCGGATCGGCCTGCCGGCGCTGAACCTCGACGACTTCTACAAGGACGGCTCGGACCCCTCGCTGCCCCGGATCGAGCTCGGCCACGACTCCATCGCCGACTGGGACAACCCCGCCTCCTGGCATCTCGACCAGGCCGTCGAGGCGATCGAGAGCCTCTGCCGGGAGGGTCGCGCACTGGTGCCGGTCTACGACATCGCCCACGACGGCAGGACCGGGGAGAGGGTGCTCGACCTCGGCGACGCGCCCTACTTCGTGGCGGAGGGGATCTTCGCGCAGGAGGTCGTCCGCGAGTGCCGCAGCCGAGGCCTCCTCGCCGAGGCGGTGTGCGTCCGCAACCATCGCACCGTCACGTTCTGGCGACGGCTCACCCGGGACCTCCGGGAGCGGCGCAAGCATCCGCTCGTGCTGCTCCACCGTGGGGTGATGCTCCTGCGCGCGGAGCCTCAGGTGATCGCCCACGCCGTGGACCTCGGGTGCACGCCGATGACGTCCGAGGAGGCGTACCGGCACATCAGCCGGCTCCTCGCCTCGCCGCACCGCCCCGGGGCGTCACCGGGACGACCCCGCTGACTCCGGCGCACGGCGACGGCCCAGGCGAGGCGGACGCGCGGCGACAGCCCGACCCTCCCCACAAGGCGGTGGACGATGTGAGCCCCGAGCGATCCGGCTGCTGCCCCGGCGGGGCACCCTGTGTCAGCGGGCGAGCATCGCGTCGATGAACACCTTGGCGATGTCCTTGGGGTCGCGGGCCACATAGCTACGACCGTCCGTGGCCTCGGCGATCCGCTCCAGTGCCTTCGCGTCGGCGTCCGGGCCCATGCCGATGGCGATGACCGAGACCGGCCGGTCAGGGTCGCGCTCGCTCTCGATCTTGCCGACCAGCTCGCTGAGGGACAGGCTGCCCGGATCCTCGTTCTCGCCGTCGGTCAGGAGGATCACGTTGTTCACGGCGCTTGCGCGGTAGTCGTCTCGGACGGCGCGGATCGCAGCCAGGGAGGTGTCGTAGAGGCCGGTCCCTCCGTAGGTCATCCGCGGAAGCTCATCGAGGGCGGCCTCGAGCTTCTCCCGGTGCGATGCTCCTCTGGACGCGGAGCCCAGGCTTCGGATGGGCAGCAGGGAGGTGTGGTCCTGCTTGCGGCCGCCGAGATCGACCGAGAAGGCCCACAGCCCGATCTGGGAGTTGTCGGGGAACAGCTCGAGGGCCCCGTTGGCCGCGGCGACCGCCAGGGAGATCCGCGACCGGCCGGCGTCCTTGAAGTCCATCGAGCCGGACACGTCGACGACCGCGAGACTGCGGGAAGGGACGGTCAGCACGGCCCACCGTTGAAGTGCCCCCGTCACCGTGTCAGGTCCCGGCGTCGGCAGGACCTCGAGCTCCCCCTTCCCAAGCCCGCCGCCGGAGGGCAACGGGGTGTTCTCAGGATCGCGGAAACCGTTGACGGCCAGCAGTTCGGCGCCGTCCTCACTGGCCAGGTACTCGGCCAGGCGTCGCCCCGCCTGCAGCGTCGACTCCTCGTCAGACATCACCGCCAGCGGGTAGTCGAGGACCATCGTCCCGGACTTCGGGGTGGTCGCTGTGAGGCGTCGAGCCTGCCCGGCGTCCTGGATGCTCACGAGCTGCTGCTCGGTCATGACGCCGAGCGCGCCCTCGTCCGCGGCCTTGGCGACATCCTGCACGGTCGTGGGCTTGTCGGGCTGGGCGCCGTACCTCTGGGCGAGCGGCACCATCATGGCGCCGAGCTCGGCCTCGGTGGCTCCTGTGACCGCCATCTCCCCGAACGCGGAGAGCAGCGCTGCGGTGCTGGCCGAGCTGGTCAGCGGGTCGAGGTACGAGACCGAGTTCATGCCGACCTCGCGCCAGGACGCCGGCGGGGCGGCATCCCGCCCCACGACCACCACCGGTGACTTCGCCAGCGACTGCGAAACGGTCACAGGAGTCGAGCCGGACAGCGCCGCCTGGGCCAGCCAGACCGACAAGTCGGGGGCCCACAGGTCGGGCGCCTTCTCCGGGTCGCTGAGCGTCTCAGCCACCTGCTCCGGGGCAGCGATCTCGAGGTCGTAGTCGACGCAGGCGCCCCCGGCCCCGAACCCGTCAGCCTCGAGGTCACGCGTCGCTTCTCCGAGCACGGGCGCGATCTCGGCGGCGGCCGCGAGCCGGACCGTCACCGAGCCCTCGCACTCCGCGGTCGCCTCGGAGGCGTTGCCGACCAGGACGAACCCTCCGGCGCCGACGCCCGTCACAGCGAGCAGGGCCAGCAGCACGGGTAGCATTCGCGACCTCGGCCGCGACCGAGCGCGCGACCGTGCACCTGAGCGAACGTAGGCGTTCGCGCTGTGCCGTCCTGCCATACGGGGACCTTCCTCCCATTTCACCCGGAGGGAGCGTACCCGACCAGACCGTGGGCCTAGACCATGGCCTCCAGCACCGCGTAGGCAGGCTTGATCTCCTGGTTGATGATCTCGAGCCGCTCGTCGAAGGGCAGGAACGCCGACTTCATCGCGTTGATGGTGAACCAGCGCAGGTCACCGAGGGTGTAGCCGAACGCCTCGACGAGGCCGTACAGCTCGTCGGTCATCGACGTACCGCTCATCAGACGGTTGTCGGTGTTGACGGTCACGCGGAAGCCGAGATCCTTCAAGAGGCCGATCGGGTGCTCCTCGATCGAGGCGGCCGCACCGGTCTGCACGTTGGACCGCGGGCACATCTCCAGGGGGATCCGCTTGTCGCGCACGTAGGACGCCAGCCGACCCAGGACGAACCGGCCGTCCGGACCCTTGGTGATGTCGTCGACGATCCGCACACCGTGACCGAGTCGGTCGGCGCCGCACCACTGGATGGCCTCCCAGATGGACGGCAGCCCGAAGGCCTCGCCGGCGTGGATCGTGAAGTGGGCGTTCTCTCGCTGGAGGTACTCGAAGGCGTCGAGGTGACGGGTGGGCGGGAAGCCCGCCTCGGCCCCGGCGATGTCGAAGCCGAGGACACCCTCGTCGCGGTACCTCACCACCAGCTCGGCGATCTCCCGCGACCGGGCCTGGTGACGCATCGCGGTGAGGAGCTGGCGTACGACGATGGGCTGGCCCTTCGACCGCGCCTGCTCCTCCCCCGCCTCGAACCCGGCCTTGACGGCCTCCACGACCTGCTCGAGCGAGAGGCCGCCCTGGAGGTGCTGCTCGGGGGCGTAGCGGACCTCGGCGTACACCACGCCGTCGGTCGCGAGGTCCTCGACACACTCCTGGGCCACCCGGCGGAGGTTCTCCGCCGACTGCATCACCGCCACGGTGTGGTCGAAGGTCTCGAGGTAGCGCTCGAGCGAGCCGGAGTTGGCGGAGTCCTCGAACCACCTGCCGAGCGCAACGGCGTCGTCGGCGGGCAGGGTGTGCCCGGCGCCGGGGGCCAGGTCGAGGATGGTCTGCGGGCGGAGACCGCCGTCGAGGTGGTCGTGCAGGAGCACCTTGGGAGCGCGGTGCACCTGGTCGCGGGTGGGCAGCAGGCGCTGCTCGGTCGTCGTCATTCGCCCGGCTCGGGGTCGCGGTTGACGTTGTTGGGGGAGAACGCCGGCAGGCACACGGCGACGTACTCGGTCTCCTCGGCGCCCGTCGAGTAGCGGACGCGCTCACCGGCCTTCGTGATCACGGCCTGTCCGGCGGGCACCTCGATGCTGCTCGTGGCGCCGGCGCCGTCGGTGACCTCGACCATCACCGTGCCGCGCAGGACGACGGTGACCTCGTCGAACTCCGGCTGCTGCGCCGGCTCGCTCCACCCGCCCGGCGCGACCATGTGCGCCACGGAGACGGCGTCGGTGCCGGTGGTGACCCGGCCGACGTACTCGTCGATGACCTTGCCACCCGGGACGGGAATGCGTGTCGGTGCAGAGATAAGTTCAGCCATGCACGACATCCTTGCATCCGGACCCGAGAGGCGACCATGCGCGTTTTCAAGACCTTCGACGAAGTCAGCGAGGCGGCCGGCGACGAGCTCGGCACCAGCGAGTGGCTGACGATCGAGCAGGACCGGGTCAACGCCTTCGCCGACGCGACCGGCGACCACCAGTGGATCCACGTCGACGTGGACCGCGCCAAGGAGGGCCCGTTCGGGGGCACCATCGCGCACGGCTACCTGACGCTCTCGCTCGTTCCGCACTTCGCCTCGCAGATCTTCTCGCTCGAGACCCCGGGCGCCAGGCTGAACTACGGCGTGAACAAGGTCCGCTTCCCCAACCCGGTGAAGGTCGGCTCGCGCGTGCGCTGCACTGCCTCCCTCGGCGAAGTCACCGACATCCCGGCCGGCAAGCAGATGATCACGCGCTACGTCGTCGAGATCGAGGGCGAGGAGAAGCCCGCCTGCGTCGCCGAGACCGTGGTGCTCCTGCTCAGCTGACCCGGTCGATGACGAGCGGGCTCGGCGTGTAGGACGACGCGCCCGCCGCGACCTCCACGCCGTCGAGCAACCCCTCGAGGGCGCGCTCGAACCGGTCCGCGTCGTCGGTGTGCAGGGTCATCAACGGCTGCCCCTCGGTGACGGCGTCCCCGGGCTTGGCGTGCATCACCACGCCCGCGCCGGCCTGCACCGGGTCCTCCTTGCGGGCTCGTCCCGCCCCGAGCCGCCATGCCGCCATGCCGACCGCCATCGCGTCCAGGCGGCTGAGCACCCCGCTCGCCGGAGCAGCCACCACGTGCGTCTCACGAGCAGTCGGCAGCTCGGCGTCGGGGTCGCCGCCCTGTGCCCGGATCATCGCCTTCCAGGTGTCCATCGCGGAGCCGTCGGCGAGCTTGTCAGCAGGGTCGATGTCGGTGACGCCCGCGGCCGCGAGCATCTCCCGGGCCAGCGCGAGGGTCAGCTCGACGACGTCGGCCGGGCCTCCCCCTGCCAGGACCTCGACGGACTCGCGTACCTCCAGGGCGTTTCCGGCGGTGAGACCGAGCGGGGTCGACATGTCGGTCAGCAGGGCGACCGTCCTGACACCCGCGTCGGTGCCGAGGGCGACCATCGTCTCGGCCAGCTCACGGGCCTTGTCGAGGTCCTTCATGAAGGCACCGGTGCCCACCTTCACGTCCAGCACGAGCGCCCCGGTGCCCTCGGCGATCTTCTTGCTCATGATCGAGCTCGCGATCAGCGGGATGGCCTCGACGGTCCCCGTCACGTCACGCAGGGCGTAGAGCTTCTTGTCCGCCGGAGCAAGCCCCGCGCCGGCGGCGCAGATGACCGCGCCGACGTCCTCGAGCTGGTGCATCATCTCCTCGTTGCCGAGGTCGGCACGCCAGCCCGGGATCGACTCGAGCTTGTCGAGGGTGCCGCCGGTGTGACCGAGCCCCCGGCCGGACAGCTGCGGCACGGCAACCCCGCACGCCGCCACGAGAGGAGCCAGGGGAAGTGTGATCTTGTCCCCCACGCCGCCCGTGGAGTGCTTGTCGGCGGTCGGCCGGGACAGGGACGAGAAGTCCATCCGCTCCCCCGACGCGATCATGGCCGCGGTCCAGCGCGAGATCTCCTGGCGGCTCATGCCGTTGAGAAGGATCGCCATCGCCAGCGCCGACATCTGCTCGTCGGCGACCGCTCCGCGGGTGTACGCGTCGACCACCCAGTCGATCTGCGAGTCGGTGAGCTCACCGCCGTCACGCTTGGCGACGATCACCTCGACCGCGTCATGCCGAACTGTCATGGATGGACCTCTCTCGAGTGGGGGTGCCTTGGGTGGTTGGCTTCGCTACGGTGTCGTGGGTCGTGCGCACGTGGACGGCCTTGTAGCCGCGGAGGACGAACGTGCCGCGAGGCGTCGGCTCCCCGGCGAGCTCCAGCCCCGGCATCCGCGACCACAGCAGGCCGAGGGACTCGGCGAGCTCCATACGCGCGAGCGGGGCACCGAGGCAGAAGTGCACGCCGGCACCGAAGGCGAGGTGCGGGTTCGGGTCCCGCGTGGGCACGAAGGTGTCGGGGTCGTCGAAGACTTCGGGGTCGCGGTTGGCGGCACCGAGCAGGGCCGCGATCTTCTGGCCCTCCTCGACGGTGACGTCACCGATGCGGACGTCGACGGTGGCGGTCCGCTCGAAGAGCTGGAGGGCGGAGTCGAAGCGCAGCATCTCCTCGACGCACTCGGGCAGGCGACCCGGCTCGGGTGACAGTCCTCGCGACAGCATGGCCACGAGCCCGTTGCCGAAGACGTTCACCGACGCCTCGTGCCCGGCGTTGAGCAGGAGTACGGCGGAGGCCACCACCTCGTCCTCGCTGAGCCTGCCGCCCGCCCCGGACGGGTCCACGGAGACCTCCGCAGCGACCAGGTCGCTGACCAGGTCGTCGCGAGGAGACGCCGCCCGCTCCCGGGCAAGGCCCCGGACCACCTCGGCGAACTCCGTCGCCGCCCGGATCGCTGCCTCCTCCTCCTCGACGGTGGGGGCGACCTCGTACATCCGCACGATCGCCTGCGACCAGGCCCTCAGCTGCGGGGCGAGGTCGGTGGGGACCCCCAGCAGCTCGGCGACCACCAGGACGGGCAGCGGTTCGGCGTACTCCCCCACCACGTCGAAGCCACGCGGGTCGACCTCGTCGAGCAGACCCTCGGCGAGCGCCCGGACCCGGGGCCGTAGCCGCTCCACGTGACCGCGGGCGAACGCACGGGCGACGAGGCGGCGCAACCGGGTGTGGTCCGGAGGCTCGTTCTCCATCATCTGGTTGCGGTGGAGCAGGTTGAACGGCTCGAACCTCTCAGCCGGCTGCTTGTCCGTCCAGATCCGACCGAGGCCACGGCGCCGCAGCACGGCGTCGCCGCTCGCGTGGTCGAAGGTCAGCCACATCCCCGAAGCCTCGTGCCAGGCCACGGGGTGGCGGCGCCGCTCCTCTGCGAAGTGCGGGTAGGGGTCCGCGACCACCTCGGGTGCGGTCAGGTCAATCCGCGTGGTCGGCATAGTCGTCCAGGGCCGCCGGACCGAACGCGTCGGGCAGGACCTCGTCCATGCGACGCACCCCGGAGACCGTGAGCAGCTCGAGATCGGGGCCGCCGTGCTCGAAGAGCAGCTGCCGGCAGCGGCCGCACGGCATGATCACGTCGCCGTCGCCGTTGACGCACACGAAGTGGGTCAGGCGGCCGCCCCCCGAGACGTGCAGCTGCGAGACGACCCCGCACTCGGCGCACAGGCCGACGCCGTACGCGGCGTTCTCGACGTTGCAGCCGACGATGACGCGGCCGTCGTCGACGAGCGCGGCGGCGCCGACCGGGAAGCCGGAGTAGGGGGCGTACGCGTGCCGCATCGCGGAGGTCGCCTGCTCCTGCAGGGTAGCCCAGTCGAAGGCGCTTCCTGCCGGCTCGGTGCTCTCCTCGGTCACGGCGCTACCCGGCTTCCCCACGTCTGTATCTCAGCCCGTCGGCTGCCGGCATGCGTAGCTGCTGCGACGCGAGCGCGAGCACCAGCAACGTGGTGACGTACGGCGTCATCTGCGTGAAGTCGCCCGGGATGGTGTCGGTGGAGAAGTACCAGAGCAGCGCGAGCACGCCCACGACGGCCCCGGCCGCGGCCATGACCCGCGCGCCGCGGAAGAGCTGCCACACGGCGACCGCGAGCAGCGCCACGCCGACGATGAGCAACAGCGCGTGCACGGACTCACCGCCGCTGCGCAGGCGTGCGGCGTCGGTGTAGCCGAACAGCAGCGAGCCCGTCAGCAGCCCGGTCGGGCGCCAGTTGCCGAAGATCATCGCGGCGAGACCGATGTAGCCCCGGCCGCCGGTCTGGCCGTTCTGGTAGCCGGAGGAGGCCACCAGAGCGAGGTAGGCGCCGCCCATGCCCGCGAACACGCCGGACATCGTGACCGCGACGAACTTGTAGCGGTAGACGTTGACGCCCAACGTCTCGGCGGCCCACGGCGACTCACCGCACGAGCGCAGCCGAAGGCCGAACGAGGTACGCCACAGCAACCAGCCCGTGCCGAAGATCAGCACGAGAGCCACGAGCGTGAACAGCGACATGCTGGCAGTCAGCGCGTTGACGAGCGCCGCGAGGTCCGAGATGAGGAACCAGCCCTTGGCGGCGAGCTCCGAGGTGAGCGCGTCCAGCCCGGGAATCGTGACCGTCGGCGGCCGGTCGAGGGAGGGCGACTGCGTCGGGCCGCCGCCGGGCAGACCGGTGAACAGCGCCTCGGCGAGGAAGCTCGCCACTCCGGCGGCGATGATGTTGATCGCGACACCGGAGACGATGTGGTCGACCCCGAAGGTGACCGTGGCCAGGGCGTGCAAGGCGCCACCGACGGCCCCGAACAGCGCGGCGCCCAGGAGACCCACCCACACGCCGTAGTGATAGGTGAAGTACCCCGCGCCGAGCGTGCCGAGGATCATCATGCCTTCGAGCCCGATGTTGACCACGCCCGCGCGCTCGGACCACAGTCCGCCGAGTCCCGCGAGGGCGATGGGGATCGCGGCGATCATGGCCGCACGGAGCGTGCCGGCGGAGGTGATGTCGTCGGCACCGGTGAACACACGGGTGGTCGACAGGGCGAGCAGGATGACCCCGATGTAGAGCCAGATCCTGTAGCTGCGGGCCGTGGTCGGCTTGACGAGCGAGGCCGAGGCCTCGGGCTGCTGGGTCGGGGACACGGTCATGCCGTCACCTCCTTCGTGGACGAGCCGCCTGAGCCGGAAGGACCGGACGCGTCGAGCGCCTCGGCGACGGAGCGTTGTTCGAGTCGGTCGCGGTAGCGGCGCACGACTTCGTAGGCGATGACGACGCAGAGCACGACGACGCCCTGCATGACGGCGATGATCTCCGGCGAGATGCCGGCGAGGATGCCGAGCGGGTTCGCCTGCTCGCTGAGGTAGGCGAAGATCAGGGCGCCTCCCGCGATGCCCAGTGGGTGGTTGCGACCGAGGAGCGCCACCGCGATGCCGGCGAACCCGATGCCGGTCTGGATGGTCGAGCCGTAGTTGTGCGAGACGCCGAAGAGGTTCGGCATACCGATCAGGCCGGCGAGCGCGCCGGAGAGCAGCATCGAGTAGATGACCATCCGCTTGACGTTCACACCGCTCGCGACCGCGGCGCTCTCGGAGCCCCCCGTGGCACGGAGGTCGAAGCCGAACCGGGTCCGGTTGAGCACCACGGAGAAGGCGATGCCGGCGATGACCGCGAGGATCGCGAGGCCGTAGACGTCGGTGACCGAGTCGGGAAGGAGCGGGATGCCCGGCACCCAGCTCGACTCGGGGATGGTGTCGGTGACGATCGTCTGACCTTCGCGACTGCCCGTCTTGCGCAGCAGGTAGGCGACCATGGAGACCGCGATGGCGTTGAGCATGATCGTGGAGATCACCTCGGACACGCCCCGGGTCACCCGCAGCACCGCGGCGATCCCCGCCCACGCGGCTCCGGCGAGCATCGCGACCATGATCGTGGCGACGGTGTTCAGCACGCCCGGCAGGAACGCCTGTGCGGCGAACAGCGCAGCGGCGAACGTCGCGACGCGGTACTGCCCCTCGACACCGATGTTGAACAGGTTCATCCGGAAACCGACCGCGGCCGCGAGACCGGAGAGGTAGAGCACCGAGGCCTCGTTGATGATGTTCACCAGGCTTCGGTTCTCCGGCCAGGAGAGCATCGTCTCCCAGAACGCTGCCGGCGAGTCGCCGACCGTGAGGAGCACGATGCTGGTCAGCACGCCCGCGACCACGATGGCGAGCACCGGGGCGGCGAGGACGAGCGCCGTACGTCGAAGGATGTTCATGCGTCCCCTCCAGTCGAGAGGTCGGTGGGGCCGTCACCGTGGTCGGAACGGCGTACGTTGCCTGCTTGCTGCCCTGAGCCGGTGGCCTCGGTGGCCTGCGCTCCGGTCATCGCGGCGCCGAGCTGCTGCGGGGTCACCGTCTTCGGGTCGAAGTCGCCGACGAAGCGGCCCCGCAGGATCACCTTCAGGCTGTCGGAGAGGCCGATCAGCTCATCGAGGTCGGCGGAGATGAGGAGCACGGCGAGTCCGCGGCGGCGTGCCTCACGGATGTGGTCCCAGATCGCGGCCTGCGCGCCGACGTCGACGCCGCGAGTCGGGTGGGAGGCGACGAGGAGCTTGGGCTCACCGCTCATCTCGCGCCCGACGATGAACTTCTGCTGGTTGCCGCCCGAGAGCGCACGGGCAGTCGTGTCGATGCCCGGGGTGCGAACGTCGTACTGCTCGACGATCCGCTCGGCATCCTTGCGAGCGCCGTCGCGGTTGATCCACGGCCCCTTGACGCTGGGCTCACGGGTCTGGTGCCCCAGGATGCGGTTCTCCCAGAGCGGGGCGTCGAGAAGCAGCCCGTGCCGGTGCCGGTCCTCGGGGATGTAGCCGACGCCGGACTCCCGGCGGTCGCGGGTGCCCCAGGAGGTGACGTCCTCGTCGGACAGCTCGACAGTGCCGGAGGTCGGCTTGACCATGCCGACGACCGCCTCGACGAGCTCGGTCTGCCCGTTGCCCTCCACGCCGGCGATACCGAGCACCTCCCCCGCGTGAATCTTGAAGCTGATGTCGCTCAGCACGGCGCGGCCCAGGGAGTCGGTGAGCTGGAGGTCGCGGACCTCGAGCACCTCCCGGTCGGTGACCGTCGACTCCGCGGTGCTCGGGCTCGGCAGCTCCTCACCGACCATGAGCTCGGCAAGCTGGTGCTGGGAGACCTCGTCGGGTTTGACAGTCGTGACGGTGGTGCCACGGCGCAAGACGGTGATGTCGTCCGCGATCGCACGGACCTCGTCGAGCTTGTGCGAGATGAACAGCAGGGTGTTGCCCTCCCGCTTGAGCTCGCGCAGGTTGTCGAACAGTGCGTCGACCTCCTGCGGCACGAGCACCGCGGTCGGCTCGTCGAGGATGATGATGCTGGCCCCGCGGTAGAGGACCTTGAGGATCTCCACACGCTGCCGCTCGCCCACACCGAGGTCCTCGACGAGCTCGTCGGGGTCGAGCTCGAACCGGTAGGCCTCTGAGATCCGGCGGACCTCTGCCCTTGCCTTGTCGCCGATGCCGTGGAGCTTCTCGGCTCCGAGCACGACGTTCTCGAGCACCGTGAGGTTGTCCGCGAGCTGGAAGTGCTGGAAGACCATCCCGATGCCGTGCTTGATGGCGTCGGAGGGCGAGGAGAACTGGACGGTCGCCCCGTTGACGACGATGGTGCCCTCGTCGGGCTTCTGGACGCCGTACAAGATCTTCATCAGCGTCGACTTCCCGGCGCCGTTCTCACCGACGAGCGCGTGCACGGTGCCTGGCCGAACCTCGAGCGAGACGTCGTGGTTGGCGATGACACCGGGGAAGCGTTTCCCGATCCCCGAGAGACTGACCGCCGCTGCACCGGCCACCTTCGTGGTCTCCGTCATTGTTATCCCTTCCGAGGTCCACCCCTGCGCCGCCGACCGGGCGGCGTGGGGCGACATAGAGAACCCGGGGGAACGCTATCGCGTCCCCCCGGGCGTCACTGCTTCAGTCCTGCGCGAACGTCACGGCTTGTCCGGAACCGTGATCTCGCCGTCGACGATCTGCTGCTTGTACTCGTCGATCTGGTCGGTGATGTCGTCCACGAAGCCACCGGACGTGGAGTAGTCCACGCCACCGCTCGCCAGGTCGTAGGTGGTGAAGCCGGACGGGGCCTCTCCGCCGTCGATCGCCTCGACGAACTCGAACACCGCCGTGTCGATGCGCTTGAGCATCGAGGTCAGGATGAACGGCTGCTGCGCCTTGTCGACCGTGAGGTACTGGTCGGAGTCCACACCGATCGCCCAGTTGCCCTCGCCCGCTGCCTCGACGGCGTCGAAGACACCCAGACCGGACTTGCCGGCCGCGTGGTAGACGATGTCGGCACCGTTGTCGTACATGCCGGTCGCGGCGGTCTCGCCACCTGCGGGGTTCTCGAAGCCCTGCTGCGGGTCGTCCTGCGAGAGGTACTGCGTCTGGATCTCGATCTTCGGGTCGACGGCCTCGACACCGGCCTTGAAGCCGGCCTCGAACTTCTGGATGAGCGGGCCGTTGACGCCGCCGACGAAGCCGACGTTCTTCTTCTTCGTCTTCAGCGCAGCGGCCACGCCGACGAGGAACGAGCCCTCGTTCTCGGCGAAGACCAGGTCGGCGACGTTGGGCTGCTCCTTGATCGCGCTCGCGTAGCCGTCGACGACACCGAAGTTGGTGTCCGGGTACTCCTCGGCAACCGTCGCAACGGCCGGGGAGTAGATGAAGCCCACCGCGATGACGGGGTTGAAGCCCGCGTCGGCGAGCAGGCGCAGCCGCTCCTCACGGTCGGCGTCGTTCTCGCCGCTGCCGGCCTCGATCTCACGACAGGTCGCGTCGAAGTCCTCGACGGCCTTGGTGAGCCCGACGTAGGCCGAGTCGTTGAACGACTGGTCTCCGCGACCGCCGACGTCGTAGGCGAGGCCGATCTTGGGCCCGTCCCCGGAGGCGTCGGTACAGATGTCCTCGCCCGCCCCGGTCTCGGGTGCTTCTTCGTTTCCGTTGCCGCAGCCGGTCAGCGTGAGCGCGAGCACCGCGGATGCTGCTGCAATCTTGGTCAGCCGACGCAAGACGCCTCCTAGATCCTGTGCGCCGACGTGTCCGGCGCGAACCAGGGGCCACCCTAGTACCGCTGATGGACACGAACCGACACATCAGGCACGTTGCGAGCCCATTTGTTATGGGTCGGTGACTTCCGGCCTCGCGACCAAGGGACCTATGACCCGATCCGCGACCCTCAGGCCTCGGCGAGTGCCTCGATAGCGGCCGCCGCGAGGACCTTGGCGCCGACGGCCGTGGCGGCCTCGTCGACCCGGAGGTCGCCCTGGTGCAGGTCGTAGGTCGGCCCACCGGGAGTGCGGGTGCCGAGCCGCGCCATGGCGCCGGGGACCGACTCGAGGTACCACGCGAAGTCCTCACCGCCGAGGCTCTGCGGTGTGTAGACGTGGCTGTCGGCGCCGACGACCTGCTCGGCCGCGTGCCCGAGGAGCCGGGTCGCGTGCGGCTCGTTCACGACCGGGGGCACGCCTCGGATGTACTCGACCTGCGCGCGCACGCCGTAGGGAGCGACGATCTGCTCGATCAGCTCCCGGATCAGATGCTCGGCGTCCGCCCAGGCCACGGCGTCGAGCATGCGCACCGTGCCGGCAGCCACGCCGCTCGCCGGGATCACGTTCTTTGCCGAGCCGGCCCGGACCAGGCCCCACACCAGGCTCACGCCCGCACGCGGGTCGAGCCGCCGCGACAGCGCCGAGGGGAGCTCTGTGACCAGCTTGGCCAGCGCGTAGGTCAGGTCCTGGGTGAGGTGGGGCCGCGAGGTGTGACCGCCCCGGCCGGAGAGACGGACGCTCATCGAGTCGGCGGCTCCGGTCAGGGGTCCTTCCCTGAGGCCGACCTGCCCGACGTCGAGGCCGGGGTCGGCGTGCAGTCCGAAGACGTGGCTGACGCCGTCGAGCGCGCCGGTGGCGATCATCTCGAGGGCGCCACCGGGCATGACCTCCTCGGCCGGCTGGAACAGCAGCCGGACCCTGCCGGGGAACGGGCTCAGGGCGTGCACCTCGGCCAGGGCCAGTCCGGCGCCGAGAAGGCTGGCGACGTGGACGTCGTGGCCGCAGGCGTGGGCCACCCCGTCGACGGTGCTGCGCCAGGGGTCGTCGGTCAGGTCATCGACGGCCAGGGCGTCGAGGTCGGCCCGGAGCGCGACCACCGGTCCTTCGGTGGGTCCGAGCTCGGCGATCAGCCCGCTCTTGGGCAGCAGCTGCACGCGTACGCCGGCCTCCTCGAGGCGCTTGGCGACCAGCGTCGTCGTGCGCTCCTCCTGCCACGCCAGCTCGGGATGGGCGTGGAGGTCCCTTCGGACGGCGCACAGCTCGTCGGCGAGCTTGTCGACGGCGGCGAGGGCAGCTGGGACCAGGGGGGACACGTCAGGACAGGCTACCCTTCGCGAGCCCGCTCCACTCCTCCACCTACCCCGGGTGAGTGACCCTGGGTCGGGTCAGAACGCGTCGGGTGGGGAGTAGACCCCCCAAACGTCGCGCAGGGCGTTGCACACCTCGCCGAC
>DASSMS010000140.1:0-18187 GCA_035688575.1 Nocardioidaceae bacterium
ACCCATTCGAACTTCACCAGGCGACCGCGCATCGCTTCGTCGAGGGCCTTCATGATCTCGACGTTGAGGACTGCCTTACCGTCGCCCTTGCGCCACCCGCGCCGCTTCCAGCCCGGCATCCACTTGGTGATCGAGTTGATGACGTAGGTGCTGTCGCAGTAGACGAGAAGGTCTTCGGACAGGTGCGCGGTCTGCTGAAGCAGGTCGAGTACGGCGGTCAGTTCTGCCATGTTGTTCGTTCCGTGGGCCCAGCCCCCGGCCGCCCAGCACGCCTCGTCGACGTACCAGCCCCAACCGGCGGGGCCAGGGTTGCCGAGTGCTGAACCGTCCGCTGCCGCGATGATCGTCACGACCCGCATCCTGCCACCACAGCGCAGCGGGATTCTGACGGGTGTCGCTGGTCGATGGCCCGGTCGTGCGTTTGCACCAGCAGCCGCGAGGAGCGCCGAGCGGCCCTGGACGCCCGTCGAGCCCTCACAGCACGTCGTTCGTCCGGGCCTGGATCCGGCTCCTGGTGCCGCGCCTCGGGCCGAAGAGCCACGCGGCGGTGGCGCTCCCGTTGTCCGCCAGCGCCAGCGCCAGTCCGCCGGCGTCCCCGCGTGGGTTGGACAGCCCTACCGGTGGCTCCCACGAGGAACTGCGTGGACGGTAGGCGGCCTCGGCGACGTGCCCGCTGCGCCTCGCGCCCCGGCCGTCCCAACCGATGACGGCGTCACCGCTGCGGTTCACCAGCAGCTGTAGGCCGTAGAAGACCGAGCCGCGAGGGGCGATCCGCACTCTCGTCCACCCGCCGGAGGTGGCCTGCTGGGCCGCCCAGACCGCCTGGGCCTGGTTCGACCAGGCGAGGGTCACCGCACCCGTCCGGTCCATGCCGAGGTCCAGCCACCAGGGGTCCACCCGTACATCGGGCACGGTGGCGGTGCGGCCCCAGCCGTCCTGGGGAGACCACCGCCGCAGCTTGATGCCCCCTGAGGCGCCCGCGGCCCAGGCGACGGCGACCTCACCCGGAGGCCGGGCGGCGATCTGGGGGTCGGAAGGGTGGGACAGCCGCCGGCTGAGCGCAAGCGACTGGGACCAACGCTTTCCGGCGAGGCGCGAGGCCGTCATCACCTGGCCGCGGCTGCCCGCGATCTCGTCCCAGACGACGGTGGCCCGACCGGTGCGGCTCACGACGACCTCGGACCCGAAGGCGTCCCGCCGGTCGGCCGAGAGGGTCCGCGCCCGGCTCCACCGACCACGCGGACCGCTGACGGCGGCCTGCACCCGTGAGCGTGCGTAGGTGGCGTCGAGGTCGTCGTCCATGGTCTCCCACGACACCACCGCGTGACCTCGCCCGTTCACGGCGAGGTCGAGGGAGGCGGGACGGGTGCCCCGCGGGCCCGAGGCGGTGCGATGCAGCGTGACGGACTTGCTCCACGGGCCGCCTGCGGGCCGTCGTACCGCCTTGACGCGGCGGCCGGCAGCCCAGACCAGGACGAGGTCACCGTCGCCGTCGAAGGCAATCTCCGCCTCCACCGCTCCCCGCGTGCCCGGAATGCGACGCGGCGCGGACCATGCGGAGCCGGACCGCCGCCACGCAGCCAGCACCCGTGAACGGTCCCCGTCACCGCGGACCCACACGGCGAGTGCGTTCTCGTCGGCATCGACCGCCACGTCGGGGCCGTAGGTCGCGGGCGCCGTTCGGCTCAGGTTCACCACGGGACCCCAGGACACCTGCCGTTCGGCGGCGCCGGCCGCCGGGACCGCGGCGACGGTGCCCGTCAGTCCGAGAGCGAGCGAGAGCGTAACGACGAAAAGCCTGCTGGGACGCATCGAGACCCCCTGGTTGCCTGATCTCAGGGTCCCGTTCCTGTGCCCGCATGTCAGACGAAGGCGAAACGTCGGACCCCCGGTCAGCCGACCTCGTCTCGGGTCCCCTCTGCGACGCGCGCCAAGCGGAGGAGGAAGCCGGCCAGCTCGACCGCCTCCGTTGCGTCGAGCTCGGCGAGCTCCATCATCGGACCGCCACGCTCGAAGGCCGCCTCCATCTGCACGACCGGGGGCTCGTCGCCCTCAGCGGTCAGCGACAGCCTGATCTCGGTTCCGCGGGAGGTGGCGAGTACCCGAGCCTCACCCGCGTGCGTCTGGTGGGCGTGGCCGCGCTCGACGCACCACTCGTGTCTGGTGCACCGGTGCCTCTGCGGTGGGATGTTGACCGCCATCAGAACTCCCTCCGGTCCACCCCCGCTCTCCAAGTGTGCGACGGCTTCGGGACCGGTTCAGGCTTTTCCGCTCAGGGGCCCAGAACGGCCAGGACCGGGTCGAGCAACAGACCCGGGAGCACCGAGAACACCACGCCGGCGGTGAGCGTCATGCCGATCGCCACGCCCACGCCGTTGGGCACGTCGTACGTGGAGCCACCGACAGCTCCCGCCGGCCGGAACAGCTCCATCAGCCACCGGGCGTAGTAGACGAGGCCGATCGCGACGTTGACCGCCATGACGAGGGCCAGCCAGGTCGCGGGTCCGGCGGCGGAGGAGAACACGACGACCTTGGCCAGCAGCCCGATCACGCCCGGCGGCAGGCCCGCCAGTGCGACGAGGGCGAACGCGAGGGCCCAGCCTGCACCCGGCTCCTCGCGGATGAGCCCGCGGTAGTCCGACAACCGTTGCGCCGGGTAGCGCGTGCCCACGACCGCGGCGACCGCGAAGGCCCCGAGGTTGATGACGGCGTAGACCGCGAGGTAGCCGGTGGAGGCGCTGAGGACCGCGGAGATCTCCTCGGTGGAGGCGGCCGCGACCGCCCCGAAGGGCACGAGCATGTAGCCCGCCTGCGCCACTGAAGACCAGGCCAGGAGACGGACGGCGTGCTGCTGCCACAGCGCGAGGACGTTGCCCACGGTCATCGTCAGCGCCGCCATGACCGCCAGGACCGGCGACCACGCGTCCGCGAGATCGGGCAGCCCGTGGGCGAGCACGAGGAGGAGACCGACGAACCCGGCCGCCTTCGAGACGACCGAGAGGTACGCCGCCACCGCGACCGGCGCTCCGACGTACGTGTCGGGCACCCACATGTGGAACGGGACGGCGGCGACCTTGAACGCCAGCCCGACCACCGTGAGCAGAGCACCGGCCACCGCCACCTCGCGCGGGCCCGCCCCGGTGCTGATGGCGACGTCGATCTCGGCGAGGAACACCGACCCGCTCGCGCCGTACAGGAACGAGATACCCATCAGGGCGACGGCGGTGGACACGACCGAGACCAGGAAGAACTTCACCGACGCCTCGGCCGCACGCCGGTCGCCGCGGCGCAGTCCCACCATCGCGAAGGCCGGGAGCGAGACCACCTCGAGGGCCACCAGCAGCGTGACGAGGTCCCGCGACGCGGCGATCACCATCGCGCCCGTGGCCGAGCAGAGGAGCAGGAAGTTCCACTCCCCCTGAGGGGTGCGTCCCTCCGCCACCGCGGCGGTGCCCAGCAGCGCAACCACGACGGCTCCGAACAAGACGATGGCCCAGAAGACCAGCGTGAGCCGGTCGACCGCGAACGAGCAGGGCGCCGGCCCCTCGAGGATGGACTCGACGCAGAAGGTCTCCCGCACCGCTCCCCCGGTGGCGTCACGGACCAGCGTGCCTAGGGCGTAGCCGCCCGCCACCAGCAGTCCCGCGATCGTCAGGACGGCGGGGACCAGTGCCTGGCCGCGGCTGCGTGGCGCCCCCGCGAACGCGTCGACGAGGAGTACGACGACCGCCGTGCACGCCATGATCAGCGGCGGCGCGATCAGCTGCCAGTCGATGTGCTGGGCGACGCCGGTCATCCGAGGCCTCCCAGGAAGGACGCCGTGGCGTCGGCGACCGGGGTCAGCAACAGGCCCGGGGCGACACCGAGGACGAGGGTCAGCAGTACCAGGGGCGCCCAGGTGACCCACTCGCTCCCCCGCACGTCGCCGACCCCGGGTCCACCGGCCGGCACCGTGTCCGCGACCAGCTCGACGGTCGAGTCGACCCCCGCGGCCGGCGTGACCGGGCCGCCCTGGAGCATCGTGCGGATGAGCGCGAGGAAGTAGGCGGAGGTCAGGATGACGCCGAGGGCCGCAATGAACGCGAGCCAGCGGTAGGTGTCCTCGGGCAGTGCCGCCGCCTGGTCGACCGCGGCACGGATCGCGAGCATCTCGCCCCAGAACCCTGCCAGCCCCGGCAGCCCGAGCGAGGCCATCGCCGCGAACGCGAAGACGCCGGCGAGCCGCGGGACCTTGCCGTAGAGGACCTTGAGCCTGGCCAGGTCGGTGGTGCCGTAGCGGTCCTTGATGGACCCGGCGAGGAAGAACAGCAGCCCCGTGATCAGGCCGTGGGCGACGCTGGCGAAGACCGCGGCCTGCACCCCGCCGACCGTGAACGTCGCGGCTCCCAGCACGACGAAGCCCATGTGCCCCACGCTCGAGTAGGCGATCAGCCGCTTGAGGTCGGTCTGCGCGAGGCAGGCGAGTGCGGCGTACACGATCCCGACCACGCCCAGCGCCGCGACGAACGGCACGAGCGGCCACTCGGGCGACGTGATCGGCATCCAGAACCTGAGGAAGCCGTAGGTCCCGAGCTTGAGCAGCACCGCGGCAAGCACGACCGACCCCACCGTCGGCGCCTTGGAGTGCGCGTCCGGGAGCCAGATGTGCAGGGGCCACAACGGGGTCTTCACGGCCAGGCCAAGTGCGACCAGGACGCTGGCGGCCAGGGCTGTGGCGCCGGACGGGGTGTACGACGAGGCGATCCGCACGATGTCGAAAGTGCCGGCCTCGGCCCGAACGAGCAGGAAGCCCACGAGCATGACGGCCGACCCGGTCACGGTGAAGATCAGGAACCGGGTCGCGGCGCGGCGCCGTGCCTTGGCGTCGTCGGCGTCACCCCACGCGTTGATCACGAACCACATCGGGACGAGCGCGACCTCGAAGAAGACGAAGAACAGCACCAGGTCGAGGGCGAGGAAGGCGCCGAGCACGCCCGCCTCGATGACGAGGAGCAGTACCGCGAGCGACGCGGTGCGCCTCGGGCCGCCCTCGGCATCGGCCGGCGCGTGTCGGAGCAGCGAGACCAGGGCGGTCGCGAAGACCAGGGTCGTCATCAGCACCAGGGGCAAGGAGATCCCGTCGACGCCGAGGGCCCAGTGCACGTCGAGCGCGGCGAGCCACACCGCGTCCACGGAGCTTCCCGCGTCACCCAGCGCGCCGCCGTGCTCGACCGCGAGCCACACCGACCAACCGAAGGTGACCAGGGCACCGACCGCGGCCGTCGCGACAGCGAGCCGCTCTCTTCGCGCCAGGACGGCGGTGAGCAGGGCGAAGACCGCCGGGGCCACCAGCAGGCCGTTGAGGAGGACCGGGATCACGAGACCACCCCCGCCGCGACGGCGATCGCGCACGCCCCGACCACGACCACCATGAGGTAGGTCTGGACGTTGCCGGTCTGCGCTCGCCGCAGCAACCAGCCGACGCCGCGGGTGGCCGCGCCGGCCCCGTCTGCGTACGCGTCGATCACGTCACGGTCACCGGCGACCGCGCCGCGGGCGAGCCAACGCACCGGACGCACGAGCCCGACGGAGTAGACCCGGTCGACCGGCGGGTGCGGGAGGACGAAGGGGTGCCACGGGTCGCGGCCGCCACTGCGCCGCCACTGCCAGGCCACGACCACCGCGGTCGCCACGACGAGGAGGGTCATGATCACCGCGAGGCCGGGGTGGAGAAGGTGGTACTCCCCCTCGCCGAACACCACCTGCGGGTACACCACCACGAGTCCACCGAGGACGGTGGGGATCGTCAGCAGGTACAGGGGAACCTTCATGGACAGCGGTGCCTCGTGCGGCTCGGGGAGCTCCGGCACTGACGCCGTCGCGGTGGAGAGCGAAGGGGCGGGGGTGAAGAACACCATCAGCCACGCACGCAACGAGTAGGCCACGGTCAGCACGGCGGTGAGGACGGTGGAGGCGAACAGGACCCACGCGACCCACGGCCACACGAGGTGACCGTGCCGGGCCGCGTCCCACACGGAGCCGATGACGGCGTCCTTGGTGAAGAACCCGACGAGAGGGACCACGCCGGCGAGCGCACCGAAGCCGACCGTCATGGTGACGAAGGTGTCGGGGAGCTTGTCGCGCAGGCCGCCCATCGCCGACATGGACGTCGTGCCCACCGCGTGCACCACCGCGCCGGCGGCGAGGAACAGCAGGGCCTTGAACGCGCCGTGCGCCAGGAGGTGCAGGACCCCCGCGGCGTAGGCGCCGACCGCGAGCGCACCGAACATGTAGGCCAGCTGGCTCACCGTCGACCAGGCGAGCACCCGCTTCAGGTCGTGGGTGAAGAGGGCGTAGGTCGCGGAGATGATCATCGTCAGCGAGGCGACCAGGGCGAGCGTCGTCAGCGCGGCCGGGGCAGAGAGGTACAGCGGGAAGGTCCGCGCCACCAGGAAGACACCGGCAGCGACCATGGTCGCGGCGTGGATCAGCGCCGAGATCGGCGTCGGGCCCGGCATCGCGTCGGGCAGCCACGTGTGCAGCGGGAACTGCGCCGACTTGCCGATCACCGCTGCGGTGACGAGCAGGGCGGGCAGCCACAGCTCGTCACGCCCGAACCCGCCGTCGGCGATCTCCGCCATGATCGTGCTGATCCGGTAGGTGTCGAAGCGCATCCCGAGCACGATGATCGCGAACAGCAGGCCGAGGTCCGCGGTGCGCGTCATCAGGAAGGCCTTGACCGCGCCGGCCCTCGCCTCGCGAAGCTCCCAGTGGTGCGAGATCAGGAAGTAGGAGCACATGCCCATGAGCTCCCAGCCCACGAGCAGCAGCCAGAGGTCGTCCGCGACGACCACCATGGTCATCGCGCCGGTGAAGATCGAGATCAGGGCGGCGTACGACGGGTAGCGCAGGTCGCCTGCCATGTAGCCCAGGGAGTACACCTGCACCAGGAAGGCCACGGTGTGCGCGAGGAGCAGCATCGCGGCGGTCAGCTGGTCGACGTACACCGACAGCTCGATCGGGGGGCCGGCGGCGCTCGTGCTCGCGAAGACGTGGCCGAGCGGCGTCGCGTCACCGAGGTGAGGGAGGGCGACCACGAACGCCAGTGCGAGGCCGATGGCGGAGGCTCCGACGGCGATGCCCCGCTCGGCGACCTCGCCGCGGTGACCCACGAACAGCGAGAGCGCTGCCGAGGCGAACGGCAGCGCGACCAGCAGGAGCACGACCCAGCTCATCGCGCCTCCTCGGGCTGGTCGGCCCGGTCGGCCAAAGCCCGGTCGGCCCCGGCCCGGTCGAGCCGGTCTCCGGTCTCGTCCGCCGACGGCTCGTCGCGGTCCGCGAGCTCACGCAGGGCGTCGACCTCGATGTGCCCGTGGGTCCGGAACACCCGCAGCACGATGGCCAGCGCGAGCCCGATCTCCGCCGCGGCGATCACGATCACGAAAAGCGCGAGCGTCTGGCCGCCGTGCATGACGTCGCGGAAGTAGGCGTCGAACGCGACCAGGTTGATGTTCACCGCGTTGAGCATCAGCTCCACGCCCATCAGTACGAGGACCGCGTTGCGCCGCACGAGCACGCCGTAGGCCCCGATCGCGAACAGCACGCACGCGAGCACCAGCGGCCACCACAGCGGCATCGACTCGCCCATCAGCGGCCACCCCGCCGGGCGGCCTCGGGCACCTCGGCGGACTCGTCGCCCCGCGAGAGGACGATCGCGCCGATGAGCGCTGCCAGGAGCAGCACGGACAGGACCTCGAAAGGAAGCACCCACTTCTCGAAGACCGTCGCGCCGGTCGACTGCGCGGACCCGACCACGGTGCCCTCGAGGTCGATCGCCACGTCGGAGAACCCCGCGACCACCGTTGCCACGAGCAGCGCCCCGACGAGCACCGCCACGACCGCCGCGGGCACCGTTCGGGCGACGTCGAGGTCGGGCTGCGGACCGGTGGGCGCCTTGGTGAGCATCAACGCGAAGAGCAGGAGTACGACGACCGCCCCGACGTAGATGAGGACCTGGACCCAGGCGAGGAACTCCGCCGCGAGCACGAGGTAGATCCCGGCGATCGCGCCGAGGGTGACGACCAGCCACAGCGCCGCGTGCACCATGTTGCGGGTCGTGACGACGAGCAGCGCCGACGCCACGGCGACCAGCGCCAGGAGGACGAAGACCACCTGCACCCAGCTCATGGCTGTCCTCTTCGACCGGACTCGTCGAGGTCAGCGGTCTCGACGGGCTCGACGACCGGGCGCGGCGCGGCCTTCTCCGCTGCCTTCTCGGCGGAGGTGATCTCCTTCGGCTGCTCGGCGCCGGGGTCGAGTGCGACGGGGGCGGGCACGGTCCACATCCAGTCCCGCAGCCGCTCCTTCTCGTGGGTCAGGTCGCGGATGTCGAGCTCGGAGTACTCGAACTCGGGGCTCCAGTGCAGGGCGTCGAAGGGGCAGACCTCGATGCAGATCGAGCAGTACATGCAGATCGAGAAGTCGATCGCGAACCGGTCGAGGACGTTGCGGGACTTGTCCTTCCCGCCCTCGGTGGTCGCGGGGATCGTGTCCTTGTGGCTGTCGATGTAGATGCACCAGGCGGGGCACTCCCGCGCGCAGAGCATGCAGACGGTGCAGTTCTCCTCGATCAGCGCGATCACTCCGCGTGAGCGTGGGGGCAGCTCCGGCATCGCGTCGGGGTAGTGCGCGGTGACCGAGCGACGCGTCATGTTGCGCATCGTCACGCCGAGGCCCTTCATCAGGCCCTTCCCGGGAAAGCTCATGAGCCCCACACCACCACTCCCACGGCCGTGATCGCGAGCTGGAAGAGCGCCAGCGGCACGAGCCCCTGCCACGCCAGCCTCTGGAGCTGGTCCTCGCGAAGACGCGGGTAGGCCACCCGCAACCACACCACGACGAAGGCCACGAACCCGGTCTTGACGAGGGTCCAGAGCCACCCGGCCTGCTCCTCGAAGGGGCCGTGCCAGCCACCGAGGAACAGCACCGCCGTGAGCGCCGACAGGACGACGATCCCGGCGTACTCGGCGAGGATGAAGAGCGCGAACCGGAGTCCGCCGTACTCGGTGTAGGGGCCGAAGACCAGCTCCGCGTCCGCAACCGGCATGTCGAACGGCGGCCGCTGCAGCTCGGCGAGCCCGGCGACGAAGAAGACGAACAGGGCGGGTGCCTGCCACAGCAGCCACCAAGGGGTCCACGCCTCGACGATCCCGACCAGGGAAAGCGTGCCGGCGGCCATCGCGACCGACGCGGCGGCGAGGACGAACGGCAGCTCGTAGGCCATCAGCTGCGCCGCGACCCGGATGCCGCCGAGGAGGCTGAACTTGTTGGCGCTGGCCCATCCGCCCATCAGCGTGCCGACCACGCCGACGCCCATGACCGCGACGACGAAGAAGAGGCCGAGGTCGAGGTCCTGCCCGACCAGGCCCGGCCCGATCGGGATGGCGAGCATGGCGACGAGGTAGGGCAGCAGGGCGATCGCAGGCGCGATCTTGAAGACCCTGCGGTCGGCCGCGGCCGGGACCACGTCCTCCTTCTGGACGAACTTCACGCCGTCGGCGACGAGCTGGGCCCAGCCGTGGAAGGCCCCGGCGTACATCGGGCCGACGCGGGCCTGCATGTGCGCCATCGCCTTGTGCTCGACCTGGCCGACGAGAAGCGGCAGGACGAGGAAGGCTGCGATCACCACCAGGACGCGCAGGAGCACCTCGAGCAGCTCAGGCATCCGCGTCGCCTCCGGTCGGAGGGGGCGGCGGCGTGGCCCGGGCGGTGCGACGTGGACGGGGGGCGGGTCCTCCCGCAGCAGCGGCTAGCGGGTCGGGGCGTTCCGAACCCGGCTCCCTCGGGCCCCACTGGTCGGGCTCCGGGACCCCCGGCGGACGAGTACGACGACGGGAGGGTGCTGCCGCCTGGTGCTCGGACTCCCCCGGCTCCTTCGCCCCGGGCCAGGGCTTGGCGACGCGCGAGGCGAGCACGAAGTCCTTTCGCAGCGGGTGCCCCTCGAACTCCTCGGGCAGGAGCAGCTTGTCGAGCTCGAGCCGCTCGCCGCCTGCGGCGGTGAACTCCACGCCGAACATCTCGTGGGTCTCCCGCTCGTGCCAGCGCGCGCCGGCGAAGACGTGGGACACGGACGCGACGACCGGGGCGTCGCGCGGCACGAGCGTCCGGAGCACCAGGTGCTCCACACCGCGCGGCCGGTGGTCGGCCAGGTGGCACACGACGCGGAACCCGTCCGTGAGCTCGTCCACGGCCGAGAGCCAGTCGAAGAAGGTGCAGTCGAGGCCGTCACGCGCGAGCTCCACCGCGTCGACCCATCGGTCCGCCGGGACGTCGACGCTCACCGGCCCGAAGCCCTCGTCGACCGTGACGTCCTCGCCGAAGACCTCGGCGAAGGCGGCGCGCACCCGGCCGGGCCAGTACGTCGAGTGCTGGCTCACGGTGCCTGCCCGGGACGGGGCTCGTCGGCGGGTGCGTCCGAGGGCGGCAGGACGAGGCCGCGGGTGACCGAGGCGGCTCCCGCGGAGCGGTACCGCTCCTTGAGCGACTCCCCGTCGATCTTCTCCTGGAGCTTGAGGATGCCCTGGAGCAGCGCCTCGGGCCGTGGCGGGCACCCGGGCACGTAGACGTCGACGGGGATGATCTGGTCGACGCCCTTGGTCACGCAGTAGGAGTCCCAGTACGGCCCGCCGGAGTTGGCGCAGGAGCCGAAGGAGATGACGTACTTCGGCTCGGGCATCTGCTCGTAGAGCCGCTTGATCGCCGGCGCCATCTTGTCGGTCACCGTGCCCGAGACCACCATCAGGTCCGCCTGGCGCGGGCCGGGCGCGAACGGGATCACGCCGAGCCGGATGAAGTCGTGGCGGGCCATGGAGGTCGCGATGAACTCGATGGCGCAGCAGGCCAGGCCGAAGTTGAAGACCCACAGGGAGTACTTGCGGCCCCAGTTCAGCAGGTAGCGCGCGGGCTTCGGAGCGAGCTTCTGCAACGGCCCGATCGTGGGCATGCCGAGGTCCGTCGTACCGGTGCTCACGCTTGTGGGAACCGGGGTCTCGACGGGCTCGACCGCCGGTCGCGAGGTCAGGTCCACGTCAGGACCCCCTTTCGCCAGGCGTAGACGAGGCCGACCGCGATGAACCCGATGAACACGCCCATCTCCCCGACGGAGATCCAGCCGAGCCCACCGAACACGGTCGCCCACGGGAAGAGGAACACCGCGTCGACGGCGAACACCACGTAGAGGTAGGCGTAGACGTAGTAGCGCACGTGATTCTGCGCCCATCCCTCGCCGACCGGGTCGACGCCGCACTCGTAGGTCAGCAACTTCTCGGACGTGGGGTGCGCGGGCCGCAGCAGGCGATTGCCGGCGAACATGGCGAGGACCAGCACGGTCCCGGCGACCAGCATCACCAGCAACGGCAGGTATGCCGAGTAGTAGTCCGCCACGGGCCCACTCTAGGGGCCCCGGCGCCGCCGTGCAGCGACCCCCGCCGCTACCACACACGGCGCGTTCCTCGGCAAAACACTCCGCCACCGGTAGCCTGCTGCGGTCGAACCTCTGCCCCCGGCACGAGACGGGAAGCAACCTTTCGGGCAGCGACGGCGTCTCAGCACCGGGAGGCCGCCACAGGGGCAGGTGTCTCAGGAGGACGACATGCAACGGGGAACCAAGATCACCACCTCTCTCGTCGCCGCTGCCACGGTGGCGGCGCTGGGCACGGGAGCCGCCTTCGGCGTGCTCGGCTTCAGCGGCCTCGTCGGGGCCGAGGAGCGCAGGCCTGCGCCGGTCGAGAAGTCACCGGTCGCGGCGCCGCTGGAGGAGCCACCGGTCGAGAGCGAGCCCGAACCCGATCCCGAGCCCGAGGCACTGATCGAGCGGGGTGACCGCGGCGTCAAGGTGCGTGCACTCCAGCACCGGCTCTCCCAGATCGCCTGGTACACCCCGCCGATGAGCGGTGCGTTCGACGGCGAGACGTTCAAGGCCGTGAGGGGCTTCCAGCGCAAGCGCGGCTTCGAGGTCACCGGCGAGGTGAACGCCCGCACCTGGAAGCGCCTGGTGCGGATGACCCGCAAGCCGACCGGCGACGAGATGTTCAACCGGTACGGTCCCGCTCTCTTCTCCACCGGCGACTCCGGGCCGCGAGTGCGAGAGATCCAGGCTCGGCTCCGCCAGATCGCCTGGTTCTTCGGTGACGTGTCCGACAACTACGGCGACCAGACGGCGGCCGCGGTCAAGGGCTTCCAGGCCAAGCGGATGATCCCGGTGACCGGTGAGGTCGACCAGCGCACGCTCGACCTTCTCGAGGGGATGACGACCGAGCCCACCGCCGACGAGCTCGCGAACCGTCCGCCGGACCCGGCGGACGGCGCCGCACTCGACCCGAGGTGTACGACGGGCAGGGTGCTGTGCATCGACAAGAGCAGCAACAGCCTGCGCTGGGTGGTCGACGGAGACGTCCTGGTGACCCTCGACGTGCGCTTCGGCCGCGAGGGCATGGAGACCCGTGAGGGGCAGTTCGCGGTGAACTACAAGTCGCGCGACCACGTCTCCTCGATCTACGACACGTCGATGCCGTTCGCGATGTTCTTCAGCGGCGGCCAGGCTGTGCACTACTCCCCCGACTTCGCGGCCAACGGCTACAACGGCGCCTCGCACGGCTGCGTCAACGTCCGCGACTACGGCTCCATCGCGTCCCTGTTCGACCAGGTCGGCATCGGCGACAAGGTCGTCGTGTACTGGTCCTGAAGCACGAGCGTTCGCCCCTGCGGGTAGGGGCGAACGTCCCGCTTCACCCGGGAATCTCCCGAGACATGGGGCTCCATACACTCGCCTGGGTCGCCGGAGGGAGGCGACGTACTTCAACCCAGGGAGCCCCAACTTGTTGCTTTCACCCGAGTCCGAAGCGATCGTCAAGGCGACCGCAGGCGTGGTCGCCGAACACGCCGTCGAGATCACGTCACGTTTCTACCCGTCGATGTTTGATGCGCACCCAGAGCTGCTCGACGTCTTCAACATGGGCAACCAGGCGAACGGCGAGCAGCGTCAGGCGCTGGCGTCCGCCGTCGTCGCCTACGCAACCCAGCTGGTCGACCCGGACGCCCCCTCGTTCCGGCCGGTGATGCAACGCATCGCCCACAAGCACGTGTCGCTGGGGATCCGCCCGGAGCAGTACACGATCGTCGGACACCACCTGATGAAGGCGGTCGCGGAGGTGCTCGGCGACGCTGTGACACCGGAGGTCGCCGCAGCCTGGGACGAGGTGTACTGGCTGTTCTCCGCGCAGCTGATCGCGGAGGAGGCGCGGCTCTACACCCTCGGCGGTGTGGACCCCGCCGCGCCCTGGCGGGGGTACGAGGTGATCGAGCGCGTGGAGGACGCCGTCGACACCATCACGCTCGTCCTGCGCCCCGAGGACGGTGCACCGGTGCCGCCGCACCTCCCCGGACAGTACGTGTCCGTCGCCGTGGACCTGCCTGACGGTTCGCGCCAGCCGCGGCAGTACACCGTCTCGACGGGAGCGCGTGAGAACTCCCTGCAGATCACCATCCGCAGGATCCGCGGCGCGGACGGCGCCCCGGACGGGCTGGTGTCGACCTACCTCCACGAGCACGTCTCGGTCGGTGACGTGCTGGAGGTCGGCCCCCCGGCCGGTGACATGGTCCTCGGCGAGGGGGAGAACCCGCTGGTCCTGATCAGCGCAGGCGTCGGCATCACCCCGGTCGCGGCGATCCTCGACGATCTGTCGGCGCGTGGCGTGAGCCGCCCTGTGACGGTGGCACACGCCGACCGATCCGCCGGAAGCCACCCGCTCTTCCAGGCCGTGTCGGCGTCCGTGTCCACCCTCGGGAACGTGGAGACCCACACCTGGTACGAGGACGTGGACGCGGCCGGCCAGGAGCGCGGCGCGCGAAGCGGTCTCATGGACCTGACGCAAGTCGAGGTGCCCGCCGACGCCGACGTGTTCATGTGCGGACCCCTGCCGTTCATGCGTGACGCCAGGTCGGAGCTGATCCGTCGCGGCCTGCCCTCGACGCGGATCCGCTACGAGGTGTTCGGACCGGACATGTTCGCCGGGAGCTCGCTCGGGTAGAGCCGGAGCCCGGCACTCGAGCAAGGCGCCATGGACACCCCGGGATCCTCGTGGGCCCGGGGTGTCCGCGGCGCTCACCTAGCGGCCGCGCGGGAACGGACGACGCACCACCGGCTACTCGCGAGTACACCTAATCCCGCTGAAATATCGCGTCTCGACCGTGTGTTGGACTTAGGGAGAACAGGTCGGACGACGGTCGTAGCATGGCCGTGAGGGCACCCTAAATCGGGTCCGGACCCCCGGCAAGCAGCCGGCCGGGCCCGCGGAAAGAAGGCAAAAGCGTGACCAAGCAGGTCAAGCAGCTCGACCGCGTGATCATCCGCTTCGCGGGTGACTCCGGTGACGGCATGCAGCTAACCGGCGACCGGTTCACCCAGGAGACCGCGACGTTCGGCAACGACCTCTCTACCCTGCCGAACTTCCCCGCGGAGATCCGGGCTCCTCAGGGGACCCTCCCGGGTGTCTCGTCGTTCCAGGTCCACTTCGCCGACCACGACATCCTCACCCCTGGCGACTCGCCGGACGTACTGGTGGCGATGAACCCCGCGGCGCTGAAGGCGAACCTCGGCGACCTGAAGAAGGGCGCGACGATCATCGTCGACAGCCACGACTTCACCACCCGCAACCTGAACAAGGCCGGCTACCCCGAGAACCCTCTCGAGACCGACGCCCTCGACGAGTACGCCGTGCACGCGTTCGACCTCACCGACATGACGGTGGAGGCGGTCAAGGAGTTCGGCCTGTCCCGCAAGGACGCCGGACGGGCGAAGAACATGTTCGCCCTCGGCCTCCTGTCGTGGATGTACGGCCGCCCGACCGAGCCGACGATCGGCTTCCTCGAGCGACGCTTCGCCAAGGTGCCCGACATCCGCGACGCGAACGTCACCGCCTTCAAGGCCGGATGGAACTTCGGCGAGACCACCGAGGCGTTCGTGGTCTCCTACGAGATCAAGCCCGCCCCGATGGACGCAGGCACCTACCGCAACATCACCGGCAACCTCGCGCTCGCCTACGGGCTGATCGCCGGGTCCAGCCAGTCTGGCCTGCCGCTGTTCCTGGGCTCCTACCCGATCACCCCGGCCTCCGACATCCTCCACGAGCTCAGCAAGCACAAGAGGTTCGACGTCACGACGTTCCAGGCCGAGGACGAGATCGCCGGCATCGGCGCCGCGCTCGGGGCGTCCTTCGGCGGTGCCCTCGGGGTGACCACGACGTCGGGGCCCGGCATCGCGCTGAAGTCGGAGACCATCGGTCTCGGCATCATGCTCGAGCTCCCGCTGCTCGTCGTGGACGTGCAGCGCGGCGGCCCCTCGACCGGCCTGCCGACCAAGACCGAGCAGGCCGACCTGCTCCAGGCGATGTTCGGCCGCAACGGCGAGGCGCCGCTGCCGATCGTGGCCCCGCAGTCACCGGCCGACTGCTTCGACGCCGCTGTGGAGGCGGCCCGGATCGCCGTCACCTACCGCACCCCGGTGATGCTGCTCTCCGACGGCTACCTCGCCAACGGCTCCGAGCCCTGGCGCATCCCGGAGGTGGCCGACCTGCCGGAGATCGACCCCGGCTTCGCCACCGAGGCGAACCACACGAACGCGAAGGGCGAGCAGGAGTTCTGGCCCTACCTGCGCGACCAGGAGACGCTCGCGCGTCCCTGGGCTGTTCCCGGCACCCCCGGCCTCGAGCACCGCATCGGCGGGCTCGAGAAGGGCGAGGGCCACGGCAACATCTCCTACGACCCCGCGAACCACGACTTCATGGTCCGCACCCGCCAGGCCAAGGTCGACCGGATCGCCGACTCCATCCCGCCGCTGGCCGTGGACGACCCGTCCGGTCGGGCGCGCGTCCTGGTCCTCGGCTGGGGTTCGACCTACGGCCCGATCGGCGCCGCAGTGCGGCAGGTCCGCAACTCCGGCCTCGACGTCGCCCAGGCCCACCTGCGCCACCTCAACCCGTTCCCCAAGGACCTCGGCGCGGTCCTGAAGTCCTACGACGCGGTCATGGTCCCCGAGATGAACCTCGGCCAGCTCTCGATGCTGCTGCGTGCCAAGTACCTCGTCGACGTCGTCGGCTACAACCACGTGCGGGGGCTCCCGTTGCGTGCCGCAGAGCTGGCCGACGCGATCACCGACCTGGTCGAGACGACCTCGTCCTCGACGGTCGAGCCTGTCGAGACCACGAAAGAGACAGTCCGATGACCACCGAGTCCCTCCCGTTCCCCGGCCTGCGTGACGTCCCGACGGCCGACGCACCTCAGAACCGCAAGGAGTTCACCTCCGACCAGGAGGTGCGCTGGTGCCCAGGCTGCGGTGACTACGCCGTGCTCGCCGCCGTCCAGGGGTTCCTCCCCGACCTCGGCCTCCGGCGCGAGAACATCGTCTTCGTCTCCGGCATCGGCTGTTCCAGCCGGTTCCCCTACTACCTCGACACCTACGGCATGCACTCGATCCACGGCCGTGCGCCGGCGATCGCCACGGGCCTCGCCACGTCGAGGTCCGACCTGTCGGTGTGGGTGGTGACCGGTGACGGCGACGCGCTCTCGATCGGCGGGAACCACCTGATCCACGCCCTGCGCCGCAACGTGAACATGACGATCCTGCTGTTCAACAACCGGATCTACGGCCTGACCAAGGGTCAATACTCCCCCACCAGCGAGCTGGGCAAGGTCACCAAGTCGACGCCGATGGGCTCGCTCGACAACCCGTTCAACCCGGTCTCGCTCGCGCTCGGCGCGGAGGGCACCTTCGTCGCCCGCACCGTGGACTCCGACCGCAAGCACCTCACCTCGGTGCTGTCGGCCGCCGCGGCACACCGGGGCACGGCGCTCGTGGAGATCTTCCAGAACTGCCCCATCTTCAACGACGGCGCCTTCGACGAGCTGAAGGGTCCCGAGACCAAGCAGACCGCGATCATCCCGCTCGTGCACGGCGAGCCGATCCGGTTCGGCCCGGCCGCCGAGGACGGGCTGGGCGGCAAGGGCGTCGTGCGCGACCCGGCGACCGGCTCCGTTCGGGTGGTCGACGTCGCGGGCCCCGACAATCCCGGCGGCGTGGACCCCTCGGAGATCCTCGTGCACGACGCCCACGCCGACGATCCGACGACCGCGTTCGCGCTGTCCCGGCTTACCGACGCGGGGTACCTCCACCAGGCCCCGATCGGCATCTTCCGGCAGGTGGAGCACCCGACGTACGACGACCTGGCCCGTGAGCAGATCGCGACCGCACGCGGAGGCGACGACGACAAGGGGCAGGCGCTCGCGGGCCTCCTCCACAGTGGCGACACCTGGACGGTCGTCTGACCGCCCTCGAGCATGACGAAGGGGCTGCTCCGGACGTCTGGTCCGGGGCAGCCCCTTCGCCTTGGCCGCTCAGTAGGTCACGGCGCGGAAGATCTGGGACGTCGACTTGATGTGCGACGTCGTCTTGGGCACGACCACCCGGTAGAACCAGGCACGGCCCGGCCGCGGGAAGTCGACCGGGAACCTGTAGGCGCCGGTGCGCGTCGTGCGCTGCCTGGCGTAGACCTTCCAGCTGCACTTCTTGCAGGTCTTGCGCTCGAACTTGACGATCTTCCTGCCCCAGCCGGGGTCGACGTTGCCCTTGACGAAGTACCGGTTGGGCATCGGCTGCACGTCGCGGGCGTTCAGGTCCCTCGCGACCCAGAGGTTCTTGGAGGCCTGGGAAGGTTCGAAGGCGTACGCCGTGCCGGTCGTCTCATCGGTGACGCTGCCTCCGCTGTAGACGACGCGGTAGGTCGCGTTGGCCACGGCCCGGGTCGAGAAGCGGAAGGACTGGTCCGCCGGCGCCGTGGCCAAGGTCCTCCAGGAGGTCTTGCCGCGGAACTTCCGCTGCAGCTTCGCCTCCCCGTCGGGAACGCGCACGTCGCTGCCTGCAAACAGGCGTGCAGGACGCACGGCTACCCCCCGAAGTCTGATTTGTCCGATATCGACGCCAGACTCTAGTCCCGTCCGCCCTGCTTGGGAGGCAAACCGTCTCTGTCAGTGGCCAAGGTGCCTTTTGGTGCTTACAGGTCAGTTAGTCTTCCGTGGTGGCAGAGACACGACGTGGCTTCCTCCTCGGGGCGGCCGCCTACGGCATGTGGGGGCTCTTCCCGCTCTACTGGCCGTT
>DASSMS010000186.1:0-9618 GCA_035688575.1 Nocardioidaceae bacterium
CGGGTGGAGGCTTCTACTTCGGCGACCAGGTCGTCGCACCGACCTGCACGGCCGATGACGGTGGCTCGGGCGTCAAGGGTGAGTGCACAGTCAGCGGTTTCAGCACCGCGGTCGGTACGCACACCCTCACCGCGACGGCGATGGACGACGTGGGCAACGTCGGGACCAAGACGCTGACCTACACCGTGATGGCTTGGAGGCTGGATGGCTTCTACAAGCCTGTCGACATGGGTGTGCTGAACACGGTGAAGGCAGGTTCGACGGTTCCGCTGAAGTTCAACGTCTTCAAGGGTGGCGAGCGGCTCACTGCGAACATCGGGGCGACTTTCTCGGCCAAGAAGGTGACCTGCGGGGGCAGTGTCGAGGACGCCATCGAGGAGTTCGCCACCACCGGCTCGACATCGCTCCGCTACGACAGCACCGGTCAGCAGTGGATCCAGAACTGGGCAACGCCGAAGCTCGGTGCGGGCTCCTGCTACAAGGTGACGCTGACGACTGCGGACGGCACCTACGTCTCCGCCGACTTCAAGCTGAAGTAGGCGGCAGCCACGACCGGAGGCCCTCGGACCCACTGCGATCCGGGGGCCTTCGGCGTTCCCCAGGGGAGGACGTGCCCTGCGCGTGTCCTGCCGGGATGTGGAGCGCCGCGCTCTTACGCTTCTGCCACGGGTCGGTGAGCAGGTTCGCCGTACCCCCGGGTGAGGGAGACAGAGGGCGGGACACCGTGGCGAACAGCTTCATCGGCCGTGACATGGCAGTCGACCTCGGCACCGCCAACACGCTTGTCTACGTGCGTGGCAAGGGCGTGCTCCTCGACGAGCCGTCGGTGGTCGCGCTGAACTCCACCACCGGCGAGATCCTCGCGGTGGGGCTCGAGGCGAAGCGGATGATCGGCCGCACGCCCGACAACATCACCGCCATCCGGCCTCTCCAGGACGGTGTCATCGCGGACTTCGACTCCACCGAGCAGATGCTTCGGTTCTTCATCCAGCAGGTGCACCGCCGCCGCTACTTCGCCAAGCCGCGACTGGTGATCTGCGTCCCGAGCGGCATCACCGCCGTCGAGCAGCGCGCGGTGAAGGAGGCCGGCTACCAGGCCGGGGCCCGCCGCGTGTACATCGTCGAAGAGCCGATGGCCGCGGCGATTGGCGCCAGCCTGCCGGTGCACGAGGCGACCGGCAACATGGTCGTCGACATCGGCGGGGGTACGACGGAGGTCGCGGTCATCTCGCTCGGCGGCATCGTGACGAGCCTGTCCATCCGCACCGCGGGCGACGAGCTCGACCAGGCGATCATCGCCTGGATGAAGAAGGAGTACTCCCTGATGCTGGGGGAGCGCACGGCCGAGGAGATCAAGATGACCCTCGGGTCGGCGTTCCCGCTGCCGCAGGAGCCCGAGGCCGAGGTCCGGGGACGTGACATGATCTCCGGCCTTCCCAAAACCGTCGTCGTCTCCAGCGCCGAGGTGCGGCAGGCTCTCGAGGAGCCGCTGCACACCATCGTGGACGCGGTGCGCACGACCCTCGACCAGACCCCTCCCGAGCTCGCCGGCGACATCATGGACCGCGGCCTCGTGCTGACGGGTGGGGGTGCGCTGCTGCGCGGCCTCGACGAGCGGCTGCGCCATGAGACCGGGATGCCGGTGCACATCGCGGAGGACCCGCTCCACTCGGTGGCCATGGGCGCGGGCAAGTGCGTCGAGGAGTTCGAGGCCTTGCAGCAGGTCCTCGTGTCCGAGCCGCGACGGCGGTGACCTGAGATGGCCATGCGGGACCAGCACAAACGGCCGTCGCGGGGGGTGCTCGCGCTCCTCCTGCTTGCCAGCTTCACGATCATCACCCTCGACGCCCGGGGCGGCGAGGACTCACCTGTCGACCCGTTGCGCGCGGTCGCCGGCAACGCCTTCGGGCCGGTCGAGGAGATGACGGCCGCCGTCGTACGCCCCTTCGAGTCGGTGCCCGGCTTCTTCACCACCACCCGATCGCTCCACGGCGAGGTCCGCCGGCTCGAGGCCGAGAACGCCGCACTCCGCGGACAGCTCGCGACGTCCTCGGTCGCGCGGCAGCGCGCCGCCGAGCTCGACGGGCTGCTGAAGAGCTCCGGGGACACCGGTTACGCGCTCGTACCGGCCCGGGTCGTCGCGGTGGGCCCCGCGCAGTCGTTCTCCCAGACCGTGACCATCGACGCGGGCACGTCCTCCGGCGTCCACGCCGACATGACCGTACTCAACAACGAAGGGCTCGTGGGTCGCGTCATCCGGGCCGACCGGTCCACCGCGACCGTGCTGCTCATCGTCGACCGTGACTCGGTGGTGGGCGGCCGCCTCGGCTCCAACATGGAGGTCGGGTTCCTCCGCGGCCGCGGCGCGATCGGTGACGAGGGCAGGCTCGACCTCGACCTCGTCGACAACGCGGTGACCCCGGCACGTGACGACGTGGTGGTCACCTGGGGATCCAAGAACGGTGCGCCCTACGTCGCGGGTGTCCCCATCGGCCGGGTCATCTCGGTCTTCAGCAGTCCGCGCCAGCTGTCCAAGCGCGCGGTCATCGACCCGTTCGTGGACTTCTCCTCCCTCGACCTCGTGGGTGTCGTCGTGAGGGCCGACACCAAGGGTGACCGGGCCGTGATCAACGCCGGGGAGACCACCCCGGCAGGGAAGGGTGAACGCTGATGGCCGCCGCGCGCGCCCTCGTCCTCACGATGGTCATCACCCTCGCGGTGGTGCTCCAGGTCGCGCTGTTCCCTCACCTCGCCTACGCCGGGGTCGTCCCGAACCTCGCGCTCCTCGTCGTCGTGGCGGCCGCGCTGGTCCGAGGACCCGAGTTCGCCGCCGTCATCGGCTTCCTGTCGGGGCTGGCCATCGACCTGGCGCCGCCCGCGGACCACGTCGCCGGTCGTTGGGCGCTCGCACTCGTCGTGGTGGGCTACCTCGCGGGCCGGGTCCGCCAGGACGCGCGTACCTCCGCGCTCGCCGCGATCGTCACCGTCGCCGCGGCGTCGTTCGTGGGGACCTCCATCTTCGCCCTGAGCGGGATGGTGCTCTCCGACCCGGCGGTCCCCGCCGTGGAGGCACTCGCCGTGATCCCTACCGCGGTCGTGTACGACGTGCTCATCACGCCTTTCGTGCTCCCGCTGATGATGCGGCTCTTCCGGCGGCTCGAGCCCCATCAGGTGGCGTACTGATGGTCTCGACAGGCTCGACCAGCGACAACGGCGGCCCGGCCAAGAACAACGGCGGTTCGGCCGCGCGTCAGCCGACGGGCAGCGGCCGCGTGCCCCGGGTCCGCGCGACTGCTCGCCAGAAGAGCCGCCTGCGCCTGATCGTGGTGCAGGCGATCGTGCTGTCCTTGTTCGTCACGCTCTTCGCGAGGCTCTGGTACCTCCAGGTGCTGGGCGGGGAGGCGTACCAGGCACAGGCGGCGGAGCAGTCGGTCCGCGAGCTCGTCGTGCAGCCTGCCCGTGGCCTGATCGTCGACGACATGGGACGCCCCCTCGTCGCGAACCGCACCTCGTGGGTCGTCACCGTCGACCGCACCATGCTCAAGAAGATGGACGAGCCGCAGCAGGAGGCGCTGCTGCGCCGGGTCGCGCGCACCGTCGGGTCGACGTACGAGGACGTCCGCGCCCGCACCCTCCTGTGCGGCGAGGCGGGCTCGCTCGAGGGCACGTGCTGGAATGGGTCGCCGTACCAGCCGGTGCCTGTCGCCGAGGACGTCCCGCAGCAGACGGCCGTCTCGGTCCTGGAGCAGAGCGAGGACTACCCCGCGGTGCTCGCCGAGTCCGTCAGCGTGCGGGCCTACCCCTCGCCGTACGGCATCAACGCAGCCCACCTCCTCGGCTACCTCAGCCCGATCACCGAGGAGGAGCTCGACGAGGCGGAGGCCAAGGACGACACCTCCGTCCACGGCGCGTCCGTCGTGGGACGCGCGGGCGTGGAGAAGCAGTACGACAAGTACCTGCGCGGCGAACCGGGCTACAAGCGCGTGGCCGTCGACAGCATGGGGCGGGTCCTCGGCGACTCCGGACAGGTCAAGGGCCGGGCCGGCGACACGCTGGTGACCTCGATCGACGCACGGGTTCAGGCGGTCGTCGAGCAGCAGCTCGAGTCGACCATCAAGCTCGCCCGGCAGACCACCGACACCGTGACCGGCCGCAAGTACGTCGCCGACTCCGGCGCGGTCGTGGTCATGGACGCCACCGACGGACGCATCGTCGCGGCGGCCGGACACCCGACCTACGACCCGGGTGTCTGGGTCGGCGGGATCAGCAGCAAGGAACTGTCCCGCCTCTACTCGCAGAAGGCCGGGACGCCCCTGCTGTTCCGCGCGACCCAGGGCCAGTTCGCGCCTGGCTCGACGTGGAAGCCGTTCATGACCGCCGGTGCCCTCGAGAACGGCTACAGCCAGGACACCCGGCTCGACTGCTCCTCGTCGTTCACCGTCGGCAACCGGGCCTTCAAGAACTACGAGTCAGGCGCCTACGGCTCCATCGGCTTCGACAAGGCGCTCGAGGTCTCGTGCAACACCTTCTTCTACCGGATCGGCTACAACTACTGGCAGAAGTTCGGCAGCGACGTCGACGACATCGACGCCAAGGACCCGCTGGTGAAGATCGCCAAGATCTTCGGCTTCGGCTCAGAGACCGGGATCGACCTGCCCGGTGAGGCCAGCGGCCGGATCGCCGACCGGCAGTGGAAGCGCGACTACTACGAGGCCAACAAGGACTACTACTGCAAGATCGGCAAGAAGCCCGGTGACGACTTCCTGCACCGGTTCGCACGGGAGTTCTGCATCGAGGGCTTCGCCTACCGCGCCGGCGACGCAGTGAACTTCGCGATCGGGCAGGGCGACACGATCGTCACCCCGCTCCAGCTCGCGCGGGCCTACGGTGCGCTCTCCAACGGAGGAACGCTCTGGGAGCCTCGGGTCGGCAAGGCCATCGTCGACCCGCGGGGCAACGTGGTTCGTGAGATCAAGCCGAAGAAGGCGGGCTCGACGAAGGTGGCCAAGCGGCACCTCGACTACATCGACCGCGCCCTCCAGGGGGTCTCCTCGCGCGGCACCATGTCGTGGCGCCTCGTCGACTTCCCGCTCGACAAGGTCAAGATCCGCTCGAAGACGGGTTCGGCCGAGGTCTACGGAAAGCAGAGCACGTCCTGGGTCGCGTCGTACGACAAGCGCTACGTCGTGGTGATGATGGTCTCCCAGGGCGGCACCGGCTCGGGCACCTCGGGTCCGGCGATCCGCAAGATCTGGGAGACCCTGTACGGCGTCCGCGGCAGCGACGTCATCGAGGCGAAGGCCGCCCTGCCCGAAGGCAAGCCCCCTGCGGGTCTGCCGGTCTTCGCCAAGGACGGGGAGATCCTGCCGCCGGCAGCCCGCACCGAGAAGGCCTCCCGCACCCAGGAGCCTGCTCGGTCGAGGCAGAGGAACCGGAGGGCGCGCCGATGACGATGGCCGCACCCGCCCGTTCCCGCTCGGTCCGCGTCGAGAGCACCAGCCGGGCCGGAGTGCCCCGCCTCGACTGGCTGCTGATGCTCGCCGTGGCCGGCCTCCTGGTCCTCGGCACGGTGCTGGTGTGGTCGGCGACGGTCAACCGCGAGGACCTCACCGGCGGCGACCCGAGCGCCTACCTGAAGAAGCAGCTGGTCAACATCGCGATCGGCGTCGTCCTCGGGGTGATGATCATCGCCACCGACCACCGGTGGGTGCGCATCCTCGCGCCACTGGTGTACGTCGCATCCGTGGTCGGCCTGATCCTGGTGCTGGTCATGGGCAGCACCGTGAACGGCTCACGCTCCTGGCTCATGGTCGGCGGCCTGTCGATCCAGCCGGCGGAGTTCGCCAAGCTCGCCGTGGTCATCGGCATGGCCCTGCTCGTCGCAGAGCGCACCGAGGGCTCGTGGAAGCAGCGGGAGGTCCGCCACCTCGACGTGCTCGGCATGCTCGTGATCGCGGGTCTGCCGGCGGTCCTCATCCTGCTCCAGCCTGACCTCGGCACGATGCTCGTGCTGTCCGCCACGGTGTTCGGGGTGGTCGGCATCTCCGGCGCCCCGCGACGCTGGCTGGTCGGGCTCGCGGCCTCGGCGGTGGGAGGCGCGATCGTCGCGGTGCAGGCCGGGGTGCTCAAGGACTACCAGGTGGACCGCTTCATGGCATTCACCAACCCGGGGCTCGACCCGCGGGGCGCCGGCTACAACACCGAGCAGGCCCGCATCGCGATCGGCAACGGCGGTGTCTTCGGCCAAGGGCTCTTCGACGGCTCGCAGACCAAGTCGGGCTTCGTGCCCGAGCAGCACACCGACTTCATCTTCACGGTGGCGGGGGAGGAGCTCGGCCTGGTCGGCTCGGCGGTGCTGATCGCGCTGCTCGGCGTCGTCCTGTGGCGGGCGCTCACCATCGCCTCGCGGGCCGACGACCTCTTCGGCCGCCTCGCCGCCGGTGGCATCGCCTGCTGGTTCGGCTTCCAGGCGTTCCAGAACATCGGGATGTGCCTGGGCATCATGCCGGTGACGGGTGTGCCGCTCCCGCTGGTGTCCTACGGCGGCTCGTCGATGTTCGCCGGGCTCATGGCCATCGGCCTGCTCCAGAACATCCACCTGCGCACGGACCGCTCCATGGGCCTCGGGGTGGCCCGAAGTCGTCTGGTCCGGTCCCGCTTCTAGTCCTAGGCTCCCTTCGGGAGGGTGAGGGAGCATGGCTGGCGCGGAGCTCGAGGGGAGGGTCGTCGAGCGTAGGCCGCTCATCGGCCACGTGGGCAAGTCCGGGGCAACGCTCGAGCGGTGGCTGCTCGACGACGGCACCCGGCTGGTGGCCAAGCGGTTCACACCCGCGACGGACCTGCTGATGACCCTGACCGGCGACTCGGTCGGTCGGGAGTGGGCGATGTGGGACAGCGGTCTGCTGCGACTGCTTCCTGAGGGCGTCGGGCACGCGATCGTGGACGGCTGGCGGGAGCCCGACGGCTCCGTCGTCGTCATGCGGGATCTCCGGAACCAGGTGCTCGGCTGGGAGGACCGGCTCGACGACGAGCAGTGCCGCTGGGCGTTGCGGCGGGTGGCCGCGATGCACCAGGCCTTCCAGGACGTGCCGCTCGACCCGTGGCCGGAGGCGCTGACGCCCTTGCCGACGTTCCTGGCCCTGTTCTCGCCGGATCGGCTGCGACCGCACCTCGACGGCGCGAGCAAGCTGCCCCGGCTCGCGACCAGGGGGTGGGCGCACTTCGCGGAGATGGTCCCGTCCGACGTGGGCGACCCGGTGCTCGCACTTCTCCGTCGCCCCGAGCCGTTGGCCGAGGCGCTGCGACGACGTCCGTGCACGCTGGCCCACGGCGACCTCGCCACCGTCAACATGGCGGTCGAGTCGGACGTCCTCGTCCTGCTCGACTGGGGCATGCCGGTGTCGGCTCCCGGCGCCGTCGACGTGGCACGCTTCGTCGCCGGGTGCTCCTCGGTCGTGGACCTCAGCCGGGAGGAGGTCCTCTCCACGTACGCCGACGCGCTCGGACCCACCTTCGACGAGGCGGCCATGCACCTGGCACTGCTCGCGGGAACGGTGTGGCTCGGCTGGAACAAGGCGCTCGACGCCGCCGAGCATCCCGACCCTGCTGTCCGGGCCCGGGAGCGCGAGGACCTGGACTGGTGGGTCGCCGAGGCCCGGACGACGATCCGCTCCGGGTTGCTGTGACTTGCCGCGTCCGCCGGGAATCTCCGTCTGGACGAGGCGCCGACCCCGCGAGCACCCTGGGAGGGCGGGGGGCGCAGAGACGCAGGAGGTTCCCATGGACGCCGCCACCTTGCACCGTCGCACCGTCGACTTCTGGGACGCCCAGGTCAGCGGGATCCGCGAGGACCAGTGGTCCGCCGCGACGCCGTGCGTTGACTGGAACGTGCACGATCTCGTGAACCATGTCGTGGGGGAGGAGCTGTGGACGGTGCCCCTGGTCCACGGCAGCACGATCGCCGAGGTGGGAGACCGCTTCGACGGTGACGTCCTAGGCGAGGACCCGGTCCGGGTCTGCCACCAGGCTGCCTCCGAGGCAGCTGCAGCGGTCGCCGAAGCACCGCCGCAGACGAAGGTGCACCTGTCGTACGGTGACGAGGACCTCGACGAGTACCTCCGTCAGCTCGCCGCGGACCACCTTGTCCACGGCTGGGACCTGGCCGTGTCGACGGGCGGTGACACGCACCTCGATCCCGAGCTCGTCGCGGAGGTCGCGACCTGGTTCGCGAGCCGTGAGGAGGCTTACCGGTCGGCGGGTGTGATCGGACCGCCCATGTCGGCCTCCGGCGACCCGCAGACCGACCTGCTCGCCGCCTTCGGCCGTGACTCCCGGTGGGCCGCCCAGGGCTGAGCGGCGGTCCGCGACACGCGCCGACCCAGAGGGGTGGACGCCGGTCGGTCCAGGGGTGAGGATGTCCGGATGAGCGACTTCAAGACGCCGTCCGTCAACGTCGACCCCGTGATCACCGACGCGGTCCAGAACATCAGCAACCGCTTCGGCGTGCAGGGGCTGTGCGACCTGATCGCGCTCGCCCGCGAGGAGCTCGCGCGCGCAGAGGCCGCGCTCGAGGAGCTCGCCGAGGCCGAGTAGCCGCTGCTGCGGTTAGAACCTCGCGGGCGTCCGTCGTACCCTTGGAGCGACCCCACACCTGTCTTCGAGAGGTTGCTGCATGCCCGCGCCCCACGCCGAGTCACTCTTCCCCCGACTCGAGCCGCTGCTGCCGTCGGTGCAAAAGCCGATCCAGTACGTCGGCGGCGAGCTCAACGCCACCTTGAAGGACTGGGACAACGAGGACGGGTCCCCGAGGGTCCGCTGGGCCCTGATGTACCCCGACGCGTACGAGGTCGGCCAGCCCAACCAGGGCGTGCAGATCCTCTACGAAGTCCTCAACGAGCGGGACTGGATCCTCGCCGAGCGCACGTACTCCGTCTGGCCAGACATGGAGCATGTGATGCGCGAGAACGACATCCCGCAGTTCACCGTGGACAACCACCGACCGGTGCGCGCCTTCGACGTGTTCGGCGTCTCCTTCGCGACCGAGCTCGGTTACACCAACCTGCTCACCGCCCTCGACCTGGCCGGTATGCCCCTGCACGCCCGCGACCGAAGTGAGGACGACCCGATCGTCCTCGCCGGCGGCCACGCGGCCTTCAACCCCGAACCGATCGCGGACTTCGTCGACGCCGCCGTCCTCGGCGACGGCGAGGAGATCGTCCTGGCCATCTCCGACGTCATCCGGGAGTGGAAGGACGAGGGGAGCCCCGGCCTGTCCGGTCGCACGCCCCGCGACGAGCTGCTCTACCGGCTCGCGGTGTCCGGGGCGGTCTACGTCCCGAAGTTCTACGACGTCGAGTACCTCTCCGACGGCCGGATCAAGCGCGTCGCGCCCAACACGTCCGGTGTCCCGTGGCGGGTGCACAAGCACACCCTGATGGACCTCGACGCCTGGCCGTACCCGAAGCAGCCCCTCGTGCCGCTCGCGGAGACCGTCCTCGAGCGCATGTCCGTCGAGATCTTCCGCGGCTGCACGCGCGGGTGCCGCTACTGCCAGGCGGGCATGATCACCCGCCCGGTGCGCGAGCGCTCGATCACCACGATCGGTGACATGGTCGAGAA
>DASSMS010000195.1:0-31287 GCA_035688575.1 Nocardioidaceae bacterium
CAGGCCGCCGAAGTACGTTGGCCACACCACCGTGGTCCAGCCGTTGTGGGGCGCGTACACCCCGACGTAGTTCATGGCGGAAGGCAGCTCAACACCGCTCACCTCCATGCAGACGATGAAGTGGTCGTCGAACCAGGCCTCGATCTCGGGTACGAGCTCGCGAACCGTGACATCACGTAGCGCTGTCGTCGTCAGGAACATGCCCACGTCGGCACCGTAGCCATCACCGATGACCGTCCACGACGAAACCGCAAAAGCCGCATCCGGGCTATGCGGGCGGCCCGAACCAGCGAGTAAGCGCGTCGTCGAGCCCGACGTGGGTCCCATCTCCCACCCACGCGACGTATCCGTCGGGCCGGACCAACACCGCAGCGGGAGCAGCGACGGTGCCGATCACCGGAAGCTCCCAGGTGCCGCCGAAGTCGGCATCGACCAGCTGGACCCGATCCGCCCACGGCGTTATGTCGAATTCACCGGGTTCGCCGAGGTTGAGCAGGACCGGCTGGCCCTGGTGAAGCAGGGTGAAGACCCGACTCGGCCCCTCCGCGGTGACCAGGTCGAGATCGGGCATGCGACGACCGAGCATCGGGTGTCCCTCGCCGACTTTGTAATGAATGTCCAGGCCGGACATCATCGCGGCGTACCGCTTGCGCGGCTCGTCCATGCTCAACAGGTCGGAAACGGTGTCGCGCAGGGCATCAAGGCGCGCGTCGCCGGGGCGGGTGAGCGCGACTTGCGCCATCGTGTTGCGCAGCACGCGGGCCGCGACCGGGTGGCGTTCGTCGTGATAGGTGTCCAAAAGGCTGTCCGGCGACACGCCCTTGACCACCTGGGCCAGCTTCCACCCCAGGTTCACCGCATCCTGCACGCCGGTGTTGAGTCCCTGCCCGCCCACCGGGGAGTGGACGTGTGCGGCGTCGCCGGCCAGCAGCACTCGTGCCTTCCGGTACGAAGCGGCCTGACGGGTCATGTCTGTGAACCGGGAGATCCAGATGGGACTGTGGATCCCGTAGTCGGTCCCATACACGCCGATGAGCGCCTCGCTGACATCGTGCAGGGTGGGTTCGCTCGTCGACCCGACGTACTGCTCTGTCACCATGACCCTGACCGGCCCGTGGTCGGCGAAGATCACTTCGCCGTCGCGGACCTCGTACTCGACCCTGCCGAGGCCGTGGAGGCCGACAGCGTCCTGGCGGGTGCCCAGCTCCGGCTCCTCGGCCATCTCGGCCTCGGCGATCAGGGCGCTGGTCGTCGGATCCCACCCGGGAAACTCGATGCCTGCCTCCTTGCGGACGAGGCTTCGTCCTCCGTCGCACCCGACGAGGTACTCCGCCCGCAGCGTCTGACCGTTGGACAGCTCGACGTCGACGCCGGTGTCGTCCTGCGCGAACCCAGTCGCCTCACGTTCGCGGTAGATGGTCACGGCCAGCTCGTCGACCCAGCCGGCCAAGATGCGCTCGATGTGGTTCTGCCACAGCCCGAGCCCGTAGGGATGCCGGGTGGGGAAGTCGCTGATGTCGAACGCGACCCGAGCGAAACCCGCGACCTGGGCCACCTGTCCCTCCGCGAGGAACCGATCGGCGATGCCACGCTGGTCGAGGACCTCGATGGTTCGTGCGTGCAGACCGCCGGCGCGCGAGCCGGGGAGGTCCTGGCTGGCGCGCCGCTCGACGATGGCAGCGTCGACGCCCGCCAGCGCTAGCTCGCCGGCCAGCATCAGCCCCGTGGGGCCTCCCCCAACGATCAGTACCGCATGCTCGGTCACAGTCCAGCCCCTCCGACGTTCTGCCTTCGAGTCGGCGATTCTGCGGCATGAGGGGGGCCTTGCAGCAAGCCCCCCTCCAGGGGTTACCTTGGAAATGCAAGGAGCGGTCGGTGCCGCTCCTTTCTTGCTGTCACCGGTCAAGTTCGCTGCAGGCTGCGCGCGGCCATGACATTCACCCTCGATCGAAGGTCGATCCGGTGCCCCCGGGCTCTCCTGGGTCCGGGGCTCGTCAGCTCAGCCACGTTCTGCGCCACTCGTCCTCGGAAGGCTGTCGACGCTGTGGTCCCCGGAAGACTCGTTGCCGCAAATGGCTTCCGTTGCGGGCTAACGGACCGCGCACCTCGCAGAAGGCGCATTTTTTATAGTCACAGGGTTGTCACTCATGGTCTTCGCCGGCAGTGCGAGGTACGTTCGAGTTGGTCGATGCTGTCAGTCCTGCTGCTGGTAATGCCGAGGCCTAAGACCGGCCTCTGAGTGTCAACGACGCGCCTGCGTTCCTTGCGCATCCAGCAAATGCTGAGGTCACGCCCGACCACGACCGGTGTGTTCTGTCCGACGGAACCCAGTCTTCGCGGTTTCCGCGCCTGTGCCGCTGAACCGGCCCAACCTGCCATCTGTGGCAAAGGCTGTGCCCGGGATGCACGGCGACTGCCTGACGAACTTGCACGGACGATCGAACATGAAGGTGGCAAGGACATGAGAGTACAGCTTGCGCTGAGCCTGCCGCGGGAGGCGATCAGCGTCCCGTTGGCCCGACATACGGTGACTGCAACGCTATCCACGGCCGGGGTGGAGCCGGACTGCGTCAATGAGGTGGAGGTGGCGCTGAGCGAGGCATGCACGAACGCGGTCCAGCATGCCGTCGCTGGCGTCACCTACGACGTCATCGTCAGCATCAATGACGAGCAGGTCACCATTGAGGTGATCGACTCGGGCTCGGGGTTCGGGCAGCGCAACGTCGCCCCGGATGAGCATGATCATTGGGCCGAGGACGGCCGAGGGATAGCGCTGATGAACGCGTTGAGCGACCTGTCCATCTTCGACTCGGTCGACGGCCGAGGGGGCTCGGTGCACCTGACGAAGCGGCTGCGTTGGGTCCAGGCCGCACAACGGCCCGGGTCGGCCGAGAACTCGCAGTGCCGCAGCTAGCGTCATCCGCACCATCCGACTCTCGGCATGGCACGTTCAGGGACCACGGTCGGGCCACTTGACCAAGTTCAGCGCAACCATGAAGAGCGCTCCCGTTGCCACTAGCCCCGCTATGGCGATCAGGAAGTTGGCTTGCTCCAGGTTTCTCTGGCTGAAGGAGTCATCACGCAAGATCAGCCATCTCAGCGCGACGCCGACGAGGACCGCGATTCCAGCGAAGGTGGCCACGCCCAGGGCACGCAGAGTGGACGTGACTACGTCACTATCCACGAGCGGCTTCGGAGTGCTCATGCACCGCTAACGCAGAACGACGAGTCGAGGTCACGCTGTGACGCCGCTATGCCTAGACCTCGGCCGGGCCGGTCTCGACAGGGCGGAATGCAGCATCTGGCGGATGAGCCCAACCTCCGGGCGGAGCCGGTTGGGGCGGTTCTTCGTCACACCGACGTGAATCGGAGGCACACTTGGCCAGTGAAGGTCGCGGTAGCCGTCGTCTTGCTTCTGTGGTCGTCCACGGGTTGCGCGGAAGAACGAGTGGCTGAGGGCGCGACCGAGCGAGAATGCGTCCCGAAGATCCGGCTGAACAGCACGACGTATACCGCCGCTGGCTACACGGAGATTCGCGGCACACGGTTCGACACCGCCGACGCAGCGGATTGCGACGACGAAGGGCCAAGCCCACGGGGCTCGGTGTTCACGGGGCACTCAGAGCAGACCCACGTCTGGTCGCTTCCCGGCTACTCCACCGATGACGTAGTGGCCGCGAGATTCAGTGAGGACTCCTTCACCATCTTCGTGGCCGACTCAATGCCACGCGGCGAGATCGACCGCGTGGTCGGGGAACTGTCATCTGACCGAGAGTGACCGTGCACCTCCGCTGGTCGGCATGGTCGCACTTTCACTGTCTGCGGCAGACATCTGGACGCTGGTCGCCTTCTGCCGGATAGGTCGAGGAGTTCGAGTACGCACAGCGATACCGTTGCGTCTCATGATCGTATGGCTCAACGGCACGCACGGCGCAGGCAAGACGACGACCAGCGCTCTTGTGCAGCAGTTGATCCCAGATTCACGGGTGTTCGACGCCGAAAAGGTAGGCGAGACACTCATGGACATCACACCGGGACTGCCGACGACAGACAACTTCCAGCACTGGCCGCCGTGGCGACCGCTCGTCGTCGAGACCGCCCGTCGCGTGCTCGACTACACCGGCGGCACTCTGGTGATGCCTATGACTGTCCTGGTCGAGCAGTACTGGCGCGAGATCAGCGCCGGACTCGCCAGCCATTCCATTCCGGTACGGCACTTCGTCCTCCACGCTGACCAGGCCACCCTGCGTGCGCGCATCGAGGGGCAGCATGTGATCCCGTCCCCCTTCCGTCTCAAGTACCTGGAGCCCTACGCCGAGGCAGCCCGCACGTGGCTGCATGGCGAGGCCGAGGTCGTCGACACCACGCACCTCACGGCCGCCCAGGCCGCCGTGCAGATCGCAGGGGCCCTCAAGACTTGAGATCCGACCGCGTGCGGCAGGCTTACCACCTGCTGGCGGGAGGCCCCGCGTCGCCTGCGATCTCGGCGCGAGCGACGGTGAAGAGCGTGCAGCGGATGCAGGGGCACGCCTCAGCGACGCTGACTCTCGACCGCTACAGCCACCTGGTCCCGGACGAGCTCGGCGCGGTGGCTGCCCGCCTGGACGGGGCGGCCAGCCAGGCGGCGTGTACAGAATGTGTACTTCGGGGGATCCGATGCTGCTCGACGAGGGGGCGCCGGATTGTGAAATGGCCGCTGACCTGCGGTTTTACTTTGTGCCCCCGGCAGGATTCGAACCTGCGACGCACGGTTTAGGAAACCGACGCTCTATCCCCTGAGCTACGAGGGCGGCGCATGGCTGAAACCGACGCTGCATGCTTCGCTGCAATCGCGGGTCCTGCTCTGCTGCAGGAAGGATAGCCGAGCCGTCGCCATCGGTTGTGACCTGCCTGTGCCCGGGTCGCCGACCTGCGCAGCGCACAGCAGGAGCCCGGCGCGGGCGGCGTCGCTCGACTCGAGACATCGCCGAGCGGGTGGGGATGCCGGGCGCCGTCGCTGTACACACACTTCGGGTCCAAGCACGCGATCTACGACGCGATGTTCGGTCAGGCGTGGATCGAGTACGAACGGGTGGCTCACGCAGAGCTCGCCGACCTGCCCACAGCGCCACGGCAGGCGGTCCGCCGCATCGCGCGGGCCTTCTTCGAGTTCGCGGTGGCGAACCCTCCGCGGCAGCAGCTGATGAACCAGCGCACCATCCCGGGTTTCGAGCCGAGCCCCGACTCCTACGCCGCAGCGGTGCGCGTCCTGGAGTCCGCGCGCAACTGGTTCGACGAACAGGGCGTCTCGGACCCGGACTTCGAGATCTGGGTCGCGTTGATTGGCGGCCTCACAACCAGCAGTTGGCCAACGACCCGGGAGGCACGCACTACTCCGCGTTGCTCGACCGGGCCATCGACGTCTGGGCCGACTGCGTCGGCCTCCCGTCAGATCCGCCGGGGTGACACCGGCGAACATCCCGGGCCCGGTTGGCCGGGCCAGCCACGAGGAGCACCTCAATGAACACCACCACCACCACGACCTGGCCGGGTTGCGACGTCGTCACGCCTGCGTTGGGAAGACCGGCTGCGATGCGGCTGGCCGAGACGGAGTACCACCGTGTGCTGGACACCGTGGACGCCCTCCGCCCCGATGACTGGAGCCGGTCAACCGACTGTACGGCGTGGGACGTCCGCCAGTTGGCCGCACACATCACCGGCATGGCGAAGTTCGTCTCCACCCCATGGGAAATGGCACGCCAGGTGCGTGCGGCAAAGACCCGACGACACGATGGCCAGCAGCTGATCACCCCGTCGTGCTCGGCGGTTTGCCATTGCACATCTGGAGGTCCGGCAGCCGCCGGCGGCGAACGAACCCGGCAGGTGGCCGCTGGGTCTCGGGCGCGGGTGGCGAGGAGATCGTCATGGATGCCGCCGACTTCTGCAGGCTCGTGTCGGACAACGGAAGGTCGGTCCCGTGGGCTTCTTCGACTTCATCGGAGTGAGCGTCGCCCCGACCGCCTGCTGGACGTAGCAGCAGGTCCAACGGATGCTTGACGGGTGGACGAGCGGGTCGACGCTGCTGCCGCGCGAGAGGTATCTCCCGGCGCGGGTTCCGTGCGGCCGCCCGACCTCGCACGTCCCTTGCCCGGTCACGGCGAGGCTCCTCCGGGGCTGCTCGGTCGCGTGACGCACAGGTCCGCTGCGACAGTGGTCTGGCTGCTCAAACGGGCGGCGTTCCTGGTCGTCGTCGGCCTGAGCGGATGGGTGACGTTCGAGCTTCTGGTCGTGCCGATCATCGATGACGACGACCCGATCCTCGCCTTCCTCGCCCTGTGGCTCGTCATGGCCTACGTCTTCCTCCCGCGACTTCAGCGCATCCTCGCGAAGATCTACGTGCCGGACTACTTCGTCGGTCGCGCGCGCACGAGTGAAGGTCTGCTGGGAGACCCGATCAACCTGGCCGTCCTCGGCACGGAGGAGGCACTGCTCCAAGCGATGCGGGACGGAGGGTGGACACGCGCGGACGACCTGTCGTTCCGCAGCGGCCTCCGGCTGGTCCGCTGCACGCTCCTGCGCCGGCGCTACCCAGCAGCGCCGGTCAGCCCACTGTTCCTGTTCACGCGACGCCAGGACTTCGCCTTCGAGCAGGAGATCGTGGGCAAGCCGTCCAGGCGCCACCACGTGCGCTTCTGGAAGTGTCCCGAGGGCTGGTACCTGCCGGGCGGGCTGCGTGTCGACTGGGTGGGCGCCGGGACCTACGACCGCAGCGTGGGCTTCTCCGTGTTCACGCTGCAGATCACCCACAAGATCGGCGAGGACACCGATCTCGAGCGTGACTACGTCCTGGAGACGATGCAACGAGGCGGCACGGTGGCCTCCGTGCACTGGGTCCAGAACTACTTCTCCGGCTACCACAGCCGCAACGGCGGCGGCGACGCGATCAGCACCGACGGGAACCTTCCGATCATCCGGGTGAAGCTGCCTGCAGGAGCCGCCCAACAACCCCGGGCTTAATGTGGCCCCATGGCGCGAGTGGGACTCGTCCTGGGGGCGGGCGGCGTGGTGGGCCAGGCCTACCACGCGGCAGTGCTCGCCGCCCTCGAGCACGACTTCGGCTGGGACCCCCGCACGGCGGAGGTGGTCGTGGGGACCTCCGCGGGCTCGATCACCGGGACGCTCCTGCGCAGCGGCGTGCCCGCGAGTGAGCTCGCGGCCTGGACGGTCCGGGCGCCGTTGGCCGCCGAGGGCAAGCTGCTCGAGGTCATGTTCGGGTCTGAGTCCCCGACGTTCGAGCCGTTCCGCGTGAGCGACATCCTGCGTCGTCCGCCGTCCCTGCCCGGGCGCCATATGATCCAGCGCGCCGTCGTACGCCCTTGGCACTTCCGCCCGATGACCGCAGCCCTGGCCCTCCTCGCACCGGGACGGACAGAGATCACTGAACAGCTGTCGGCTCTTCGCGAGGTCGAGGGGCAGAAATGGCCCGAGCAGGACCTGTGGATCTGTGCGGTTCGCCGCCGCGACGGCAGACGCGTCGTCTTCGGCAGACCCGGGACGCCCGAGGTGCCGCTGCACCTCGCAGTGGCCTCGTCGTGCGCCGTTCCCGGCTACTTCGCGCCGGTGCAGATCGGCGACCACGCGTACGTCGACGGTGGCGCGCACTCGCCCACGAACGCCGCCACCCTACGCGGCCGCGGCCTCGACCTGATCATCGTCGTCTCGCCCATGTCGGGACCGAGCGGCCTGCCGAAGGACCTCTACGGCACCTCTCGCTGGCATGCGACGCGACTGGCCCGGCGAGAGGCCAGGGCGCTGCGCGCCGAGGGGACGCCGGTCGTGGTGTTCCGGCCCGGGGTGGACGAGCAACGGGTCATGGGCAACGACTTCATGGCCGGCGACCGGGTCGAGGAGATCGTGCAGACCTCCTTCTTCGAGGCCGGTGCGTACGCCGCGAGTCCCGAGGTCCGGGAACTGCTCGCCGCTATCGCCCGCTGACCTGCTCCCGGCCGTCCGCCGGAGGGGAGGCCGTGGCGGTGGAGGCCGCGGCCTTGTGCGCACGCGAGGCCAGCACGACGACGTACGACATGATCGCGATCCCGATCATCGCGAGCCAGATCCCGACCTCGTACTGCGCGGGGTAGATCACGTCCCGGAGGTAGTGGGCGGTGAAGCTGCCGTCATACGGCGCCCTGCCGGCGGCCACGAGCAGCCACTTCTCCAAGGCCGTGAGCGGGCAGTTCATCGGGGTGAGCGTGACCGCGACCGACCAGGCCGTCGACAGGAGGTGCGGCCAGAGCCAGAGCAGGCTGCGCAGCCCGAGGAACCCACCGACGGTGGCGTAGACGAGGTACGCCAGGTGCACGAGCACGACGGCTCCTGCGGCGATGAGCGCAGCCACACTCGGAATGTATGCCCGGGCCCGAGCCGCCCACATGAGCCCAAAGACCCTCGGCGCATGGCTTCGTCGGGCCATGCTGCCAGTCCGGGATATGTCAGGCGGAGAGCGGCCTCGAGGCATTTCAATGTAGGTGTGGCCTTGCTGAGGTCTCGGGATGTCGACGTCGTCGGCGCGGGGGACCGGTCATCGGCACACCGGTACCTCGGTTGGTTGTGCCTCGGCGTGGTGCTGGCCCGTCTGGTGTACGTCCTCCAGCCGCTCCGCACCGACGAGGGCGGCTACCTGCTGGTCGCGCGGCAGTGGCACTCGAGCGGGGAGTTCATCTACGGCGACTACCACGTCGACAGGCCGCCGCTGCTGATGCTGATCTACAGGGTCGCCGCGCTGAGCGACTGGGACCCGCTGATCCGGGTGCTCGCCGTCCCGTTCGCCCTCCTCTTCGTGGTGGCTGCCTGGCGCGCGGGGGAGCTGCTGGGTGGCGCGTTGGGCGCGAGATGGTCGGCCGTGGTCGCTGCCGGGTTGATGTGCTCACCCGCCATGGCGTCCGACCAGGCGGACGGGGAGCTCTTCGCCGCGTCAATGGTGATGGTCGCGGTGGCGCTCGGTCTCACCGCGTGGAGGTCCGCCTCCGACCCAGGACGAGCGCACCGGCTCGCCGCGGCCGCCGGGCTCTTCGCGGGAGCGGCGCCCCTGGTCAAGCAGAACTTCGTCGAAGGGCTGGTGTTCCTGGCGACCCTGCTGGCCGTGGCCGCATGGCAGCACCGGCGGGTCGGGCCGCGGGAGGTGGTGGTCGGCCTCGGCGCGCTCGTCGGCGCGCTCCTGCCGCACCTCCTGGTGTGGCTGTGGGCCGCCTCCCATGGTGTCGAGGCCGGCACCGTCTGGTCGGACCTCGTCGGCTTCCGAGGCGCCGCGTTCGACGTCATCTGGTCCAACCGCCCGGAGGCGGCGATCTCGAGAGGGGCCAGGCTCGTGCTGCTCGGGCTCGTCAGCGGAGTGCTCCTCGTCGTGTACGCCTGGCTCGCGTCGTCGCGACCGTGGCGGCTCAGGGGCACTCCCGAGCAGTGGGCGACGACGGGAGTCCTTCTCTTCTCCCTGGCCGCGATCACCGCAGGGGGCAGCTACTGGCCGCACTACCTCCTCGGGCTGGCTCCGGGGGTCGTCCTGGCGGTCGGAGCGGTGGCACCGCAGGCATCGACCGCGGGGCGGCGGATGCGGACCGCCGGTGGTGCCGTGGTCGCAGCCGCCGTCCTCGGGACGGTCCTGGTGGAGGTGGTCTACCTCTGGGTCCCGCGGGTGTGGTGGCAGCAGCGGGCCGGTGAGTGGCTGGCGGAGTCCGGCAACCGTGGAGACACCGCCGTCGTCCTCTACGGCAACGCGACCGTGCTGGAGGTCGCGGACATGGACTCGCCCTATCCCTACCTCTGGAGCCTCCCCATGCGGACCCTCGATCCGGACCAGTCGCGCCTTCGGGGGACGCTCGTGGGCGCCGAGGCGCCGACGTGGGTGGTCCAGGTGAACCCGATCGACTCCTGGGGCATCGACGTGGACGCACGGCTGGAGGGCCTTCTCGAGGAGCGCTATCGGGTCGTTTCCGACGTTTGTGGATACCCCATGTGGTTGCGTGAGGACCTGGTCAGGGACCTCGCACCCAGCCCCCGCTGCTGATCTGTCCGGATCGGCGATTTGGGCCTTTCACACCGTTCACATCGGTCACGCCGCTTCGCGCGGATCACGCTCAAGTGGCATTTCGGCGATTCTCGACACACAATGGAGTGCGGCCCGCGTATCCTCCGCCGTGGCCTCAGCCCGCCGCTGTCCGATCTCGGACCTGACAGAAGAGACCTCTGGCACGTGTCACACCCTGCCCGCCATCGCGATCACGACGTTGCGCGAAAGCGCGCCGTCCGTGCTGCCTCGCTGACGGCAGTCGTCGTGACCCTCTCAGTCATCTTCGGAGGCCTCTTCGCCTACCGCCACCTCGAGGGCAACATCACCTCCCTCGACACCGAGGACCAGCTCGGAGAGCGCCCCGACAAGGTCGACGTGGGGGAGCCCCTGGAGCCGCTGAACATCCTCCTGCTCGGGTCGGACACCCGCGAGGGCCAGAGCGGCAACATCGGCGGCGAGACCCCGGGTCTCTCCGACACCACGATCTTGCTGCACCTCTCCGCGGACCGGAAGCGGGCCTACGGCGTGAGCCTCCCGCGGGACGCGATGGTGGAGCGCCCCGAGTGCGTCACCGATGACGGCGCCACCGTTCCGGGTGAGCTCGCCATGTTCAACACGGCTTACGCGCTGGGGGGTCCGGCTTGCACGCAGCGGACCGTCGAGCAGCTCACGGGCGTCCGCGTCGACCACTTCGTCGTCGTGGAGTTCGACGGTTTCCGGCACATGGTCGACGCGCTCGGGGGCATCCCCATCTGCGTCCCGGAAGAGGTCAACGACGACATCGGCAAGATCTACCTGCCCGCCGGCTCCTACGAGGCCGACGGCGACCAGGCGCTCGACTACGTCCGCCTGCGTCACGGGCTCTCGGAGAACGGCGACATCGGGCGCATGAAGCGGCAGCAGGTCTTCCTGGCCACGATGGCCAACAAGGCGATCTCCGCCGGCACGTTGGCGAACCCGGTCAAGCTCTACAACTTCCTCGACGCAGCCACGAAGTCGCTGACCACCGACCCCGAGCTGGCCAACCTCAAGGAGCTCGGCGGCCTCGCCAACCAGCTCCGCAACATCGGGCTCGACAAGATCCAGTTCCTCACCGTGCCGTGGGAGACCTACGAGCCCGACCCGAACCGTCTGGCCTGGGCGCCCGAGGCAGACCTCCTCTGGCAGCGCCTGAAGCACGACCGACCCCTCTCCGGCGACCTCAAGAAGGGTGTCACGACCGCCGCCGAGACCCCGGGCGGCAAGCCGTCGGCGAAGAAGCCGGGAGGCTCGGCGAGCCCAGGCGAGGGCGCCTCGAAGAGCCCGTCGCAGACCCCGGCCGAGGCGGCGGAGGCCGCCGAGAACGGCCTCTGCGCCTGACCGTCTCCCCGCCGGGGCCGAAGGGCGTCAGCGAGTCGGGGTCTCCGCGGCGAGCCTCTCGACCGTGACCAGGTCGAGCTCGCCGTGGTCCGTGGTCAGCCCCTGCGCCACGATCGCGGCGGTGGCCGATCCGAGTACGGCGGACTCCCGGAGGTCCTTGCCCAGCGCGAGCCCTCGAAGGAAGCCTGCGGAGAAGGCGTCACCGCACCCGGTGGTGTCGACGACCTCGACGTCGAACGCCGGGACCGCGATCGTCTCGTCAGCTGTGACGACCAGTGCGCCCTGCGCACCGCGGGTCACCGCCACGCACCCCGCGCCCTTGTCGAGGATCACCCGGCCGGCTTTCTCGAGCGAGTCCGCGCCGGTCAGCCCGAGCAGCTGCTCGTCGTTAGGCAGGAAGTAGTCCGTGTGCGGGAGTGCTGCCTCGACCCACTCGAGCATCGACGGCTCGCCCGGAGCGAGCATGTCGACCGACGTCACCACGCCGTTGCTCCTGGCGTGTGAGAGGACCTTGGCGGCCGACTCCCCACCGAGGAACTCCGGTCCACCGAGGTGCAGGTGTGTCGCGGCGGCGATCTCGTCGAGATCCACGTCGTCGACCGTGTAGACGCCGTTGGCACCGATGCAGTGCCACGCGGGCCGGTCGCCGTTGGGCCGGACGGGCAGCACGCTCGCGGAGGTCTGCACCGCCCCGCGACGCACCAGGTGGGTGGTGTCCACCCCGGCTGCCGCCAGAAGGGATACGAGCGTTTCCCCGAGGGGGTCCTTGCCGACCGCTCCGAAGCTGCGCACGCTCGCGCCGAGCTTTCGCAGGATCGTCGCTGTGCCGCCGGCGGTGCCCGCGGCGGACATCATGATCTCGTCGACGATCTGGCCCTCGTTGCCCTCCGGGATCCCCTCGACGGGTCGCACGTGCACGTCGAGGACGTGCACGCCCATGGTGACGACGTTCATGCCGGTCATCGGCCCTCCTTGTGGTCAGCCTGCTTCTCGCTCAGCTGGTGGGTTGTTCCGTACTTCCGCTCGATCGCGGCGGTGACCACCGCGGCCTGCTGCTCCTCGTCGAGCGCGCGTGGGAGACCCACGACGCTCGCCGTGCGGTACACCGTGCACAGCCATTCGAGCAGCAGCGCGTTCTCGACGGCCTCGTCGAGGCTCGCCCCCGTTGTCACCGATCCGTGGTTGGCCATCAGTGCGGCGCTCCGCCCGGCCAGCGCCTCCACCACGGAGGCGGCGAGCTCGGGCGTGCCGAAGGTGGCGTAGGGAGCTACCCGAACCGTGCCACCGAGCGCGAGCTGCTGGTAGTGGACGCAAGGCAGCTCCTCGAGGACGCACGACAGCGCGGTCGCGGCCGGCGCGTGCGTGTGTACGACGGCCAGGGCGTCATGTCGTGCGTAGACGCCGAGGTGGAGGTCGAGCTCCGAGGTCGGCTGCAGGCCGCCCCGGACCACCCGCCCGTCGCGGTCCACGACGCTGACCTCCTCCGGGGTGATCCGCGACAGGTCGGCCCCGGTCGCGGTCACGACGACGTGCTCCTGGACCAGGACGCTGACGTTGCCCGCCGTACCGATCAGCAGCCCCTCGGCAGCCAAGCGTCGTGAGGCCCCCGCGACTGCCGTCCGGGCCGCATCGAGCTCCGTGCTCATGCGGGGACCCCCTCGATGCCTGCCTGGCTGGCGTGCCGCTCCAGATAGCTGCGAACCAGCTCCACGCCCTCGCTGACGAGGACCTTGTCGCCGCGCATCCTCGTCTCGAAGGCGAGCTGGAAAACTCGGTCGCCAACCTCGACGGCCAGCTCCGCGTGGACCTTCTTGGTGCCGGGACGGACCAGTCCGGCGTCGCGGGCGAGGCGGAACAGGTCCGCGGCGACCCGCTTGTTGTGGGCGCGGCAGAACTCGTTGATGGCGGTGTTCGTCCGCCCCCGCAGCCAGATCACGACGAAGGCGGGCCGGCGGAGGTAGACCTTCACGAACGCCCGCATCGTGGTCTCGACGATCGACGCGACGCTGAGCACCTCGAGCCTCGCGAGATCCGCCGCGACCTGTGCATCCATCTCCGCGACGTCGCGCTCGACCAGGGCGAGCAGGATCTCGTCCTTGTCGGCGAAGTACTGGTACAGCGACGCCACCGGCACCTCCGCCAGGTCGGCCACGGCCCGCGTGGTCAGGGCGTCGACCCCCTCGGCCACGACCAGCTCGGCAGCCGCGTCGAGGATCCGCTCCACGCGCTCGATGCTGCGCGACTGCTGGGGGACCCGTCGCTTTCCGGCGGGTCGGTCGTTGGACACTCCGGAAGGTGACACGGGAGCCTTTCGTACGTTGAACCCGAACCTGACACGGATTCAGGTTAATGGATAAGTCGCGAGATGGGGAGAGATGGTCTCGACAGGCTCGACCACCAGGGACACCGGCCCGACCGCCGTCAGCCGGCGCGGACTCCTCGGAGGGATGACCCTCGGTGCTGGGATGCTCACCGGCGGCCTGGCCGGACCGGCCGAGGCGGCGACCCGCCAGGGCAGCCTGCCGCGGCGGGTCGACGTCGTCGTGGTCGGGGGCGGTCTCTCGGGCCTCGTAGCCGCCCGCAGGGTGGCGAACGCCGGCCGCTCGGTGCTCGTGCTCGAGGCCCGCGACCGGGTCGGTGGCCGGATCCTCAACCACACCCTGCGGAGCGGTGCGGTGATCGAGTCCGGCGGGGCGTTCGTCGGGCCGACGCAGGACCACCTGCTCGCCCTGGCCAAGGAGCTCGGGGTCAAGACGTTCAAGCAGTACGCCGTCGGCGACAACGTCTACGTCTCGAACGGCCGGGCCACCCGCTACCAGGGAACCGTGCCGCCGGACCCGCTCATCCTCCCCGACGCGGCGCAGCTCATCACACGCATCAACGAGATGTCCAAGGAGGTCCCGGTCGACGCGCCCTGGGCGGCGCCGAGGGCGAGGGAGTGGGACGCCACCTCGTTCCACGACTGGGTGGAGGAGAACAGCGTCAACCCCGCGGTGCGCAACCTCCTGCTGTCCTACCTCCAGCCGACCTTCGGCTCCGACGGCCGTGACATGTCGCTGCTGTTCCTGCTCTGGTACATCGCCCAGTCCGGGAACGAGCGCAACCACGGCACCTTCGAGCGCTCCTCCGACACCTCGGGCGGGGCCCAGGACTCCCGCTTCGTCGGCGGGTCGGGGCTCATCCCGCAGCGGCTCGCCCGCCGCCTGGGCGACATCGTGGCGCTCGACGCAGCGGTTCGCCGGATTGACCAGCGTGCAGACCGGGTCGTGGTCACGAGCGACCGCGGCCCCGTCACCGCAGACCGGGTGATCGTCGCGACGCCACCGGCGACCGCCCTGTCCATCGACTGGTTCCCCTTCCTGCCGCCGAAGAAGATGCAGCTGCTCCAGCGGATGCCGATGGGGCAGTTGATGAAGGCCGACGCGGTCTACAAGACCCCGTTCTGGCGCAAGGCCGGCCTGACCGGGATGGGTGTGTGCGACAGCGGAGCGGTCCGCATCTGCTTCGACAACAGCCCCGCCGACACGAGTGTCGGGGTGCTGCTCGCGTTCATCGGCGGGTCGACCTGGGAGAGGCACGGAGTGCGCTCCCGGGCCGCTCGTCGTACCGCCGTGCTCGAGGGCTTCGCGAAGGTCGTCGGCCCGGACGCGCTGAAGCCGATCGAGTACGTCGAGCAGGACTGGACCCACGAGCGCTGGACGATGGGAGGCCCGATCGCGCTGCTCGGCACAGGGACCACGACCTCCTTCGGCCACACGATCCGCAAGCCCTTCAGACGGGTGCACTGGGCGGGTACGGAGACCTCGACGTACTGGTCGGGCTACATGGACGGAGCGGTCCGCGCAGGCGACCGCGCGGCGCGAGAGGTGCTGGAGCGGCTGTGAGGAACCGAGTCACCATCGTCGTCGCCGGGATGGCTGCCGCGCTCGGCACCCTCTCCGCGTTCGGGATCGCGGCGCCCGCGCAGTCCGCCGCCGAGCGACCCCGCTGGGACACCAGGGTGTTCTCGCGCGTGCCGAACCCCGGCTACCCCGCCTTCGTCTACGCCCACCCGAACGGCCGCGTGTACGCCGGGAGCTACACGAACCCCAAGCGCGACTCCGTCCGCTCGCGGGTCTTCGAGTGGACAACGGACGGGACGTTGCAGCGCTCCTGGACGGTCCCGGGGCAGGACCTCTCCGAGGCGCACGGCGTCCAGGTCGCCACGAGTGACGCACGCGGGCGGCTCGTCCTGCTCGAGAAGTCGACCCCCCGGGCGCTGACGCTCGACCCCCGTACCGGCAGGTTCACCCGCTACGCGACCTTCCGTGACCTGCCGGTCTGCGGTCCCGCCGGCGGCAAGCGCTGCTCGCCGAACCTCCTCGACAAGCCGGCCATCCCCAACTTCGCCGCCTGGGGCCGCAACGGTGAGCTCTACGTCACCGACTACGGACAGGCGGTCATCTGGCGCGTCCCGCCCGGCGGAGGCAAGGCCCGCGTCTGGCTGGCCGACCGTCGCCTCGACGGCGTCGAGTTCGGTACGACGGGCATGCTGCTCGCCCCGCGCCGTCGCGCCCTCCTGGTCGCCCAGCAGACCTCCGCCGGGCTCGGCGAGGCCAACCCCGCCACCGGCAAGCTCTACCGGATCCCGATCCGGGCGGGTCGCCCCGCCGGGATGCGGCTGATGTGGGAGAGCCTGCCCGGCGAGCTGCCGGACGGCTTCGGTGTCGCGCGCTCGGGCCGCATCTACGTCGCCAACGCCGGGCTGACGGCGCAAATCGTCGTACTCGGGCCGGACGGCGAGGAGCTCGAGCGCTTCCCCGAGACGCCTGTGACGGGAGGGAACGGCAGCGAGATCCCGTTCGACACGCCGTCGAGCGCGACCTTCCTCGGCCGGCGGATCCTGGTCGCCAACCAGAGCTTCCTCGGCACCGGCGAGAACCACGCGGTCCTCGACGTCGCCGTGCACGAGCGCGGCCGGCCGATCTTCATCCCGAGGTCGGCAGGCCGACCGCGCTGAGCCTCAGGCCAGTGCCTCGAGCAGCTTGGCGTTGAAGGCCTTGAGGTCGTCGGGCTTGCGGCTCGTGATGAGGTTGCCGTCCACCACGACCTCCTCGTCGACCCACGTGCCGCCTGCGTTGCGGACGTCGGTCTGAATGCTCGGCCAGGACGTGAGCGTGCGGCCCTCGAGCACGCCCGCCTCGACCAGCGACCACGCCGCGTGGCAGATCGCCGCCACCGGCTTGCCGGACTCGACGAAGGCCCGCACGAAGGAGACCGCGTCCTTGTTCATCCGCAGGGCGTCCGGATTGGCGACACCGCCGGGCAGCACCAACGCGTCGAACGTGCCGGGGTCGGCCTCGCCCACCCGGACGTCGACCTCGAAGGCGTCGGCCTTGTCGAGGTGGTGGAACGCCTGGACCTTCCCGGGCTTGGGGGAGAGCAGCTTCGGTGTGCCTCCCGCCTCCTCCACGGCCTTCCAGGGCTCGGTCAGCTCCACCTGCTCGATGCCCTCCGCCGCCACGAGGAAGGCGACCTGCTTGCCGGTGAGCTGGCGGGATGTCTCGGTCATGGTTCCTCCTGCTGATGGTCCTACGTCGGACCCCGAGGTGTTATCCGAAGCCCCGCCGGCCTAAACGGGCGGCGTTTCCCGGACGCGATGTCGGGCACGGTCCGCAGGGGAGGAAGGGGCCACATGCACAAGAATGCCGCTGTTCGCGAGCGCATCAAACGCCGTCTAGGCGACCCTGTTGCGTGGACGCAGATCATCCAGGTCGCCAAGACGGTCGTTGCTGCTGTGGCTGCCTGGGTGATCGCAGCAAGCATGTTCGGCCTGCCTCAGCCCTTCCTGGCGCCGTGGGCTGCGCTGCTGGTCGTTCACTCCACGGTCTACCGGTCGTTCTGGAAGGGCGCGAAGCAGGTCGGCGCCACGGTTCTCGGGGTCCTGCTCGCCTGGGTCACCGGCCACACTCTCGGGCTCGACCCGGTCGCGCTCGGCGTGATGCTCGCCGCTGCACTGTTGCTGGGGCAGATCCGGTGGCTCAAGGACGAGGCGACGACGGCCGCCGCGACAGCTCTGATCGTGCTCACGATGGGCTTCAGCACCGACGGCCAGGTCCTCATCGGCCGGCTCTGGGACACCGCGATCGGCGTCGCGGTCGGCGTCGTGGTGAACGTGCTGGTGTGGCCGCCGCTGCTGGACCTGAGCGCGGCCAGGGCGATCGAGGCCGTCGGGCGCCGTATCGGCGACCTTCTCGCGCAGATCGCGGGGGAGTGCGAGGACGTGTGCACCGAGGAGCACGTCGACGAGTGGGTCCGGCGTACCCAGGAGCTCGACGAGGAGGTCGACGAGGCCTGGGCGCTGGTCAGGCAGGCCCGGGAGAGCGGCATGCTCAACCCGCGGCGCGACTCAGCGGCGGTCCGTGTGGCGGGCGAGTTCGGTGAGATCCTCGACCGCACGGAGCAGTCCCTCGCCGAGATCCGCAGCATGGCGCGCACCCTCGGCCACAGCATCACCGACACCCACGAGTGGGAGGACAGCTTCCGCAAACGGTGGACGGGGCTGCTCCAGGAGATCGCCTGGGCGATCCAGCACCCCGACGCCCGGAGGCTCGGCGAGATCCGCACGAAGCTGGGTGCGCTCGCCTCCGACTACTCCGACGAGGACCTCTCGGCACGGCACTGGCCGGAGTACGGCGGGCTGATCCTGAACCTCCGCAACATCGCCACCTCGATGGACCTAGTCGCGGCTTCTGACCCGGTTTCCACCTCTTCGCGAGGTCCGTTACGAGCGCCGACGTTATGATTCCGTTATCGTGACCACGGGTGTGTCCTACTACGTGGTCACATTCCGGGGAGTCACGAAGAGGGGAAGTAGACCTCGATGAAGGTCGCGGTTGTAGGTGCCACGGGGGTTATCGGCGCCTCGGCAGTCCGGGCGATGGTGGCCACAGGCCACGACGTCGTCGCGCTGGCGCGTACCCCGGAGGGTGCCGCCGCGATCAGGGAACGAGGCGCGACCGCCTTCCCCGGTGACATCTTCGACCAGCACCGGCTCACGGCGATGTTCGAGGGCTGCGACGTCGTGGTCAACGCCGCGACCAGGATGCCGGTCGGACTCCGCGCGACCCGCTCCTCGGCCTGGCGTGAGAACGACAGGCTCCGGACCGAGGGCGTGCGGCAGGTGACCGCGGCCGCTCGCGCGGCCCACGTGCGGCGCCTGGTCCAGGAGAGCGTCTCGCTCGTGTACGCCGACCACGGCGACGAGTGGATCGACGAGCAGAGCTCGCTCGGGATCAACTCGGCCACCGAGCCCGTCGCCGTGGGTGAGTCGCTCGTGCAGGAGTACCAGAGCGACCTCCGGCAGGGCGTCGTCCTTCGCCTGGGGATGATCATCGGCGACGACGCGACGACCCGCTGGCTCCTGCGAGGGGCGCGCCGGGGCCGGCCCGTCGGCATCGGCTCGCCGGACGGGTGGGTGCACCCGCTCCACACCGACGACGTCGGTCCGGCGGTGGTCGCCGCGCTCACCGCTCCGAGCGGCGTCTACAACGTCGGCGCCGATCCGGTCCGCCGACGCGACCTCGTGCAGGGCTACGCCGAGGCCGTGGGCCGCGACTCGGTCGGGTTCATGGGCCCGGTCCTTCGACGGCTGAGCGGCAGGCGGGCCGAGCCGCTGACGCGGTCGCTCCGGGTGAGCTCGGAACACTTCCGCAGCCAGACCGGTTGGGCACCTCGTAGGGCGCACTTCGGCGCGTCCTGGCTGCAGGGTGCGGGTGTGGAGACGAGGGTGAGCCGGTGAGCGAGAACCGCGAGGAGCGGGAGCAGGAGGCCGAGCGACGGCGCAGGATGGCCGCGGTCTTCGGTGACGCGCTGCCTGAGGGCACCTTTGACGAGCGTCCCAACGGATGGGGGGAGAGCAGGTCGCGCGGCGGCGCCGGCGACGACGACTGGCTCCGCCAGCAGGTCCCCCCGCACCACGGCTGAGTCCCACGAGACGCAACGAACGGCTACCCGAAGCCCGGGTGACCGCTCCCTCGCGTCGCGGGCGGGCTCAGATGCCGGTGGTGCCTCTGCTGCGGGCGCGCAGCTCGTCGCGGATCTCGGTGAGCAGAGTGATCTCCTCCGACGGAGGGGTCGGCTCCTCGCCCCGTGCGCGTCGTGCCTGCAGCTTGTTGTAGGGAACGACGATGACGAAGTACACCACCGCGGCGAGGATGACGAACGTGATGACCGCGTTGATCCACGAGCCGACCGGGACCCCGCCCGGCTGCCAGGCGCTGAAGTCCGGCTTCTTGTTTCCGCTCAGCTTCGCCAGCACCGACATCAGCAGGTTGACCGTCTCGGTCACCAGGACGGCGAACGCGGTGGCCATGATGAACGCGACCGCGAGCTCGACGAGGTTGCCTCGCATGACGAACTCTTTGAATCCCTTGAGCATGGGTTCTCCTCCGTGAAGGCGGGCGAGGCCCGCGTGGCACCGTGCTGAACGAATATCGGGCACGCTAGCGGGTCACCACGACGGAGAGGTAGGCGGAGACCGAGGCCGCCGCCAGGGTCCGGGCGGTCTCATGGGTGACTGCGAGCACGACGAGTCCCCCCGACGCGAGAGCGGAGTCGCTCGCCCGGGGGAGAGACACGACCGGCGCGTCCTCGGCCACGACGACCGCCTCGTTGCGCCCCTGCGGGTCCGCGGCGATCACGTCCACCCGGTCCCCCGTGCGCAGCAGCGCCACCGCGCCCGGGTCGCCGATGCGGACAGGGGCGGCCACCCGGCCGGGATAGCCGTCGAGCAGGGAGCCCGCGACGAGGCGTACGTCGGTGATCGGCTCCCCGGCACGCACCGGGCCCGCCGTCGTACGTCCGACCGCCTCGTCGGCGCTCGGGACGATGCCTGCGGGCACGCTGTCAGGTGGCAGGGAGGTCGTGGTCAAGTCGTTGCGGCCCACGACCGTCCCGGCGGGGAGGTCGTGCGCGGCCGTCAGCACGTGGCTGGTGGGCGGAGGAGCGGGAGCGGCGGCCTGCAGCCCGACCAGCACCGCGACGGCGGCCGTGGTCGCGGCAAGCAGACGCCGCCGCGCCAGGAGCGCCCGGCGCAGGCGGCGGCGTCGCGACGAGGAGCGGCTGAGGAGACCCGAGGGACTTTGCATGCCTGCCGAGGCTAGGCAAGATCACGCGACGGTGCGTCCCGTCGTCCACAGGGTCAGGCGGCGCCGGCCTCGGCCTTCACGGGCGTCGACGCGGCGGACGACCCGCTCGAGGTGGAGGACGAGTCGCTCGAGGTGGAGGAGGACTCGGTCGAGGTGCCGGTCTTGCTCCCCGTGGAGGGGGACTTGGCGTCCGAGCGGTTGTCGGTGCGGTAGAAGCCCGAGCCCTTGAACACCACGCCCACGGCGTTGAAGATCTTGCGCAGGCGGCCCTCGCACTGGGGGCAGCTCGTCAGCGAGTCCTCGGTGAAGCTCTGGACCTGCTCGAAGGCGTGGTCGCACTCGGTGCAGGCGTACTGGTAGGTCGGCACGCGTTCCTCCGGTAAGTCTCGTCGTTAGCACTCGCGCGGTGCGACTGCCAATTATCACAACGCCACGGTGATTCGCCAACTTCCCGGCCCGTTCCCGGCGCCTTGCCGGTCCGTCGCGTGGGGCACAATTGCGGCCGTGTCCGCTTCCCCCGACGCCCCTGCCGAGCCACGCGAGACCGCCCCGACGACCCGGTCGGGGTTCGGGTCGTGGCCGAGGTGGGGCCGCTGGGCCACGTTGGTCGCTGCGGGAGTGGTGCTCCTCCTCGTGGCCGGCCTGGTCGCCGCGGTCACCGCCGTGCGGCGGCCCTTTCCCGTGGTGGACGGGGAGATCGAGGTGCCGGGGCTGAGCGCGGACGTGGAGGTGCTCCGCGACGATCACGGCGTCCCACAGGTCTATGCCGACACGGCGGAGGACCTCTTCTACGCGCAGGGGTTCGTGCACGCGCAGGACCGCTTCTTCCAGATGGACTTCCGTCGGCACGTGACCTCCGGACGGCTGGCGGAGCTGCTCGGCCGGGACGCCCTCGAGACCGACATGTACATCCGCACCATGGGGTGGCGTCGGATCGCCGAGCAGGAACTGTCGCTGCTCAGCCCCGAGGCGCAGGACTACCTCAAGGCCTACAGCGCCGGCGTCAACGCCTACATCGGCTCCCACAAGCCGGGCCAGATGGCGCTCGAGTACCCCCTGCTCGCCCTCAACGGCCTCGACTACACCCCCGAGGAGTGGACGCCCGTGGACTCGGTCTCATGGCTCAAGGCCATCGCCTGGGACCTGCGCGGCAACATGACCGAGGAGATCGAGCGGGCGATCATGTCGGTCAACCACAGCGAGCAGGAGATCGCCGCGCTCTACCCGCCGTACCCCTTCGACCGGCACGAGCCGATCGTCAACCAGGGCGCGGTCGTCGACCGGGTCTTCGAGCAGGACGCCAAGGCCGGCGACACCAGGCTGCCCACGAGGCCGGGGATTCCCGACGAGACGGTGAAGGCACTCGAACGGCTCAACAAGGGTTTGAAGGCGATGCCCGACCTCATGGGCAAGGGTCAGGGTGTGGGCAGCAACGGCTGGGTGGTCGCCGGTGAGCGCAGCACGACCGGCAGGCCGATCCTGGCCAACGACCCGCACCTCGGGATCGCGGTCCCCGGTATCTGGTCACAGGTGGGCCTCCACTGCCGCGAGGTGAGCAACGCCTGCCCGTTCGACGTGTCCGGCTTCTCCTTCGCCGGGATGCCCGGTGTCGTCATCGGCCACAACCGGGACGTCGCTTGGGGCTTCACGAACCTCGGCCCCGACGTCGTTGACCTCTACCTCGAGAAGATCGACGGGCGGTTCTACGAGTACGACGGCAGGCGGCGGCCGCTCGAGATGCGCGAGGAGGTGATCGAGGTCCAGGGCGAGGACGAGCCGTTCAGGTTCACGGTCCGCTCCACCCGTCACGGGCCGCTGCTGTCCGACGTCTCAGCCCAGCTGAGCACGGTCGGGGCGAACGCTCCGGTGGCGGAGGGTGCGCCCGAGCGCGGGAACGGCTACGCCGTCGCCCTGTCGTGGACCGCGCTCACCCCGAACCGCACGGCAGACGCGATCTTCATGCTCGACCGTGCCTCCGACTGGGACGACTTCCGCGCCGCCGCCCGCGAGTTCGCCGCGCCCTCCCAGAACATGGTGTATGCCGACCGGGAGGGCCACATCGGCTACCAGGCCCCCGGGCTGATCCCGATCCGCAAGTCCGGGCACACCGGCGAGTACCCCGCCGAGGGGTGGCTGGCGGCGAACGACTGGACCGGGAACCACGTGCCCTTCGACGCCCTCCCGAGCCTCCTCGACCCCGAGGAAGGCATGGTGACCACCGCGAACCAGGCGGTCATCGACGACGAGTACCCCTACTACCTGGGGAGCTCCTGGGCCTACGGCTACCGCAGCCAGCGCATCGGGGACCGGCTCGAGCGCGAGGAGAAGCTCAGCGTCGAGGACATGGCCGAGATCCAGCTCGACGACCGCAACGGGTTCGCTCCGACCTTCGTGCCCTACCTCCTCGACGTGTTCATGCCCTCCCAGTACCTCTCCGCCGGCCAGCGGCTGCTCGAGGGCTGGAACTACCGGCAGTCGCCCGACTCCGCTGCCGCGGCCTACTACAACTCCGTGTGGCGCCAAACCCTCGCGATGACCTTCCACGACCAGATGCAGGAGTCGGTGTGGCCCGACGGCAGCGACCGGTGGTTCGAGGTCATGCGCGTGCTCCTCGCAGACCCCGACAACGTGTGGTGGGACGACGTCGAGACCGAGACGGTCGTGGAGACCCGCGACGACATCCTCGCCCAGGCGATGGCCGCCTCCCGCGACGAGCTCGTCAGGCGCCAGGCCCGCCGTGCCGGGGACTGGAGCTGGGGCCACCTGCACCAGATGAACCTCGAGAACGAGTCGGTCGGTCAGTCCGACATCGGCCTGGTCCGCTGGCTGTTCAACCGCGGCGGCTACGAGGTCGGTGGCGGGGAGTCGATCGTCAACGCGACCGGGTGGGCCCCGTCGGAGGGGTACGACGTCGACTGGGCGCCCTCGATGCGCATGGTGGTCTCGATGGAGGACCTCGACGACTCCCGGTGGATCAACCTGACCGGCGTCTCGGGCCACCCGTTCAGCGGCAACTACGTCGACCAGACCGAGTTGTGGGTCGAGGGCGAGACGATGCCCTGGTACTTCTCCCGCGAGCGTCTCGAGGAGACCACGGAGGACACGCTCAGGCTGGTGCCCGCCCGAAACGGGTGAGGCCGCTCGGCGTGACCACCGCGGTGACCGGGCGGTCGTGGTCCTCGGCAGGGACGTGGTCGAGCAGCTCCCCGTCGTAGAGGAGCGTGCATACGAACGTGCCGACCGGGACCCGCGCGAGCGCCCGGTCGTAGGAACCACCGCCGCGCCCGAGCCGGCGTCCACGTCGGTCGACTGCCAGCCCTGGGCAGAGCACCACGTCCGCTGTCGCGACGGCCTCGGGGCCGAGCCTGGGCCCGAGCGGTTCGAGCAGGCCACGACTTGCCGGGACGAGCGACTGCGGTCCCTGGTAGACGGCCCAGTCGAGGTCGTTGTCGGGCAGCAGCGCCGGCAGGATGAGGCGCCGGCCCAGCTCGTGGAGCTGCTCGACGAGAGGGCCGGTGCCCGGCTCGTTGCTCAGGGAGATGTAGATCGCGACGGTCGCAGCCCGTCGTACCTCCGGCGCATGGAGCAGGTGCGCGGCGATTGCCTCCGCGTCCTCCCGTGCGGCCGCGAGCGGGTGTCGGCGCCGGGCGGTCAGCAGCTGGTCCCGCAGCGCGACCTTCTGCGCCTCCACCTCGGAAACCCCGGCCATGACGCGAACGCTACCGCGGCACGCTCGTCGCGCCCCTCAGAGGACCTGGCCTGGGGCGAGCTCCGGGCGACGCGGGCACGCGCTGCGCAGACGCCTGCCGAACCCCCTAGCATCGGACCCATGAGCGACGAGGGACTCGAGCAGGCACGCCGGAAGATGCAGGAGGCCGGGGTCGACCCGGTCGCGATCGACGTCTTCGCCCACTACTACCGGCTGGTGGAGAGCGGGGAGACCGGGATGGTCCCCGAGTCCACGATCGAGCCCCTGGACATGGAGGCGCTCGCCGACGTGGACGTGCCGGACGAGACGGCGCGGGAGGCCATCGGTACGACGGTCGTCATCAAGCTCAACGGCGGGCTCGGCACGTCCATGGGCATGGACCGCGCCAAGTCGCTGCTCGAGGTGCGCGAGGGGCTGAGCTTCCTCGACGTGATCGCCAGGCAGGTGCTCGCTCTGCGCAAGGAGCACGGCGTGCGGCTTCCGCTGATCTTCATGAACAGCTTCCGTACCTCGGCCGACGCGATGGCCGCCCTCGCGCCGTACGCCGACCTCGCCGTCGACGGGCTGCCGCTGGAGTTCCTCCAGAACAAGGAGCCCAAGCTCCGCGTGGACGACCTGACCCCGGTGACCTGGGAGAAGGAGCCCGACCTGGAGTGGTGCCCGCCCGGTCACGGGGACATCTACACCGCCCTGCGCGGCACCGGCCTGCTCCAGCAGCTCATCGACGCCGGCTACAAGCAGGTGTTCGTGTCGAACTCCGACAACCTCGGCGCCGTTCCCGACGCCCGGGTGGCCGGGTGGTTCGCGCGGTCGGGTGCACCCTTCGCGATCGAGGCGGTCCGGCGTACTCCCTCCGACCGCAAGGGCGGCCACTTCGCCGTGCGCAAGGACGACGGTCGGATCGTGCTGCGTGAGACCGCGCAGACCCTCGACGAGGACAAGGAAGCGCTCGCCGACCTCACGCGCCACAAGTTCATGAGCACCAACAACCTGTGGTTCAACCTCGAGGCGCTGAGTGAGGAGCTCGACCGGCGCGACGGGGTCCTCGGCCTCGCCATGATCAAGAACACGAAGACGGTCGACCCGGCGGACCCGAGCAGCCCCGAGGTGATCCAGATCGAGACCGCGATGGGTGCGGCGATCGAGGTGTTCGACGGCGCGACGACGATCGAGGTCGGCCGCGACCGGTTCGTGCCGGTGAAGACGACCAACGACCTGCTGGTGATGCGCTCGGACTGCTACGACCTCAGCGACGCGTTCGTCCTCGAGCAGAGGCCGGAGAAGATCCCGTTCGTCGACCTCGACGGCAAGTACTTCAAGTTCGTCGCGGGCTTCGACGAGAGGTTCCCCGAGGGAATCCCGTCGATGCGGCGCGCCACCTCGCTGGTGGTGCACGGTGACTGGACCTTCGAGAAGGACGTGACGGTGGTGGGGGACGTCGAGCTCGACGCCCCTTCCGAAGGTGCCGGTCGTGTGGAGGCGGGAACGACGCTCGGTGAGAGTTAGGGTTTGGCCATGTCTGCTCCCACGAGCTTCCCGACCACCCGGCCGAGCACGGTCGACGAGCACATCGAGCGGATCCTCGAGTCCCTGACGCCGCTGCAGCCGTACGACCAGCCGCTGTTGGAGGCGCTCGGTCTGCCGGTCAGCGAGCAGATCGTCTCGACCGTGGACCTGCCGGGGTTCGACAACTCGGCCATGGACGGGTACGCCGTCGCGTTCGAGGATGTCGCGACCGCCACGGAGGACCACCCGATCCACCTGCCCGTCGTGGGCGAGGCAGCAGCCGGCCAGACCAAGCTGTTCGCGCTCTCGCCGGGCACCGCGGTGCGGATCATGACCGGCGCCCCGGTGCCCCAGGGGGCGGACACGGTCGTTCCGGTCGAGGCCACTGACGGCGGGGTCGCCACCGTGCGGATCCACCAGGCACCAACGCTCGGCCAGCACATCCGGCGCCGCGGTGAGGACGTCCTGGCCGGTGACGTGCTCCTGGAGGAGGGCTCCGTGCTGGGTCCGCGCCAGCTCGGGCTGCTCGCCTCGGTCGGGCTGGCGCAGGTGCGCACCCGTCCCCGACCTCGGGTCGTCGTCATGTCGACGGGCTCGGAGCTCCGTGAGCCCGGCGTCGCGCTCGGGCACGACTCCATCTACGACGCCAACTCCTACATGCTCGCCGCCGCCGCCCGGAACGCCGGCGCCATCGCCTACCGCGTCGGCATCGTCTCCGACGACCCGCAGGAGTTCACCGACGCGCTCAGCGACCAGCTGGTCCGCGCGGACCTGGTGGTCACCAGCGGCGGAGTGAGCAAGGGGCAGTATGACGTGGTCAAGGAGGTGCTGAGCGAGCTCGGCACCGTCCACTTCGGCGAGGTCGCCATGCAGCCCGGGAAGCCCCAGGGCTTCGGCGTCGTCGGCGAGGACGCCACCCCGATCTTCACGCTCCCGGGCAACCCGGTGTCGTCCTACGTCTCCTTCGAGGTGTTCGTGGTCCCCGCGATCCGCCGGATGATGGGCCGGATGCCCTACCGCCGCCCGCTGGTGCGCGCACTGTGCCAGCAGGGCTTCTCCTCCGCGCCGGGCAAGCGGCAGTTCGTCAGGGCGCAGTTCGAGATCGACGGGCACGGGGCCCACGTCGTCCCCGTCGGCGGGCACGGCTCCCACCTCGTCGGCGACCTCTCCGAGGCGAACGCCCTGATCGTCGTACCCGAGGACACCACGCGCGTCGACCCCGGGTCGATGGTGCAGGTGATGGTCCTGGACAGGGACTACTGAGGTGACCGAGAGCAGCCAGGGCGCGAGGCTCACCCACGTCGACGAGTCCGGCGCCGCGCGCATGGTGGACGTGTCCGCCAAGGACGTCACCTCGCGGGTCGCCGTCGCCTCCGGGCGCGTCCTGGTCTCGCCCGAGGTGGTCCGCCTGCTCCGCGGTGAGGGCGTCCCGAAGGGAGACGCGCTCGGCGTCGCCCGCGTGGCCGGGATCATGGCCGCCAAGCGGACCCCTGACCTGGTGCCGCTGTGCCACCCCCTCGCGATCTCCGGCGTCACCGTGGACCTCGACGTCGAGGACACCGCCGTCGCGATCACCGCCACGGTGAGGACGACAGACCGCACCGGCGTGGAGATGGAGGCACTCACCGCGGTGTCCGTGGCGGCGCTGACCGTGGTGGACATGGTCAAGGCCGTCGACAAGGGCGCGGTGATCAGCGACGTGCGCGTGGAGTCCAAGAGCGGCGGCAAGAGCGGCGACTGGTCGCGCTCGTGAAGGCCACGGTGATCACCGCGTCCAACCGCGCGGCCGCGGGGGTGTACGACGACACGACCGGGCCGCTGATCGTGGACGCCCTGAGCGCGCTCGGGTTCGAGGTGACCGGTCCGGTCGTGGTCCCGGACGGGCAGCCGGTCGGCGACGCGATCCGGGCGGCAGTCGACTCGGGTGCCCGAGCGGTGCTGACCACCGGAGGCACCGGGCTGACCCCGACCGACCTCACCCCCGAGGCGACCCGGCCGTTGCTCGACAGGGAGGTGCCGGGGATCGCGGAGGCGATCAGGGCGTACGGCGGTGCGAAGGGCGTGCCCACGGCGGCCCTGTCGCGAGGGCTGGCCGGCGTGTGCGGCAACGCGCTCGTCGTCAACCTCCCCGGGTCGCGCGGAGGCGTCAAGGACGGTCTCGCGGTCGTCGTACCCCTGCTCGTGCACGCTGTCGAGCAGATCACCGGGAGCGACCACTGACCCGCGGCTGGCCGGTCGAGCTCCGGTCCGGACGTATCGGCCTGCGGCCGCTGTCCATGAACGACGCCGCCGCGTGGCGGGAGGTGCGCGCCCGCAACCGGGATTGGCTCACCCCGTGGGAGGCCACCGTGCCGCCGGGCGACACGACCGCGCCGGCGACCTTCCGGGCGATGGTGCGGGACCTTCGTCGCCAGGCACGGGCCGGCCGGGCGATGCCGTTCGCGGTGACCGTCGACGACGCGTTCGCGGGCCAGTTGACCGTGAGCAACATCGTCGGCGGATCGGCGCGTTGGGGGCAGGTGGGCTACTGGATCGACCGCGAGCAAGCGGGGAAAGGGGTGATCCCGACGGCTGTCGCCATGGCCGTCGACCACTGCCTGTTCGAGGTGGGCCTCCACCGGATCGAGATCGCCATCCGCCCGGAGAACACCGCCAGCCTGCGCGTCGTCCAGAAGCTCGGGTTCAGCGAGTACGGTTACGCGCCGAGGTACCTCCACATCGACGGGGCCTGGCGGGACCACCGCCTGTTCGCCATCACCGTGGAGGAGTGTTCGGGAGGGCTGTTGCGCCGGTTGAAGACGGAAGGACCACGCAACTAGCTCCTAATCACACCAGTCACACGAGTTCTCTTGCGACACACCGCCGCTCCTGCAGCGGCTTTTCGGTTGACGCTTTTATGGTCGTCTCGTGGACTTGTCAGGGATCATTTTCGTGGTACTCGCCCTAGCGTGGGCTGTCTATCTGATTCCCAAGGCCGTCAAGCACCACGATGAGGTCGCCCGCACCCGTTCAGTCGACCGTTTCTCCACCGCGATGCGCGTGCTCGCGCGGCGTGAGCCCATCGACCGTCGCAACGCCCGGCTCGTCGTCACTCCTCCCCGGTCCACGGACCGGGTTCTGCTCCCATCGCGTCCGGATGCCGCGACCGACGGGCCGACGGCCTCACCGCAGGTGCCGCGGCGCAGTGTGGCAGCCCGTCGTGCCGCCGCCCGAGCCGCGGCGCGACGACGCCGCCACGTCACGTTCACGCTCCTCGTCATGGACCTCGTGGTGGTCGCCCTCGCCGCGTCCGCCATCGTGCCGTGGTGGAGCGTGGCCGTCCCGGTGACGCTCACCCTCCTCTACCTGGTGCTGTGCAGGCGGCAGGTCTCCCGCGAGAGCCAGGCGCTGTGGACGCCCGCAGCGGCACCCGCCGGCCCGGCTCGCCCGGCGATCCGAGTGGATGCTCCGTCCGGGAGCCTGCAGGCACGCACCGAGCCGCTCGCCGCCCGCGAGGCACAGTTCTCCGCCGACGAGGACACCGTGCAGATCCCGGTCGCCGAGCTCGACGCGGTGGCGGTCTCGGTCGAGACGGTCGACGGTGGGTCGCTGTGGGACCCGCTGCCCGTCACGCTCCCGACGTACGTCAACAAGGCCCGGGCGCCGCGCACCGTGCGCACCATCGACCTCGGAGCTCCCGACACCTGGACCTCCGGTCGCGACGAGGCCGACAGCGCCCTCGTCGAGTCCGCGGCAGCCGAAGAGCAGGTGGAGGAGACCGTCGAGCACGAGCCGTGGCGCGCCGTCGGGTCCTGAGTCGATTCGGCCCGGCGCGAGCCAGGTGATATCTTTTCCGACGCGGTGGCGGGTTCGCCCGACACCCTGGGGCTGTGGCGCAGTTGGTAGCGCGTCTCGTTCGCAATGAGAAGGTCAGGGGTTCGAATCCCCTCAGCTCCACCACACCGAAACCCCGTCCCACCAGCGGAAACACCACCGCAGGGGCGGGGTTCTCTCTTTGTCATTCGACGTTCCTCTCCGGATGCGCACCCCCCGCGCCCCCCAGCGCGTTCAGACGCTCCAGCCCGGCCCGGTCCGCCGACGAACCGAGGTGGTGCAGGTAGATGTTCGTCGTGGCGATCGACTCGTGCCCCAGCCACGCCTGGACCGTCACCGGGTCCACTCCCTTGGCCAGCCACAGGCACGCCGCAGTGTGCCGCAGGTCGTGGATGCGTCGGCCGGGAGCGACTGTCGACCAGGCGATCGACCGCTTGACCGCTGAGGCGTGCAGCTGGTGCCCGGTCCGGGTCGTGAACAGCAGATCGTCCGGGCCCTTCCCTGCAGCGCACGCCTGGACGAGAGGAAGCACGCGGTCCGCGACCGGCACCCGGCGGCTCCTGCCGGACTTGGTCACCTTGGCCTCGACACCTTCCGGTGCGGCCCGGCTGACCAGGAGCACCGGCAACGGGACGCGCACGAAGTCGCGGACCCGCACCTCCCGGAGCTCGGACCAGCGAAGCCCCGTCCACGACGCGATCAGCAGCACGTCGGCCAGCCGCTCGTCCCGGGCCGACGCGGCCATGTGGAACGACTCCAGCTCGTCCTCGGCGAAAGGCCGGATCTCGGCGCGCACGCCGCGGCCCTTGGGCACGCGAGTCCCGGTCACTGGGTTGGCGACGATCAGACGCTCCCGGACCGCCCAGGCGAAGAACGCCGACAATGAGGCCCGGAATCGTTTCACCGACGACTCCGCCAGGCCGGACTTGTTCAGCGCGATCAGCGCCCGCGTGACCTCGCGGTCGGTCACCGCCCCGATCTGCAGAGCGGCGAGTGCTGGCGGCATCAGCCGGGGGAGCGCAGAGTCGGAGACGAACGTCTTCCGCGAGACGGCGTGCTCGCGCTCCTGCAGCCACTCCGGAAGCAGTGTGCGAACTGTGCGCCGGCCGGCTCGAGGATCTACGCCACCGGCCAGGGCGGCTCGCTCTCGGGCCACCCACGCCATAGCCTCGCGCCGCGTGTCGAAGGTCTTGCTCGCGACCTGCTCTCTGCCCGACTTCACCACCCCGCGCCAGCGACCACCGGGGGTCTTCCGAACGCTCATGCGGCGTTCCGTTCCAGCCACTCCAGCACGTCCTGCTCGCGGTAGCGCGGGGAGGCCTTGCCGAGCCAGTACACCCGCGGCCCGACGCCTCGCGAGCGCCAGCGGCTCAAGGTCGACGGATCGACGCCGAGAGCCTCGGCGACCTGCGCCGTGGTGAGCAGCCTGGGGAGTCCCGGTATGGCGACCGGTTCAATCGCTTTCATCGCACTGTCCCTTCTCCTGAGTTGTGTGTCTTCCGCTTGCGCTGTTCGGCCTTCCACTGGTCGTACTCACGGGCGCGTGCGGCGGCCGCGACCGCGAGGACGCGTTCGCCTTCGGTGGCCCAGCCGGTGCCGGCGTAGGACCAGTGGCCGATGACGAGGGTGGTCTCGCCCTCGTCGTCGGCGAGGAGGTCTGCCTCGAGCGCTGCCAGGTCGAGCGGCCGCCCGTCCGCTTTGTGTTCGGCGATGAGGGCCTGGGCGCG
>DASSMS010000197.1:0-6422 GCA_035688575.1 Nocardioidaceae bacterium
ACGGTGCCGAACACCACGTAGTGGAAGTGCGCCACCACGAAGTAGGAGTCCGTGACGTGGAAGTCCAGCGGCGGGGAGGCCAGGATGACGCCGGTCAGACCACCGAAGAGGAAGGTGGTCAGGAAGCCGAGCGACCACAGCATCGGGGTGTCGAAGGAGACGGACCCGCCCCACATCGTGCCGATCCAGTTGAAGAACTTCACGCCGGTGGGCACCGCGATCAGGAACGTCATGCCGGAGAAGAACGGCAGATCCACCGCGCCGGTCGGGAACATGTGGTGCGCCCACACCGCCATCGACAGCGCCGCGATCGCGAGCGTGGCGGCCACCAGGCCGACGTACCCGAAGATCGGCTTGCGGCTGAAGACCGGCAGGACTTCGGTGATGATGCCGAAGAACGGCAGCGCGATGATGTAGACCTCAGGGTGCCCGAAGAACCAGAACAGGTGCTGCCACAGGATCGGACCACCGCTCGACGGGTCGAAGACGTGGGTGCCGAGGATGCGGTCCGAGGCGAGCATGAACAGCGCTCCGGCCAGGACCGGGAAGACCATGATGACCAGCAGGCTGGTGACCAGGGTGTTCCACGAGAAGATCGACATCCGGAACATCGTCATGCCGGGCGCGCGCATGGTGATGATCGTCGTGATGAAGTTGACCGCGCCGAGGATGGTGCCGAAACCACTCAGGGTCAGGCCGAGCACCCACAGGTCCCCGCCGACGCCGGGCGAGTTCACCTCGTTGGACAGCGGGGTGTAGGCGAACCAGCCGAAGGACGCCGCGCCGTCGGGCGTGAGGAAGCCGGAGGCCGCGATCAGGCCGCCGAAGAGGAACAGCCAGTAGCTGAACATGTTCAGGCGCGGGAACGCCACGTCCGGCGAGCCGATCTGCAGGGGCATGATCAGGTTCGAGAACCCGAAGAACAGCGGTGTCGCGAAGAGCAGCAGCATGATCGTGCCGTGCATCGTGAACAGCTGGTTGTAGGTCTCGTCGTTCACGACCTGCTGGCCGGGGAACGCCAGCTCGGACCGGATGATCAGCGCCATGATGCCGCCGATCAGGAACCACGCGAACGACGTGCCGAGGTACAGCTTGCCGATCAGCTTGTGGTCGGTCGTGGTGAGCACCCGGACGATCTGCTGCCCGAGGGGCTTACGGTCGGCGTAGGCGCCACGCGCCTCGAAAGCTGCGCCGGTCACTCGTGTTCTCCTAGCTGGGAAGTCTCGTCGTGGCCCTCGTCGGAGAGGCCCTCCTGGGTCCGCGCGTCGGCGGCGCCCTCGAGCACTCCGACGTTGCCCTGCTCCTCGAGGTCGCGCAGGTGGGCGTCGTACTCCGACCGGCTGACGACCTCGACGTTGAAGAGCATCCGGGAGTGGTAGGTGCCGCAGAGCTCGGCACACTTGCCGACGTACTCGCCCTCACGCGTGGGGGTGAAGGAGAAGCTGTTGTCCCGGCCCGGGATGACGTCCATCTTGAACAGGAAGCCCGGCACCCAGAAGGAGTGGATGACGTCGGGCGAGGAGAGCTCGACGGTGACGGACTCGTCGACGGGGAGGACCAGCGTGGGGAGCTCCGCGGGGGTGCCTGCGGTGTAGACGTCCTGGCCGCCCACGGCGTCCTCACCGAGGTAGTTGAAGCTCCACGACCACTTCTGCCCGACGACGCCGATGGTGTGGTCGGACTCGCCCTCCGCCGCCTCCGCGAGAACGTCGTTCTGCGTCTGGACAGTGAAGTAGAAGAAGACCACGACCATCACGACCGGGACGATCGTGTAGAGGATCTCGATCGGCAGGTTGTAGCGCGTCTGGACGGGGATCTCGTCGTCGCTTCGCCGGCGGAACTTGATGGCGGCATAGATGATGAGGCCCCAGACGATGACGCCGACGATCATCGCGGCCAGCCAGCCGTAGCGCCACAGGGTGTCGGTGTACACGGACCGGTCGGTGACACCCTCCGGCATCGCCAGGCGCCCGATCTGGTCCTGGTCATCGCTGGAGCAGGCACCCAGCAACAGCAAACCTGCGGACACCATGGCGATGGTGCCGACGCGCGTGCGCACGCTCTGCCCACGCTTGGGGAGTTGCAGACCCACGAACGAGCCTCTCTCTCAACTTACGACGGTCAGCACCGAACCCTACTACTGAGGCAACCTGCGTTGGACCCCGAGGTGGGCCGGTAAGTTCGCGTTGTGACCAACGCAACCGGGCCGTCCGGCGCGGTGACCAGTGGATACCTCGACGCGGCCTCCTCCGAGCCGCTCCACCCGGCTGCCCGGGAGGTGCTGCTCAGCGCGCTGGACGCGGGATACGCCGACCCGCTGCGGCTCCACCACCGGGGCCGCGACGCGCGTCTGCTGCTCGACAACGCGCGCGCCGTCGTGGCGTCCTGCCTGGGCGTACGTGAGGACGAGGTCAGCTTCACGGCCTCGGGCACCCAGGCGGTCCATCTCGGCGTCCTCGGGCTGCTCCAGGGCAGGTCCCGGGTGAGCACGCGGCTGGCCCACTCCGCAGTGGAGCACTCGGCCGTCATCAGAGCCGGAGACTGGTGGACCCGGCACGGCAGGGGTACGACGGCCGTGGCCGGTGTGGACCACTACGGACGCGTCTCGCCTGACGGACTGGCCGCCGCGCTCGCCGACGGGGCCGGCGTCCTCGCCGTGCAGTCGGCCAACCACGAGGTCGCGACCCTCCAGCCCCTGGACGAGGTCTACGCCGCCGCCTCGGCCTCGGACGTCCCGGTCTTCGTGGACTTCGCCGCGTCCGCCGCACGGGTCGACCTCCCCCCGGGCTGGTCGGCGGCGGCCGCGTCGGCGCACAAGTGGGGTGGGCCGGCCGGGGTGGGTGTGCTGCTCGTGCGCAAGGGAGCCCGGTGGCGGGCGCCGCTGCCCGTGGACGACCGGGCCGACTCCCGGATCAGCGGGTTCGAGAACGTCCCCGCCGCCCTGGCCGCCGCCGCCGCGCTCCAGGCGCGCACCGCCGAGCGGGAGGAGGTCAACGCGCGACAGTTCGCCCTGGTCGACCGGATCCGCGAGCGTGTGGCCGGCACCGTCCCGGACGTGGAGGTCGTCGGCGACCCCGTGAGCCGGCTACCCCACCTCGTGACGTTCTCCTGCCTCTACGTGGACGGCGAGGCCCTCGTGACCGAGCTGGACCGGGAAGGCTTCGGCGTGGCATCGGGGTCGGCGTGCACGGCCTCGACCCTCACTCCCTCACACGTGCTGGAGGCCATGGGGGCGCTCACGCACGGCAATGTGCGCGTCTCGCTGACCCGCGACACCACCGAGGCCGAGGTCGACCGGTTCCTCGACGTGCTGCCCGGCGTCGTGTCCCGGCTGCGCGAGCGGGCAGGTGTGCGATGACCGGCGCGGACCTCGAGCTCGACTGCCGCGGGATGCGCTGCCCGCTCCCGGTCATCCGGCTGTCGCAGCGGATCGGGGACGTCGAGGTCGGGCAGACCGTCGCCGTGGCCGCCGAGGACACGGCCGCCCGCTCCGACGTACCGGCGTGGTGCCGGATGCGCAGGCACGAGTACCTCGGCGAGGACGACTCCCCCGACGGGACTCCCCGCTACCTGGTCCGACGCCTCCACTGATCCTTCGGCAGGCGCAGGCAACGCCGCGGAGCCGTCAGGGGCGCGGGGTCCGGACGTGCTCCCCGACCTCCGCCGCCGCCTCCTCGCCGTAGGCCTCGGCGAAGCGCTGTACGAAGGAGGACTTGTGCAGGGTGTACTCCTGGGTGCCGACCTGCTCCACCACGTGCACTGCGAGCAGGCAGCCGAGCTGGGCGGCCCGCTCGAGCGAGAGGTCCCAGGCGAGCGCGGCGAGGAAGCCGGCTCGGAACGCGTCCCCGACCCCGGTGGGCTCGACCTTCTCGATCTCCGGCACCGCCGGCACGACGATGTCCTCCTCGCCCTCGCGCTCCACACGCACCCCGGCGGCGCCGAGCGTGATCACCCACGTCCCGACCCGGGAGCGGATCTCGTCGGCGGACCAGCCGGTCTTCTTCTCGATGAGAGCGGACTCGTACTCGTTGGAGAACAGGATCTCCGCGCCGTCGATGAGGTCACGGATCAGCTCGCCGCCACCGAAGGCCAGCTGCTGCGAGGGGTCCGCGAGGAACTTGTAGCCGCGCTCGCGGCACTCCTCGGTGTGGCGGCGCATCGCCTCGGGGTCGTTCGGCGCCACGAGGACGTACTCGACCCCGCCGACTCGTTCCTCGACCGGCCGGAGCTCGATCTCCCGCGCCTCGCTCATCGCACCGGGGTAGAAGGACGCGAACTGCGCCATCATCGAGTCGTTGGTGCACACGAACCGCGCGGTGTGCTTGGTCTCCGACACGTGCACCGAGTCGCAGTCGACGTTGTGACGCTCCAGCCACGACCGGTAGTCGGCGAAGTCCTCCCCCACCGCTCCCACGAGGATCGGGCGCAGACCCAGCGAGCCCAGCCCGAAGCAGATGTTCGCGGCGCAGCCGCCCCGTCGTACCTCGAGGTCGTCGACGAGGAAGGAGACCGACAGCTTGTCGAGCTGCTCGACGACCAGGGAGTCGGAGAACTTGCCCCCGAACGACATCAGGTGGTCGGTGGCGATGGAGCCGGTGACGAGCAGCGACACGAGGAACCTCAAACGTGTGGGTGGAAGTGTTCTGGACAGCCAGCACACTACCCGTCGGTACGTTAGGGCGACCCGCGAGTAACCCCTAGCGTGGGCGATATGACCTATCAGCGTCTGGCGTACGACGACGCCGCAACGTCCACTGAGATGACCTCCGACTGCCACGCGGTCGAGGCCGCTCTCCACCTTCCTGAGCGCCGCAGCGCCGCGGAGAGGGCCGCACGCGCAGCCACCAAGCCCGCCCCGAGCATCCTGTTCGAGGACTACCCGCGAGAGGTCAAGAAGCCCACGATCGCGGTCAGCGACGCTGCCGCTCGTCTCGGCGCAGCGCTCCACCTGCACCTGGACTGACCGAGCACCTGACACACAGCCACCCCGCCCTCCTCGCAGGCGCGGGGTGGCTCTGTCTCAGGTCAGGCTTGCGAGCCTTTCCCGGAAGACACGCATGCAACGGCCCCCGCCGGTGATCCGACGGGGGCCGTTGCGCTGCTGGTGCGAGGGCGCTCAGTGGAAGGAGTCTCCACAGGCGCAGGAGCCGGTCGCGTTCGGGTTGTCGATGGTGAAGCCCTGCTTCTCGATCGTGTCGACGAAGTCGATCACCGCACCGTTGAGGTAGGGGGAGCTCATCCGGTCGACCACGACCGCCACACCGTTGAAGTCGCTGACGATGTCGCCGTCGAGGTTGCGCTCGTCGAAGAAGAGCTGGTAGCGCAGCCCGGAGCAGCCACCCGGCTGCACCGCGATGCGCAGCTGGAGGTCGTCGCGGCCCTCCTGCTCGAGAAGGCTCTTGACCTTCGCGGCGGCGGCGTCGGAGATGTTGATGCCGTCGGTGCGGACCTGCGACTCGGTGGTTTCGACCTGCTCGGTCATCGTGTGACTCCCATGGGGCTCAGACAAGGTTCTGTGTAGGTTCAATGGTCGCACATCCGGCGCTATTCCCAACCCCGCCTGTCCCCGGAGGGACCAAGGTCCCGTGGCCCGGGCCGGAAGCGACGGCCGGCGCGGGCTCGACGGCCGCGACCGGCAGGCGGTTCGGACGGGCGGTGTCAGTGTGACCAGGTGCGCGCGGTGCGCTCGGCCAGGGCGGCGAGGCTGCCTGCGGGGTCCGCGAAGGAGCGCTCCTCCCCCACGAGGTCCACCAGGGAGTACGCCGACTCCACGCCGAGGGCCCGCATCTCGCGGGAACCGACGAGGACCTTCCCGGCGAGCGCGATGCACGGCACGAGCGCCCGTCCTGCGACCGCCGCCACGCCGTAGGGGACCTTTCCGGAGCGCGAGGAGAAGTCGAAGGCCCCCTCCCCTGTGATCACCAGGTCCGCGCCGGCCGCCTTGCCCTCCAGACCGACCGCCTCCGCCACGAGGTCCACACCGGGACGGCGGGTGGCCCCCAGGAGCAGCAGAGCGAACCCGAGGCCGCCTGCGGCCCCCGCGCCCTTGGCCAGGGCCGTCTTCTTGTCGGTGGCCGCTGCGAAGGTCTCGAGCATGGCGTCGACAGCCTGCAACCGGTCGTCCGCGACCCCCTTCTGGGGGCCGTACACGTTGGTGGCACCGATCAGGCCCAGCAGCGGGTTGTCGACGTCGCTCGCCGCGACGATCGTGACACCCTTCACCCGGTTGCGCGCCTGGTCTAGGTCCACGCTCTCCAGGGCGTTCAGGCCGGCCGGGCCCCCGTCGAGCGCGCCGGGCGGCACGGCGACCGCCCCGAGTGCGGACAGCAGGCCCGCTCCCCCGTCGTTGGTGCCCGATCCCCCGAGCCCCACCACCACGTGGCGGGCACCCGCGTCGACGGCCGCGGCGAGCAGCTCGCCCA
>DASSMS010000015.1:0-3989 GCA_035688575.1 Nocardioidaceae bacterium
ACCCAAGGACTGACGACTGGTCCACGCCGCCAGGGACGGGGTAGTAGCGTGGCGGGTATGGCAGGCCCTGCGTGCGTGGTGTTCGACAAGACGCTCACCGACTACGACTTCGGCCCGACGCACCCGATGACACCGGTCCGCGTCGACCTCACCATGCGCCTCGCCGACGAGCTGGGGGTCCTCGCGCCACCCGGCGCCGCGGCCGGTCACGGGCTGCTGCAGGTCCCTGCGCCGATAGCCTCCGACGACCTGATCGCGAGCGTCCACAGCGGCGACCTCATCGAGGCCGTCCAGCGGATGAGCCACGACCCGTACCAGCTCGACGAGCAGCACGGCCTCGGCTCGGAGGACAACCCCACCTTCGAGGGGATGCACGGCGCCGCCGCGCACATCGTGGGCGCCACTGTAGAGGCCGCCCGCAGGGTCTGGAGCGGCGAGACCAACCACGCAGCGAACATCACCGGCGGACTCCACCACGCGATGCCCGGCAGGTCGAGCGGGTTCTGCATCTACAACGACGTGGCCGTCGGGATCCGATGGCTCCTCGACAACGGCGCCGAGAGGGTGGCCTACGTCGATGTCGACGTCCACCACGGCGACGGGGTCGAGAAGGTCTTCTGGGACGACCCGAGGGTGCTGACGATCAGCATCCACGAGACCGGGCAGATGCTGTTCCCGGGCACCGGCTTCCCCCAGGACACCGGCGGTCCCGAGGCGCCGGGAAGCGCGGTCAACGTCGCCCTCCCGCCGGGTACGGCGGACGCGGGCTGGCTCCGGGCCTTCCACGCTGTCGTGCCGCCACTCGTCCGTGAGTTCGCCCCCGACATCCTCGTCACGCAGCACGGCTGCGACTCGCACATCGAGGACCCGCTCGCCCACCTCATGCTCACCGTCGACGGGCAGAGGGAGGCGTACGTCGCCCTCCACGACCTCGCGCACGAGGTGTGTGAGGGCAAGTGGGTCGTGACCGGCGGCGGGGGCTACGCGGTGGTCGACGTCGTGCCACGGGCCTGGACCCACCTGCTCGCCATCGTCGGCGGGGCGCCGCTGGACCCGCACAGCCCGACGCCAGAGGGTTGGCGCGACCACGTGCAGACCCTGCTCGGAAGGGTGGCGCCGTTCCGCCTCACAGACGGCCGGACTCCCGTCTACCGCGACTGGTCCGGGGGCTACGACCCCTCTACCTGGCTAGACCGCGCGATCCACGCCACCCGCGAGGCGACGTTCCCACTCAACGGCCTCGACCACATGCCGTGGTGAGCAGTTAGCATGCGTTTGAGCGCGAGTCTGTCCGGACACGCGGTGGTATGGGTAAAAACTGCCCGAAAAGTCACCCCTTTCCCAGGGGTCACTCTAGGCTCTATTCTCACCTGAGCACATACGTTGAGGTCTCCGGTGGGGAAGCCGGGGACGTGGTGTGCGGTGAAAGTGCGGTGCATGATGGGCACAAACAACTCCGGAGACATCTCCGAAGTGAAGTTTCTGACCGTTGCCGAGGTGGCCACGGTCATGCGGGTCTCCAAGATGACGGTGTACCGCCTGGTGCACTCCGGCGAGCTGCCGGCCGTGCGCGTAGGGCGCTCGTTCCGAGTTCCCGAGGACGCGGTCAACGACTACCTCCGCAAGAGCTTCTTCCAGACCGGCTGAGCTCGAGCAGGTTCACGAAGCCGACGACGGTGGCGGTCCCTTCCGGGGGCTGCCACCGTCGTCGTTCGGCGATTTGTCAGCAGATAACGGGGCAGATCGCGCCGCGACGGGCCTCCTCTGGGCAGGCCTTGTTGGCTCACTGCCCAGCGAGCGTCCGGGTCGGCGGGAGGCCTTGGGTCAGAGGCGCACGAAGTTGGCAGCGACCACCCAGCGGCCGGACGCATCAGGCGTGGCACCGACTCCGATCCGCCGAGCCTTGCGGCTGAGCAGGATCGCCCGGTGTCCAGGCGAGTTCATCCACATCCGAACAAGCTTGCGCGGGGCCATCGACCCACGGCCGAGCGTCTCCCCGGCGTAGCGCGCGTCGCACCGGTTCAGCACGTTGGTCATCGACTGGTGGTAGAACTCGTTGTTGGCTGCGAGGTAGAGGCTCCAGGCCTCGGCGGTGCGGTCGGCGCAGGTGACGCCGCGGACGCGACGCAGTCCGTGGTTGGCGCGGCGCATGTTCACCTGGCGGATCACGCGCTTCTCGTAGGTGTCGGCCGCCATCGCCGTCGTGGCGAGCGACGTGGTCTGCACGGCTTCGGCCGGAGCCAGGGTCGCGGCCGAGAGGCCGAGTGTGAGAAGCGTGCTGGTGAGTGCTCCCACGACGAGTCGGGTGAGCTTTTTCGGGCGCAGGACGCCAAGGCCTCGTTGATTCATCGCTAAGGCCCCTCCCAAGGCCTCATGAGCGTGGTGCCGGCGTTCCCCGCTCCGTGCGGTCTGCGACGACAGTCACGAAAAGCTTGTTAGCTGTCTCTTGCGAACAGTGTCCCTGTGTGACTTCGGGCATAAACGTGTCGAACAGGAAAACTGAGGGTCGATATGTGAAGCGCTACCAGTATGACCAGATTCCTGAGGCTTGTGAGTAAACTGAGGAAAAAGGTGTCAAGGGGACTCGCCGGACCACTGGTGCTGGAGCGATGCCCGTCCGAGGGGCGGGCAGGGGCACACCGGTTGCCGGCCTGGAGACGGCGGCAAGTAGGCTTGGCGCTTGGTGTCGCGCCGGCGGACGAGCGGGCGTGATCGATTCGAGGCTCGAAAGGTCCACAGTGGGTTCTGTCATCAAGAAGCGCCGTAAGCGAATGGCGAAGAAGAAGCACCGCAAGCTGCTCAAGAAGACGCGTATCCAGCGTCGCCGTCAGGGCAAGTAAGCCGGGTCTGGCGTAGGCGTCGACTGATGGGCCGCATCGTTCTCGTCACCGGGGTCTCTGGCGACCTCGGGGGACGGTTCGCGCGCCTTCTCGCCGCCGACCCCGCCGTCGAGCGGGTCATCGGCGTCGACGTCGTGCCGCCGCGTGGCGACATGGGTGACGTGCGGTTCGTCCGCGCCGACATCCGCAACCCGGTGATCGCGAAGGTCATCGCCGGCGAGGACGTCGACACGGTCGTGCACATGAGCGTCATCGCGACGCCCGGCACGGCCGGTGGGCGATCGACGATGAAGGAGCTCAACGTCATCGGCACGATGCAGCTCCTCGCCGCCTGCCAGAAGGCAAGCAGCCTGAAGCGGCTCGTGGTGCGGTCGTCGACCGCGGTGTACGGGTCGTCGTCACGAGACCCGGCGATGTTCACCGAGGACATGGCGCCGAAGCGGATGCCCCGCTCGGGCTTCGCCAAGGACGTCGTCGAGGTCGAGGGCTACGTCCGCGGGTTCGCGCGGCGCCGCCCGGACATCGAGGTCACGATGCTCCGCGCGGCGAACACCATCGGTCCCCGGGTCAGCTCGCCGATGTCCCAGTACTTCCGCCTGCCCGTCGTACCGACGATCCTCGGGTTCGACGCCCGGCTGCAGTTCCTGCACGAGGACGACCTGCTCCAGGCGCTCCGGCATGCGGCGACCGAAGGAGTCCACGGCACCTTCAATGTGGCCGGGGAGGGAATCTTGATGCTCTCGCAGGCACTTCGCCGCCTCGGGAAGCCGTCGATCCCCCTGCCCTCGTTCGCGGCGAGCCAGGTGGGGTCTTTCGTCCGCCAGTCCCGGGTGGCCGACTTCTCGCCGGAGCAGATGGCCTACCTCACCTACGGCCGCGGCGTCGACACCACACGGATGCGCGAGGTCCTCGGGTTCGAGCCCGAGCACACCACCGCCTCCGCCTTCGAGGACCTTCGCCGGGCGATCGGTCCGGGACCCATCTCGGCAGCCCGCGTCGTCGCGGTCGAGGACATCGTGACGCAGGCATTGGGGGGCGGCCGTGGCTGACGCAGAGATCATCCCGCTGGGCACCCGGGGCCGTCCCGGGCGAGGCTCCGGCAGCGCGAAGCCCTCGGCGTCCGCGCGCAACCTCGCCGCCGGCAAGAAG
>DASSMS010000104.1:0-4153 GCA_035688575.1 Nocardioidaceae bacterium
GGTTCCCGGTGAGGAGGTAGGCGGTCCGGAACAGCGGGCTCCATCGCGCCGACATGAAGTCGGCGAAGGTGAGCTCGTCCTGCGGCGTCATCGGCTCTCCGGGTGCGTCGGTGGGCTGTCACGAACTATGAGCCGCAGCCAAGGCGAAAGGTTGCGTGGCTCGCCCGGCGAGTCCTTTCGAGCTCCTCGGCAGTCAGGTACGACGGCGGTAGGCGAAGTCGGAGATGGGCCGTCCGGCCCGGATGCCGCGCCGCTCGAAGCGTGTCAGGGGGCGCTCGTGCCATCGCGGCGCGGGCCCGTCGTACACGTTCTCGAGCAGTGGCTCGGCGCCGAGCACCTCGGCCATCTGCTCGGCGTACTCGGGCCAGTCGGTAGCGAGCCGCCACAGGCCACCGGGCACCAGTCGTGAGGCGGCGAGGTGTGCGAAGTGGGGGCCGACCAGCCGGCGGCGGTGGTGCCGCTTCTTGGGCCACGGGTCCGGGAAGAAGGTCCACAGCTCGCTGACCTCGGCCTCGCCGAGGAGGTGCTCCAGCGACCAGACGGCGTCGACGCTGACCATGCGGGCGTTCTTGGCGCCGTGGTCCTCCAGCCGGATGAACGTCTCGGCGACACCCGGGCGCCACACCTCGAAGGCGAGCACGTTGCACTCGGGGCGGTCGGCCGCCAGCACAGCAGTGGCCTCGCCGATCCCGGAGCCGATCTCGACGACGAGCGGCGCCGAGGGGTCCTCGAAGCAGGATCGGAGGGCGAAGCCCTCCCGGTCGACCACCTCGTCCGGCACCCACCACTCGTCCCGGCGCCGCTCCCACGCAGCCGACTGCTTGTCGCTCAGCCTGCTCCCCCGCCTGACGTAGGTCGTGACCTGAGCCAGTCGCCGACCGTCGGCCGTCGTGCCGGTGTGGGGACGCGCAGGTCGTGCCCCGGTGCGGTCGCTCACGTGTCCTCCTCCGGTGGGTGGCGAACGCGACCATTCTCCACTCCGGCAGCCGGTTCAACGAAACGGGCCGATTCGCGAACAAAGGCCCGCTATTTACCTAGCCTGAATGGTGACTCCGTGCGCGAGGGGGGTTGATGGGGGGCACCGCGCGCGGAGATCGGACTACCCGGGTGCTCCCGCACAGGCATGGCAACAGTCGACCGTCGCAGGACCGCGCTCGGCCTCTCCTGGGGAGCGGCCGCCCTGGCTCTCACGGCTGCGCTCTCCCTCGCGGGACTGCCCGCTCCCCCTGCGCACTCCGCGTCGGGCGACGCCCCGTACTACACCGTGGTCTCGCACCCGGACTTCCTGAACAGCGACGTCGGGGACCTCACCCGGTCGCCGTACTGGGACCCCGAGGCCCACGCCGGCTACGTGGGCACCAACGCCTCCTGGGAGGCGAGCCTCGACACGGTGATCGGCGAGATGGAGTCGCACGACCCCGGCTCGATCCTCGTCGCGGGTGACCTGGTGGACGGGCACTGGGGCCTCGACGACGAGGGCACGGGCATCCTTGGGCCGGTCGGCACGGTCGAGGAGAAACGCGACGCCATCGAGACGGCCGCCGACCTCTACTACCCCCAGTGGCTCGAGCGCTTCGAGAAGCGAGGTCTGACCGTCCACGCCGCCGTCGGCGACCACGAGCTCGGGGACAACCCGTGGAAGAACAGCGCGGCAGCGGACTTCAAGCGGTCGGCGGCAGAGCTGTTCCGGGAGTCCTGGGCGAAGTACTTCACGCGTGGTCACGGCGGCGCACCGCGCTACGAGGACCATCCCGGCGGTCAGCACGAAGAGACTGCCTACGCCGAGCTCCTCCACCCGGAGGTGCTGCTGGTCACCCTGGACACCTTCAAGGTGACCGAGACGGACGTGGTCGCGACGGTGGACGGCGAGCAGCTCAGCTGGCTCGACGGCGTGCTGACCCGGGCCAACGAGGACGGCATCGACTGGATCATCGTCCAAGGGCACACCCCCATCCTGACGCCGGTGCGCGCCCGGCACTCCTCCCGCCTCACCCTCGAGGGCGCAGGTGGATCCGAGCTCTGGAAGACGCTGGTCAGGCATCGGGTCGACCTTTACCTCAGCGGAGAGGTCCACGCCACGACTGCCACCCACCTCGACGGCGTCACGCAGATCGCTCACGGCGGGATGTTCCACTGGGGCGATAGCAGCTTCCTGGTCGCACGGTTCCACGACGATCGCGTCGAGCTGGAGATCCACGACCCCGTCGGGGAGCTCGCGACCTCGGAGCTGACCCTGTGGTCGACGGCGCTCGCTCGCAGGCCCTGGGCGGAGGTCAACTACACCGGCGGTACGACGGTCAGCGGGACCATGAAGCTGACGCCGGACAACACCGTCGTGAGGCGCACCGGGAACCTCGGAGTGTTCAGACCTCGCATCGCCCTGCTGGGTCGCGCCAACCAGCGGACCCTGACCAACCAGGGCACGTGGGTGGCGTCCGGCGAACCCGGGTCACGCTACAAGTTCGAGACCAGGACGGCCGCGGGCAGCGGCACCTTCGGTCCCCGCCGGGCCACGGACTGGCGTCCCGGCTCGACACTGCGGCGCAAGGTGGCCGCGGGACGGACCGTCTGCGCCCGGGCACGTGCCCTGGCCCCCCAGTCGGGGTTCACCACGGCCTGGACGCGATGGCGCTGTGTCTCGGCTCCCTATGACGACCGCGCACTGCGAGCATCCGAGGACCTTGTCCGCAGGGGCCAGGCGAGGCGCTACTACCAGGGCACGTGGTCGACGGTGCTCGGCAGCGACACGGTGGTGGCCGGTCCGCCGGTGCACGCCTCTGTCGACGTGGTCCGGCTCGGGCTCCAGGTGGGGCCACGAGCCGGGCGGGTCGAGGTGCAGGTCGGCGACACTCGGATCGCACGGCTCCAGCTCAGGCGCCCCCGGAGCCGGGTGGTGTGGCTCTCGGTACCCCTGGGCGACCGCTCGGGCGGGCTGACGATCCGCAAGCTCGGCACCCGCCGCGTCACCATCGACGGCGTGGAGCTCCCGCACCTGCAATGACCGACCGCGAGGTCGCGGGAACAGCCGAAGGCCCCGGCCGCAGACGCGGACCGGGGCCTTCGAGCCAGTACGGGTGTTGCTAGATCACTTGGTGATCTTGGTGACGCGGCCGGCGCCGACGGTGCGGCCACCCTCGCGGATCGCGAAGCGGAGACCCTCCTCCATGGCGATCGGCTGGATGAGCTCGACCGACATGTCGGTGTTGTCGCCGGGCATGACCATCTCGGTGCCCTCGGGCAGGGTCACGACGCCCGTCACGTCCGTGGTCCGGAAGTAGAACTGCGGACGGTAGTTGTTGAAGAACGGCGTGTGGCGGCCGCCCTCCTCCTTCGAGAGGATGTAGACGCTGGCCTCGAAGTTGGTGTGCGGGGTCGTGGTGCCCGGCTTGATGACGACCATGCCGCGCTCGACGTCCTCGCGCTTGGTGCCGCGGAGGAGCAGACCGACGTTCTCGCCCGCCTGGCCCTCGTCGAGCAGCTTGCGGAACATCTCGATGCCGGTGACGGTGGTCTTCATCGAACCCTCGCGGATACCGACGATCTCGACCTCCTCGTTCACCTTGACGATGCCGCGCTCGATACGGCCGGTGATCACGGTGCCGCGACCGGTGATCGTGAAGACGTCCTCGACCGGCATGAGGAACGGCTTGTCGACCTCACGCTCGGGCTGCGGGATGTACTCGTCGACCGCGTTCATCAGCTCCATGATCGACTCGCCCCACTTCGCGTCGCCGTTCAGCGCCGGGAAGGCGGCCACGCGGACCACGGGGATGTCGTCGCCGGGGAACTCGTACTCGCTGAGGAGCTCGCGGACCTCCATCTCGACGAGCTCGATGAGCTCCTCGTCGTCGACCATGTCGCACTTGTTCAGCGCGACGACCAGGGCCGGGACGCCGACCTGGCGGGCCAGGAGGACGTGCTCGCGGGTCTGCGGCATCGGACCGTCGGTGGCGGCGACCACGAGGATCGCGCCGTCCATCTGAGCCGCGCCGGTGATCATGTTCTTGATGTAGTCGGCGTGACCGGGGCAGTCGACGTGCGCGTAGTGACGCGACTCGGTCTGGTACTCGACGTGCGCGATCGAGATGGTGATACCGCGCTGACGCTCTTCAGGGGCCTTGTCGATCTCGTCGAACGGCGTGAAGGGGTTCAG
>DASSMS010000126.1:0-8227 GCA_035688575.1 Nocardioidaceae bacterium
GAGGCGCTCCCACCAGCCTGGTACGTCGACGTCGGCCAGGCTCACTCCATGCCCTTCAACCGGCGCCCGACGGCGGCCTCGGTCTCACGCTTGGCCTGCCGCTCGGCGATCGCGTGCCGCTTGTCCCACGTCTTCTTGCCTCGCGCGAGCGCGATCTCGACCTTGGCGCGGCCGTCCTTGAAGTACAGCGACAGCGGGACGAGCGTGAGGCCCTTCTCGTTGACCTTGGCCTCGATCTTGTCGATCTCGGAACGGTTCAGGAGCAGCTTGCGCTTACGGCGGGCGGCGTGGTTGGTCCAGGTGCCCTGGGTGTACTCCGGGATGTGGACGCCGTGGAGCCAGGCCTCCCCCTCGTGGATCTCGGCGAACCCGTCGACGAGCGACGCCCGACCCATGCGCAGGGACTTCACCTCGGTGCCGGTGAGCACAAGGCCGGCCTCGTAGGTGTCCTCGATGTGGTAGTCGTGCCGCGCTTTCCTGTTCTGCGCGATCAGCTTCTGCCCCTGCTCCTTGGCCATGCCCCGATTGTGTCAGGCGGGCACAATCCGGTTTCCAGCGGAGCCGGACGGGTCAGAGCCAGTTCATGGGGTTCACGGTGGCGCCGTTCTCGAACACCATGAAGTGCAGGTGGCAGCCGGTCGAGTAGCCGGTGTTGCCGACATAGCCGATGACCTCGCCGCGCTTGACCTTCTGCCCCTCGTAGGTCGAGTAGGAGCTGAGGTGGTTGTAGGCCGTGCCGAGCCCTACGCCGCGGTGGTAGCCGTTGTCCATGATGACCCGGTTGCCGTAGCCGGCGTTGTAGTAGACCGCGATCACCTCACCTGAGGCAGCCGCCCTGATCGGCGTACCGCACGGAGCGCCGAAGTCGGTGCCGTCGTGGAGCGTCCACCGGTGGTAGACGGGGTGCAGGCGCATGCCGTACGACGAGGTGATGTAGGTGTCGACCGGGTAGTCCAGGAAGCCGTTGGACCCCCTGGACGCAGCGGACGCCTGCGCGGCAGCCGCTGCCGCAGCCGCCTCCGCCTGGCGCCGGGCCTCCTCCGCCCTGGCGGCCAGGACCTCGGAGATCCGGTCGCGCTCCTGCTGGAGCCCCCTCAACGACTCGAGGTCCGCACGCTTGGCCTCGGCCGCGGCGCCGTGGGCCTCGGCCCGAGCGCTGACCAGGGTGGATACCGCCTTCTCGGCGTCCTCCGCCTGCGCTTCGAGGACCTTCTTGCGCTCGAGGTTCTCCGCCGCCTCGCGGCGCTTCTTGGCGACCTCGCGCTTGGCCTGCTCGACCTCATCCTCCTTGACCTCGAGGAGCACGCGGCTGGCATCGAGCCGGTCGAGCGTCACCGACTCCTTGTCGAGCACGTTGCGCACGGAGTTGAGCTGACCGCTCAGCTCGGTCGGGTCCTCGGAGTTGAGCACCATCGAGAGCCCGACCAGGCTGGGATCGCCCTGCTGGTAGTTCTGCACCGCGAGCTGCCCGAGCACGTCCTCCTGTGCGGCCACCTCGGCCCTGCCCTGGGCCAGCTGACGCCGGGCGTCCCGAAGCCTCGAGACGGCCTTGTCCAGCGCCTTCTGCATCCGGCGGTCGAGCACCACGGCCACCGCGAGCTCCCCGCGTGTCTCGGCGAGGTGCTGCTGGGCGGCGTCGAGCTGGGCCTGGGCCGCCTCGAGGGCGCGGGTCGCGGCCATGAGCTCCGCGCTGGACTGGTCGAGGTCCTTCAACGTGCGCGAGATGTTGCCCTCGACCCGGTCCTTGCGATCGCGCAGGTCGTCGGCCGAGGCCAATGGGAGCGCAGCGAAGCTCAGGAGCAAGCTGCTGGCCGCCAGGACGGCTCCCACGCGGCGACGGGAGGTACGGGGGAAGGTGCGCACCGGCCTGCCTTTGCCTGTCGAAAAGTGATGTCGGACTTTTCGACGTTAACGGACCTTACTCAGACTTTGAGGTATTTCCGTGTCATTGCCAGGGTCGGCACGAGAGTGAGCACCAGCCCGATGATGGCGATCAAGCCGAAGGCCCACAGCCCGTCGGACCAGTCGATGTACGGCATGATGTTCGAGGTCGGCCGCAGCATCTGGTAGATCACGAAGTACATGAACGCCAGTAGCGCGCCCCCCGCAAGGGCTACACCGATCAAAGCCGCGACCAGCGCCTCCATCAGGAACGGCAGCTGGATGTAGAGGCTGGACGCGCCCACGAGCCGCATGATCCCGATCTCCCGGCGACGCGCGAACGCTGCGAGTCGGATGGTGTTACCGACCTGGAGCACGGCGGCGAAGATCAGGAAGACCGCGATGCCTATCGCGCCCCACTTCATGACGTTCATCCAGAAGTAGATCGGCTCGAGGACCTCACGCAGGTCGCGGACGTTGTGAACGCCCTGGAGCCCCGCGACCTGGCTCTTGATGCCCATGAACTTCTCCGGGTCCTTCAGCTGGACCCAGTAGGACTCCTGCATGTCCGAGGGCCGGATCGACTCGTAGACGCGCTGCTCGGTCTCGTCCTCGGAGATGTAGGCGCTGCGCCACTTGTCGTAGGCCTCCTTCTTGCCCTGGAGGCGCCACGTGTCGACCTCGGGGTGCTCGTTGAGCACCTTCTCGATCTCGCTCTTCTGCGCGTCCGTGACCTCGCCGTCGACGCAGTTGGCAGTCGTGGAGTTCTGGTTGCAGAGAAAGACCGTGATCTGGAGCTTGCTGCCCCAGTACTGCTCGGCCTTGTCCGCCTGGGCGTTGAGCAGCAGCCCCATGCCGACCAGGGTCAGCGAGACGAAGATTGTCACGATGACCGCGATCGTCATGGAGACGTTGCGCTTGAGCCCGTTCCCGAGCTCGGAGAAGACGTAGGTCAGCTGCATCGAGAGAGGGTCCTCGGTCCTTGGGGGTCAGTGCTGGTAGCCGTAGACACCGCGCGACTGGTCGCGCACGATGTGTCCGCCGGAGAGCTCGATGACGCGCTTGCGCATCTGGTCGACGATGCCGGCGTCGTGTGTGGCCATGATCACGGTCGTCCCGGTCCGGTTGATCCGGTCGAGCAGCTTCATGATGCCGACTGAGGTGTTCGGGTCGAGGTTTCCGGTCGGCTCGTCGGCGATCAGGATCATCGGGCGGTTGACGAAGGCGCGCGCGATCGCGACACGCTGCTGCTCGCCACCGGAGAGCTCGTCGGGCATCCGGTCGCCCTTGCCCTCGAGGCCCACGAGCTCGAGGGTCTCGGGGACCACCTTGGCGATGTGCGAGCGCGGCTTGCCGATGACCTGGAGAGCGAAGGCGACGTTCTCCGCGACGGTCTTGTTCGGGAGCAGCCGGAAGTCCTGGAACACGGTGCCGATCTGGCGGCGCAGGCCCGGGACCTTCCAGCCGGCCAGGCGGTTGATCTCCTTGCCGGCGACGTACACCTTTCCGTGCGTGGGGCGCGCCTCGCGCAGCACCAGGCGCAGGAAGGTGGACTTGCCGGAGCCGGAGGCGCCGACCAGGAACACGAACTCCCCCTTGCCGACCTCGACGCTCACGTCGTCGAGCGCTGCTCGGCTCTGGCCGGCATACGTCTTGGTGACATTCTCGAACCGAATCAAGGGCGTGGGGTGGCCGGGCTCGGGGACACAGGGGTTCACGCACACGCTGCTCATCTCGGGCAGTGCAGGCGTATCCGACCAACAGTTGAGTTTAGGTGAACTCCGACAGGCTCCCTAACAGGGCGACCGGTTCGGAGTTTCGCATACGTTTGTCACATGTCCTCGCGCCCCGCCCCCGAAGAGCGCAAACGGCGCGGCTTCCTTGCTTTTCTGGCGATCGCGATCGCCCCGACTCTCCTCGCGAGCGCCTGCAGCGGCTTGCCCGGGTCGTCTGGACCGGCTACTTCTCCGGACTCGGAGGCAACCGGTGGGCCTTCGGCTAGCGATGCCCGGCTCGACCTGAGCCGCCTCCCCGTGCCGCGCACGGAGTTCTGCGACGTGCTCGACGAGGACAGGGTCGCCGAGGCGCTCGACGGCGCCATCACGGACACCGCTCACTACGGCAACGGCGACGAGGTCGAGGTGCGGCCGGGGCTCGTCGACGTCTCCCACGAGTACGGCTGCGTCTTCGAGGGCGGGGAGGGCATCAGGGCGCGGACGTGGGTCTTCGCCCGTCCGGTCGCGCGAGAAGAGGCACGGATGCTGGTACGACGGGCGCGCCGCGGGCGCGACTGCGCCTTCCCCGACGCGGTTGGATTCGGCTCACCCGGCCTCACCTCGGTGTGCGAGGTCCCTGCGCAGGGGCAGTCCTTGCCGATCGTGCGCGCGCGCCTGGAGGGGCTCTTCGGCCACAGCTGGCTGGCCTGCGAGGTCTCCGAGCCGCTCGAGGCCTCGCCGGGAGCGCAGAACCCACGGGCCGACGTCGTGCAACGCGCGGAGCAGTGGTGTGTCAACGTCGTGACGACGGTCGGGGCACGCCCCTAGGCGATCAGTTCTGGGCGGCCTTGTCAGCACCGCGGCGCCAGCGGATGCCGGCCTCGAGGAAGGCGTCGATGTCGCCGTCGAAGACCGCCTGCGGGTTGCCGACCTCGTACTCGGTGCGCAGGTCCTTCACCAGCTGGTAAGGGTGCAGGACGTAGTTGCGCATCTGGTCTCCCCACGAGCCCTGCACGTCGCCGCGGAGCTCATCGAGGTGCGCACGCTCCTCGGCCTTCTTCAGCGCGAGCAGCTTGGCCTTGAGGATCACCATCGCGCTGGCCTTGTTCTGCAGCTGGCTCTTCTCGTTCTGGCAGCTCACGACGGTGCCGGTGGGGATGTGAGTCAACCGCACTGCCGAGTCGGTCGTGTTGACCGACTGGCCGCCCGGACCCGAGGAGCGGTAGACGTCGACGCGGAGCTCGTCCTCGGGGATCTCGATCTCGTCGGTCTGTTCGAGCACGGGCACGACCTCGACGGCCGCGAACGACGTCTGGCGGCGGCCCTGGTTGTCGAACGGGCTGATCCGGACCAGCCGATGCGTGCCGGCCTCCACGGAGAGGGTGCCGTAGGCGTAGGGGGCGTGGACCGCGAAGGTGGCGGACTTCAGGCCCGCCTCCTCGGCGTAGGAGGTGTCGAAGACCTCCACGGGGTACTTGTTGCGCTCGGCCCAGCGGACGTACATGCGCATGAGCATCTCGGCGAAGTCTGCCGCGTCGACCCCGCCCGCGCCGGAGCGGATGGTCACGAGGGCCTCGCGGGAGTCGTACTCCCCGGACAGGAGCGTGCGCACCTCGAGCTGCTCGACCGACTTGTGGATGCGCTGGAGCTCCGCCTCGGCCTCGGCCAGGGACTCCTCGTCACCCTCCTCGCGGGCCAGCTCGAGCAGGACGGAGAGGTCGTCGATCCGGCTCTGGAGGGAGGTGAACCGCTCGAGCTCGCCCTGGAGCGCCGAGAGACGGCCGGTGATCTTCTGGGCGTTGGCCTGGTCGTCCCACAGGTCGGGGGCAGCAACCTGCTCGCCGAGCTCGGCGATCTCCTTGCGCATGTCGTCGACGTCGAGCACCTGCTCGATCGTGTGCATGGTCGCCTGGAGCTGCTTGATCTGGGTTTCGAAGTCGGGGCCTGCCACGTCGCAAGGGTACGCGACAGGGTGCAACGCGGCCCATCCGACGTCGGCGGCCGCGCCGCACCCTGCTGCGCGTGTCGAGCGCTGCAGGCCGGGGCAGCCGTTACGACCTCGGCCCCGCCGGCGAGCCTCGTGTCAGGTGCCCTCGCTGCCCACGCCGAACGACTGCGTCCCGGCAGGGGTGGTGGTGTTCGTCGAGGCGGACGATCCGCCGCCGGCCTGCTCCTTGGCCTTGTCCACCGCCGTGCCGGCAGCGTCCTTGGCCGCGTGCTTGGCCTGGCCCATCTTCTCCTGGACCATCGGGTTGTTCCGCAGCTTCCGGGCCTGCTCCGCGATCTGCTCGTAACGTTCGTGGCCGGCCTTCGCCCCGAGCACGTAGCCGATCGCGCCGGCACCGAGGAACATCAGCTTCTTCATCATGGCCTCTTCCTTCCTTCTCGCTCTTCGGGTCCATACCCGTGAAGTCTCGTCTCATTCGGCGCCATAGCCGCCCCCGGGCTCCGGCGGTGCATGGCACCGACAGCCCTCGGGTACCCGCGACGCGATCGAGCCTTCCCGAGAAGAGGAGTCCATGGAGACGAACGCCTCGTACTGGATGGTCTCGGCGGAGACCCCCGACTACCCCGAGCTCACCGACGACATCACCGTCGACGTGGCGGTGGTCGGCGCCGGGATCGCAGGGATCAGCGTCGCCGCCGAGATCGCACGCACCGGCCGGTCGGTCGCCCTCCTGGAGGCCGAACGGATCGCGGCAGGCGTCACAGGTGGCACCACCGCGAAGGTGTCGGTGCTGCACGGAGCGATCTACCACCACCTGGCCCAGAAGCTCGGAGAGGAGACCGCGGAGGCCTACGCCACCAGCCAGACCCTCGCGATGGAGCACGTCGCCGAGACCGCTCGGCGCTTGGACATCGACTGCGACCTCGAGCGGCAGCCGGCGTTCGTCTGGACCGAGTCCGCGAAGGACGTCGAGATGCTCCGCAGCGAGGCGGACGCCGCACGCCGGGCCGGTCTAGCGGCGACCTTCACGCAGGACACCGGGCTCCCCTTCCCCGTCGCGGGAGCGGTGCGTGTCGAGGACCAGCTCGTCTTCCACCCGCGGAAGTACCTGCGTGCGGTCGCCCAGGAGTACGTCGACCACGGCGGCCTGATCTTCGAGAACACCCGGGTCACCGACCTCGACGAGGGGAAGCCGTGCGTGCTCACGACCGACGAGGGCCACCGTGTCAGCGCCCTCGACGTCGTGGTGACGACCCACTACCCGATCTTCGACCGGGCGATGATGTTCAGCCGCCTCACGCCGCACCGTGAGTTCGCCGCCGCGGCCGTCGTACCGGAGTCGGCCGACCCCCGCGCGATGTATATCTCCACCAGCTCCGACACGCGCTCGCTCCGGGGTGCGCCGTACGACGGAGGGCGTCTGCTGATCGCCACCGGCGCACCGTTCACACCGGGCGACCCCAAGGCCCCCCAGCGCCTCGAAGAGCTCGAGCGCTGGCTCACCGACCGCTTCCCCGTCGAGGAGGTCCGTTTCGTCTGGGCCGCCCAGGACAACACCAGCGGCGACAAGGTGCCCTTCATCGGTCCCCTGCACCCCGGCGCCAAGCACGCCTGGGTCGCCACCGGTTTCGCGGGCTGGGGCATGACCAACGGCGTGCTCGCCGGCCTCATGATGCGCGAGACCCTCGACGGAGCATCGCCCGCCTGGGCGCGGATCTACGACCCCCGCCGGGTGCACCCCGCCCTGGAGGCCAAGACCCTGGTGACCTCGGGGGCACGCGCGGTGGCGGGGCTCGCGGGCAACGCCGGAGCCCGCATGAAGGCGAGGCTCGGCCGCGGCAAGTCGCCCGACGACCTGAGCCCGGGCCAGGCCGGCATCGTGAGCCACCCCGACGGAGAGTGGGCCACCTACGTCGACGAGGACGGCGCCCAGCACGCCGTGTCGCCTACGTGCACCCACATGGGCTGCCTCATATCCTTCAACGGTGCCGAGAAGGCATGGGAGTGCCCTTGCCACGGCTCCCGGTTCGGCCTCGACGGAGCGGTGCTCCAGGGGCCGGCCACCCGACCACTGAAGAGGCGCCCCGATGAGAAGTAACTCCGCCACCCCCGGCTCGAGCTCCGACAGCTCGGAAGGCTCCAACGACTACGGGACCTCAGGCGGGTACGACGAGGACGAGCACGAGCAGCTCACCCGGAACCTCAACGAGCTGCTCCAGGAGCTGCGCGTCATGCAGACCGGCGTGCAGATCCTCACCGGCTTCCTGCTGACCGTCCCCTTCACCAGCCGCTTCTCAGACCTCGACGACCTCCAGAAGTGGGTCTACCTCGCGGTGCTCAGCGGGTCGGTGATCGCCACAGGGCTGATCGTGGCACCGGTGGCGTTCCACCGCACCCTGTTCCGCAGGGGTGAGCGGAAGTGGATCGTCGAGGCCGCCAACAATGCTGCCCGGCACGGCCTGGTCGCCCTGGCGCTGACCATGGCCGGGGTGGTCTGGCTGGTCTTCGACGTCGTGGTCGGTGCGCCGATCTCGCACGTCGCAGGAGCCCTCTCGCTCGGGCTCTTCGCGGTGCTCTGGGCGTTCCTGCCGATCATCCGGCGCCGCCGCCTGCTCTGAGCCGGCCCACCAACGCCGACGTGGGCGGGCGCCACCCTGCCTCAGCAGGGATGTCGCCCGCCCAC
>DASSMS010000112.1:0-2615 GCA_035688575.1 Nocardioidaceae bacterium
CGCACCGCCCGGGTCGCGAGCGCGGCCAGGTCGGACCCGGCGCCGGGCTCGCTGAAGAGCTGGCACCACACCTCCTCGCCGGTCCACAGAGGACGCAGGAACCTCTGTTTCTGCTCCTCGGTGCCGAAGGCCAGGATCGTCGGCGCCGCCATGCCGAGGCCGATCCCGATCCTGCGCGGCTCGTTGTCGGGCGCCCCGGCCTCGGCGAGCAGCTGCTCGACGTACTGCTGGAAGCCACGCGCGAGGCCGAGCCCGCCGAGCCCTTCGGGGAAGTGCACCCAGGCCAGCCCCGCGTCGAAGCGGGCGCGAAGGAACTCGAGGCGTTCGGTGGAGGCCGGAGGGTACGACGACAGCAGCTTCTCGACCCGGTCCGCGAGGTCGCGGCGGACCTCCTCGGCCAAGATCACAGGCCCACCTGACGCTTGATCTCGGCACGGGCGAGGGACATCTTGTGCACCTCGTCGGGCCCGTCGGCGAACCGGAGCGTGCGGATCGCGGCGAAGGACTGGGCCAGCGGGAAGTCCTGGGACAGCCCGCCGCCGCCGTGCACCTGGATCGCCTTGTCGAGGATCCACTCGACCGTCGAGGGGGTCGCGATCTTGATCGCCTGGATCTCGGTGTGCGCGCCCTTGTTGCCGACGGTGTCCATCAGCCAGGCGGTCTTGAGGACGAGGAGCCGCAGCTGCTCCACCCGGACCCGGGCCTCCGCGATCCACTCCCGCACCACGCCCTGGCGCGCCAGCGGCTTCCCGAACGCCTCGCGCTCGACCGACCGCTTGCACATCAGCTCGATGGCGCGTTCGGCGACGCCGATGGCTCGCATGCAGTGGTGGATCCGGCCGGGGCCGAGCCGTGCCTGGGCGATGCCGAACCCGCCGCCCTCCTCGCCGATGAGGTTCGAGGCGGGCACCCGCACGTCGCGGAACTCCAGCTCCGCGTGGCCGCCGTGCTCGTGGTCGTCGTAGCCGAAGACCTCCATGCCGCGCTTGACGACCACGCCTGGGTTGTCGCGCGGGACGAGGATCATCGACTGCTGGCGGTGCCGGTCGGCCGAGGGGTCGGTCTTGCCCATCACGATGAAGATCTTCGCGGCGGGGCTCATCGCGCCGGTGATCCACCACTTGCGCCCGTTGACGACGTACTCGTCGCCGTCGCGGACGATGCTGGTCTCGATGTTGGTCGCGTCGGAGGAGGCCACGTCGGGCTCGGTCATCGCGAAGGCGGAGCGGATCTCGCCTTCCAGCAACGGCTCGAGCCACTGCTTCCTCTGCTGCTCGGTGCCGAACTGCACGAGCACCTCCATGTTGCCCGTGTCGGGGGCGGCGCAGTTGAGGGCGGCCGGCGCGAGGTGCCCGCTGCGGCCGGTGATCTCGGCGAGCGGGGCGTACTGGAGGTTGGTGAGGCCGGCGCCGTGCTCGCCGGGGAGGAAGAGGTTCCACAGCCCCTGCTTCTTCGCCTCGGCGCGGATCTGCTGCATGACGGGCGCGGAGGTCCAGTCCCACCGGTCCTCGAGCTGCGCGAGCTGCTCGTGGAAGAGCGTCTCGTTGGGGTAGATGTGCTCGTCCATGAACGCGAGCAGCTGCTCGCGAAGCTCCTGGGTCCGGCCGTCGTACGCGAACTCCATGTCAGTGCTCCTTCAGCGAGGTGATACCGGCGGCGATGAGAGGTTCCACGGCCGCACCGACCGCGTCGAACCCCTCCCCGACGGTCTGGCCCTGGGTATAGCGGAAGTGGATGCCCTCCAAGATCACGGCGAGCTTGAAGGAGGCCAGGCCGAGGTAGAACCCCATGGCCGACAGGTCGCGCCCGCTCCGCGCGCCGTACAGCTCGACGGTCTCGGCCTCGGTCAGGAAGCCGGGCGCGCTCGACACGTCCGAGACGCTCGCGTCGAGGGACCCGAGCCGGCCGTAGACGAGCATCAGCGCGACGTCGGTCAGCGGGTCACCGAGCGTGGCCATCTCCCAGTCGAGGACGGCCGCGATCCGGTCCTGCTCTTCGACCAGCAGGTTGTCGAGGCGGTAGTCACCGTGCACGATCGCCGGCGCCTGCTCGGTCGGGATGCCCGCGGCGAGCAGCGCGTGCAGCTCGTCGGCACCTTCGAGCGGGCGGCTGTGCGAGGCGTCGAGCTGCTTCTTCCAGCGGCGCACCTGCCGCTCGAGGAAACCCTCGGGCCGGCCGAAGTCGGCGAGGCCCACGGCGACCGGGTCCACGGAGTGCAGCGTGGCGAGCGTCTCGACCGAGCGCCGGGAGATCGCGCGGGTGCGCTCCGGACCGAGCGCGGCTAGCTCGGCGGCGGTGCGGTACGGCGTCCCGTGCACGCGCTCCATGACGTAGAACTTCGCGCCGATCACGGACTCGTCCTCGCACAGCGCGAAGGTCCGGGGCACGGGCACGGACGTGTCGCGCAGGGCCGTCATCACGCGGTGCTCGCGCGTCATGTCGTGGGCGGTGGCGAGCACGTGGCCCAGGGGCGGCCGGCGGACGACCCACTCCTTGGGCCCGTCGCCGACGATGTAGGTGAGGTTCGACTTGCCACCTGCGACGAGCGACCCGGTCAGTGGGCCGGCCACCTCGCCCGGGCACGCCTTCTCGAAGAACTCCCGGAAGCGGTCGAG
>DASSMS010000001.1:0-3940 GCA_035688575.1 Nocardioidaceae bacterium
AGGTTCTCCGAGACCGCGATCGAGACCGGGTGGATGAGCTCGCTGGCGCGCGGGCCCACCACCACTCCCCCGACGACGATGCCGGTGCCGGGGCGGCAGAAGAGCTTGACGAACCCGTCTCGCACGCCCTGCATCTTCGCGCGGGCGTTGCCGGAGAGCGGGAGCATCACCGTCTCGACCTGGATCTCCCCGGCGTCCACAGCGCTCTGGGTCCAACCCACGGTCGCGATCTCGGGCGCGGTGAACACGTTCGCCGAGACCGTCTTGAGGTCGAGCGGCGCGACGGCGTCGCCGAGGAAGTGCCACATGGCGATGCGTCCCTGCATGGCCGCGACGGAGGCGAGCATGAACACGCCGGTGCAGTCGCCTGCGGCGTAGATGCCGCGGGCCGACGTACGCGAGACCCGGTCGACGTTGACGAACCCGCCGTCGTCGAGGTTCACACCTGCCTCCTCGAGACCGATGCCCGAGGTGTTGGGCACGGAGCCGAGTGCGAGCAGGCAGTGCGAGCCCTCGACGGTCCGTCCGTCGGTCAGGGTTACCTTGACCGTGTCGCCCTCGCGCTCCACCGACTCCATCCGGGACTTGGCGAGCACGGTCATCCCTCGGCGGGTGTAGACCTGCTCGAGGACCTCCGCGGCGTCTGCGTCCTCGCCGGGCAGGACACGGTCGCGGCTCGACACGAGCACGACGTCGATGCCGAGAGCGTTGTAGGCCCCGGCGAACTCCGCCCCGGTCACACCCGAGCCGACCACGACCAGCCGCTCCGGCACCTCGTCGAGGTCGTAGACCTGGTCCCAGCTGAGGATCCGCTCGCCGTCGGGCCGGGCGGTCTCGAGCGTGCGCGGACTCGCACCGGTGGCGACCAGTACGGCGTCGGCCTCGAGGGTCTCGGTGGTCCCGTCCGCGAGCTCCGCGACCACCTTGTGCGGACCGTCGAGGCGGCCGCGCGCGCGGATGACCCGGACCTTCTCCCGGGTGAGGCGGCGTTCGATGTCGCCTGACTGGGCCAGCGCCAGCTCCTTGACCCGCTCGTTGACCCGAAGCAGGTCGACGGAGACACCGGCGGCGGGATCTCCGAGGTTGATGCCGAGCTCGACGGCCTCCTCCATGTCGGCCATCAGCTCGGCGGTTGCGATCAGGGTCTTGCTCGGGACGCAGTCGGTGAGGACCGCGGAGCCGCCGATCCCGTCGGAGTCGACCACCGTGACCTCGGCTCCGAGCTGCGCCGCCACCAGCGCCGACTCGTAACCACCAGGTCCGCCACCGACGATCACTACCCGATTCACGGCGCCCATTGTTCCATCACCGCGATACGCTCCTGTGCCGTGCCCCTTTACGCTGCCTACGGGTCGAACCTCGATCCCTCCCGCATGAGTGAGCGCTGTCCGCACTCGCCTCTGCGCAGCACCGGCTGGCTCACCGGCTGGCGACTGACCTTCGGGGGCGAGGAGCACGGCTGGGACGGCGCCCTGGTCACGATCGTCCAGGATCCGTTCGAGCAGGTCTTCGTCGCGCTCTACGACGTGACCGAGGAGGACATGTCCCTGCTCGACGAGCTCGAGAGCGCCGACTCCGGCCTGTACCGCAAGACCCGGGTCCGTGTCGCGACGATGGCCGGCAGCCACGTCGCGTGGGCCTACGTCCTCGACGCGTACGAGGGCGGCCTCCCCTCGGCGAGCACAGTCGGGATCCTCGCCGACGCTGCCGAGGCAGCCGGCGCTCCGGACGACTACGTAGCGGCACTTCGCGCTCGTCCCTGCCGCTCCATAGGGCTCTGACCGTACGCCGGAGGGCTGACGGCGTTACGCTGCCGCGGTGACGACGACCAGCACCTCCCCCACGCCCCAGGACCTCGCCGCAGAGGCCGCCACCCGTCTACGCGAGCTCACGGGCGTCGACCGCCACGACATCGCCCTTGTGATGGGCTCCGGCTGGCTCCCCGCCGTCGACGCGCTCGGCGATGCCACCGCCGAGGTCAGCACGACCGACCTGCCAGGTTTCGCGCCCCCGGCCGTGGAGGGCCACGCCGGGAAGATCAGGTCGGTCCGCGCCGGTGACAAGAACCTCCTGGTGTTCCTCGGCAGGACCCACTTCTACGAAGGCCTCGGTGTGCGCTCCGTCGTACACGGGGTCCGCACCGCGGCCGCGGCGGGCTGCACCGTCGCCGTCCTCACCAACGGGTGCGGCGGCCTCAAGGAGACCTGGGAGCCGGGCACCGCGGTGCTGATCCGCGACCACATCAACCTCACCGCCACCTCGCCGATCGAGGGCGCGCACTTCGTCGACCTCACCGACCTCTACAGCTCGCGGCTGCGGTCGCTGTGCCGGGAGGTCGAGCCCGACCTCGACGAGGGGGTCTACGTGCAGTTTCCCGGTCCCCACTACGAGACGCCCGCCGAGATCGGCATGGTCCGGGCCATCGGCGGCGACCTCGTGGGCATGTCGACCACGCTCGAGGCGATCGCTGCCCGCGAGGCCGGCCTGGAGATCCTCGGCATCTCCCTGGTGACCAACCTCGCCGCGGGCATCACCGGGGAGCCGCTCAACCACGAGGAGGTCCTCGAGGCGGGGAAGGCCGCCGCCTCCCGCATGGGCGACCTGCTCGGCGCGATCATCCCCAAGATCTGATGCGGGTCCTGGTCACGGGAGCCGCCGGGAGCATCGGCACCGTCGTCTGCGCCGGCCTGCTCGAGCGTGGCTACGACGTCGCGGGCCTCGACATGGCCGCGGAGCCCGAGGGGTTCACCGGGTCGTGGTTCACGGTGGACTGCGGCGACCCCGACGCGGTCTCGGCGGTTTTCGGCAAGCTCGAGGAGTCCGGCCGGCTCGACGCCGTGGTTCACCTGGCGAGCATCCCTGACGAGGCTGCGCTGCCGGTGATCCTCGAGTCCCACGTGCACACCACCGCCGCGCTCCTCGACGCCATGGTCGAGCACGGGGTGAACCGGATCGTCTTCGCCAGCAGCAACCACGCCGTCGGCCGCACCCCGCGCACAGACCTTCTCCGCGCGGAGGTGCCCCCGCGGCCGGACACGTTCTACGGCGTGGGGAAGGTCGCCGCCGAGGCGCTCCTGCGGCTCTACGTAGACCGCTACGCCATCGACGCGCTCGCCGCCCGGATCGGTAGCTTCCTGCCCGAGCCGGAGACCCGGCGGCACCTGTCGACCTGGCTCTCCCACGACGACGCGGTGCGGATGGTCCATGCCTGTCTGACCGCCCCGGATCCCGGGTTCGCGGTGCTCTACGGCATCTCCGCGAACACCAGGGCGTGGTGGGACCTCGAGCCCGGCCGGTCCCTCGGCTACGAGCCCCAGGACGACGCCGAGTCGTTCGCTGCCCTGGTCGAGCAGACGCCGGAGACCGAGACCGACCGGGTCGAGGCGGCCCACGTCGGTGGCCCGTTCGTCACCGAGGCGTACTACCGGCCGGCTCTCGAAGGTGCCTGAGCAGCCCTTCCCGGCCTCCCCGCATCATCCAGATGTGGTTCGCCACGAGCACCGGCCTTGCCATCGCTGACGCCGCCCTCATCGCCCGGCCGGGTGTGGTGACCTCCTGCTCGTAGTGCATGGCGGTCCAGGCCCCGGACTGCGACAGCGTCCAGCGGGACCAGCCGTCGAGCTGCCCGGCGATCCGGGCCTCGAGCACACCGGACGCGCGGTCCTCGACAGCCCGCGTGAGCACCATGTCCAGCGAGTACGGCAGCAGCGACCGGGCAACGACGTGAGCGGTGCCGTCGTCGACGCGTGCGACGGCGCGCACCTGGGGCCACCACGACGGATAGCCGCCGACATCGGCCAGGACCTCGAAGATCTCGTCTCTCGGGGCCGGGGCGGACCAGTGGCTCTCGAAGCGGTAGCGGGGGCTCACGACCGGCAACGCTAGCCTTCGGGGCATGACCGCTTCGACCAACCCCGCCCCGCAGGCCGGCCTTCTCGAC
>DASSMS010000114.1:0-10162 GCA_035688575.1 Nocardioidaceae bacterium
CGTCGTAGCCGTCCTGCGCGCCCCTCGTTGGCCGGCCATGGGGACCAAGTACGACGCACCCTCCGCCCGTCCTGCACCGGCCACCGACGAGGACATGTGGCGGGCGCTCGACGAGGGACGGGACCCGACCTCCTAGAATGCTGCGAGGCGCTGCGGCGACGACTGCGCCGGACCGCCCATCCCGCTCACCACACGTGTCTCGAGGAGATCTCCCACGATGGCTCACCACGGCAACACCCCCGCAGCCTGGACCGGCGTCACGATCATGCTGATCGGCTGGGTCGTGGGCGCCATCGGCCTCGTCATGGGCGAGATGCTGCTGTTCTGGATCGGTGTCGCGCTGCAGCCGGTCGGCCTGGTCGTCGGCAAGGTCATGGCGATGATGGGCATGGGTGCGGAGCCGGTCAACCGCTGACGTCATGGCCACGGTCGTCGCCGACGGAGTCGGCTCCGGAAGCCGGCGGGCGCGGATCTCCGCTCCCGTCCTGGTGGCCGGTGCGGTTCTGGGTGCGAGCGTGGTGCTCCACCTGAGGGACCCCCACGAGAGCGGCAGCTACCTGTTCTGTCCCTGGCTGGTGCTCACGGGCACCTACTGCCCTGGTTGTGGCGGCCTGCGCGCGGTCAACGACCTGACGCGTGGCGACCTCGCCGCCGCGGCGTCGAGCAACGTCTTGTTCGTGGGCGCCGTCCCGCTCCTGCTCGTGCTCTGGTCCAGGTGGTTCCTCGACCGGTGGCGGGGAGTGCGCCGGCTCGTGAACCATCGCAGAGGCGTGCTCTACGCGTCGGTGTTCGGGGCGGTTGCCCTCACGTTCTGGGTGGCCCGCAACCTGCCGGGCCTCGGGTGGCTCGCCCCCTGACCCTCACCCCGACCTGTCCGCCCCGACGATGCAGAAGGCCCCGACCGGTCCGGTCGGGGCCTTCGTGTGCTGGTGCCGCTCAGAGGTTGGTGGTGGTCCCGTTGGTCAGGGCGCCGGTGGTGATCACGAAGATCAAGCCGATGACGCTCAGCGCGACCGAGATCCAGCCGAGGATGACGCCGGCCTTGGCCATGCCCTCACCGGTCTGCATGCCTCCCGACGCGGCTATCTCCTTCTGCGCGGAGTTGCCGAGGATCAGTGCCGGGATGCCGGCGAGGAGGCCGCAGCAGACCAGCGACAAGATGCCGAGGATCATCGACCACAGCGCCTTCTGGTTCGTCTGCGGCACGGCGTACCCGCCCTGCCCGGGGGGAGGCGGCGGTGGCGGTGTGTAGCTCATGGGTCGTTCCCCTGTTCTCAGGTGCGAAAGAGAGTTCGGGGGACGCTACCGCGGCGGCGGTGCGGTTGGCGAGCAACTCGCCGCACAGCATGTGGACGGTTCACAGCTCGGCGCCGCCGGGCCCGGGCTCGGGCTGGTAGTCCACACCCGCGGCGATCGCGACGATCATCACGACCAGGATCAGCAGCCCGAGCACGGCGGCGACGGCGCCGGTGATGATGCCGCTCAGGGCGAGGCCCTCTCCTTGCTGGGTCCCGCCGCTCGCCCTGATCTCCGACCTGGCCTTGACTCCGAGCACCACGGCGACGACGCCGACCAGGCCGAGACCGCAGCACCACGACAGGACGAGAGAGGCGATCCCGGTGACGAGCGAGGCGGTCGCCTTGCGGTTGGTCGGCGCGACGACCGGACCGTAGGGCTGGCCGTAGCCGTAGCCGTAGCCGTATCCGGGAGGCGGTGGCTCGGGTGGGTAGCTCATTCGCGCGTCGTCCTCGCTCTCTATGCGGACCACCCCGCCGGAGGGCAGGTCGTCCCTGTGAGAGTCTAGAGACCCTGAAGGCCCCGACCCCGATGCGAGGTTCGTCATGTCCGTGCTCGACGAGATCGTCGACGGCGTCCGCGTCGACCTCGCCGAGCGCGAGGCCGCCGTACCTCTCTCCGACGTCAAGGACGCGGCACGCCGCGCACCCGACGCCCTCGACCCGATGCCGCAGTTCCGCGCGTCGGAGGTCAGCGTGATCGCCGAGGTCAAGCGCTCGAGCCCCAGCAAGGGCGAGCTGGCCGAGATCGCCGACCCGGCTGCGCTCGCCGCCGACTACGAGGCCGGTGGGGCCGCGGCGATCAGCGTGCTCACCGAGCAGCGGAGGTTCGGGGGAAGCCTCGACGACCTCCGCGCGGTGCGGGCGGCGGTAGGCGTCCCCGTCCTTCGCAAGGACTTCATCGTCACCTCCTACCAGCTGTGGGAGGCGCGTGCCGCCGGGGCCGACCTCGCCCTGCTGATCGTGGCGGCCCTCGACCAGGTGGCCCTCGAGTGCCTGGTCGACCGGGCCCAGTCGATCGGGCTCACCCCGCTCGTCGAGGTGCACGACGAGGAGGAGGTCGACCGGGCCTTGGAGGCGGGCGCAACACTGATCGGTGTGAACGCCCGCAACCTCAAGACCCTCGAGGTCGACCGTGACACGTTCTCCCGGCTCGCGCCGCGCATCCCCGACGAAGTGGTGCGCGTGGCCGAGTCCGGCGTCCGTGGACCTCATGACGTCTTCGAGTACGCCAAGCAGGGCGCCGACGTCGTCCTCGTGGGGGAGTCGCTGGTGAAGGGGAAGGACCCGCGCAGCGCGGTCGCCGACCTCGTCGCAGCCGGCGCGCACCCCGCGCTCAAGCACCGCAACTGAAAGACGCGCACCCATGTCTGCACTACCCGACGAGTCGGGCCACTTCGGCAGGTTCGGTGGCCGGTTCATGCCCGAGGCGCTGATCGCGGCCCACGAGGAGCTCACCGCCGCGTGGCATGAGGCCATGGCGGACCCGGAGTTCACCGCGGAGTTCCACCGGATGCTCCGCGAGTACGCCGGGACCCCCAGCCTGCTGTACGACGCCACCAAGCTCAGCGAGGTCGCCGGCGCGCGCATCCTCCTCAAGCGCGAGGACCTCAACCACACCGGGGCCCACAAGATCCGCAACGTCCTGGGCCAGGCCCTGCTCACCCGGCGCATGGGCAAGACCCGCGTCATCGCCGAGACCGGAGCCGGTCAGCACGGGGTCGCGACGGCCACGGCCTGCGCCTACCTCGGACTCGACTGCGTCGTCTACATGGGGGAGGTCGACACCCAGCGTCAGGCGCTGAACGTCGCCCGGATGCACCTCCTCGGCGCCGAGGTGGTCGCGGTGAAGTCGGGGTCGCGCACGCTCAAGGACGCCATCAACGAGGCGCTGCGCGACTGGGTCGCCAGTGTCGACGACACGCACTACATGCTCGGGACAGCCGCCGGGTCCCACCCGTTCCCGGCGATGGTCCGTGACTTCTGCCGGGGCATCGGCGACGAGACGAAGGTGCAGTGCCAGGAGCTGATCGGCCGGCAGCCCGACGCGGTCGCAGCCTGTGTCGGAGGCGGCTCGAACGCCATCGGCATGTTCGAGGCCTTCATCGAGGACCCCTCGGTGAGGCTCTACGGCTTCGAGGCGGCCGGTGACGGCGTGGAGACCCATCGTCACGCGGCCACCATCTGGGCCCACCAGGTCGGAGTGCTGCACGGCGCCCGCACCTACGTCCTGCAGGACGAGGACGGCCAGACCGTCGAGTCCCACTCCATCTCCGCCGGCCTCGACTACCCAGGTGTCGGCCCCGAGCACGCGTGGCTCGCGGAGACCGGGCGCGCGGAGTACCGCCCGATCACCGACTCCCAGGCGATGGACTCGATGGCCCTGCTCGCTCGCACCGAGGGGATCATCCCGGCCATCGAGTCCGCGCACGCCGTGGCCGGTGCCCTCGACCTCGCCAAGGAGCTCGGGCCCGACGCCGTCATCGTCGTGAACCTCTCCGGGCGTGGCGACAAGGACATGAGCACCGCGATCGAGTGGTTCGGGCTCGGCGAGGCCCAGCCCGACAACGCCGCCGGGGCAGGTCCCGTGTCCGCTGCCGGCGAGGGCTCCGGGGAGGCGCAGCAGTGACCACCTCGCTCCGCTTACACCTTCTCGGGGGCACCGCATGAGCGTCACACCTGTCTTCGAAGCCGCTCGCGCCGAGGGCCGCGCCGCGCTGGTCGGCTACCTGCCGGCCGGGTTTCCCGACGTCGACGGCTCCATCGAGGCGATGCGCACGATGGTCGAGGCCGGCTGCGACCTGATCGAGGTGGGCCTGCCCTACAGCGACCCGGTCATGGACGGGCCCACGATCCAGGAGGCCGCCCAGCGTGCGCTCGAGGGTGGGGTCCGCACCTCCGACGTGCTGCGCACGGTGGAGGCGGTCACCTCGACCGGCGCCAAGGCCGTGGTGATGACCTACTGGAACCCTGTGGAGAGGTACGGCGTCGAGCGGTTCGCCGCAGACCTCGCCTCGGTCGGAGGCTCGGGCCTGATCACGCCGGACCTCGTGCCCGACGAGGCCGCGGAGTGGGTCGCGGCCGCCGACGCCCACGACCTCGACAAGATCTTCCTGGTGGCCCCCTCGTCCACCGACGCCCGCCTGAAGATGACGGTGGCCGCCTGCCGCGGCTTCGTCTACGCCACGGCGGTCATGGGCGTGACGGGGGCGCGGGAGAGCACCAGCTCCCTCGCCGAGCCGCTCGTGGCGCGCACCCGCGAGGTGACCGACCTCCCGATCGGCGTCGGGCTCGGTGTGTCCACGGGCGACCAGGCAGCCGAGGTGGCGCGCTACGCCGACGGCGTCATCGTCGGATCGGCCTTCGTGCGCAGGCTGCTCGACGCCGGCCCCGACCGTCGTACGGGGCTCGACTCCCTCTCCGAGCTGACCCGCGAGCTCGCCGCAGGCGTCCGCCGTGGCCGCTGACCGAAGGAAGCGGGCCACGCGACGGGCCGCTGCGGGTCTCGCCGCGCTCACGCTCGCGTCGCTCGCCGGGTGCGGCCCGCAGGAGTCCGCCCAGCCGGCGTCGGGCTTCACCGAGAGCAACCCCGACGGCATGCACGGAGCGGTGCTTTCGGAGCAGTACGTCGTGCCCGAGACGACGCTGACCGCGACCGACGGGTCGGACTACTCGCTGACCGAGGACACGACCGCCCCGCTCACTCTGGTCTTCTTCGGCTACACGCGCTGCCCCGACATCTGCCAGATCGTGATGGCCGACATGGCGTCCGCGCTCACGCGCCTCGACGAGGAGGACCGGAGCAAGGTGGAGGTGCTGCTGGTCACCAGCGACCCGACCCGCGACGACCCGGCGGCGTTGCGGGAGTACCTCGACCGGTTCAACCCGGAGTTCGAGGGCCTCACCGGCGACCTGGGGAGGATCGTCGACGTCGCCAACGAGCTCGGTGTGGCGATCGAGAAGGGTGCCAAGATGCCCTCGGGCGGCTACGAGGTGACCCACGGGACCCAGATCGTCGCCATCGACGAACGGGACCGGTCGCCGATCGTGTGGACCGAGGGCACCTCGCCGGCCCAGCTCGCCGAAGACCTGACCGCACTCCTCGACCAGCAAGAAAGCAGCCCCGAGTCGTGATCCTCGCCTCCATCCCCAGCCCGGACCAGGGCGTCTGGTACCTCGGCCCCTTCCCGCTGCGTGCCTACGCGCTGGCCATCATCCTCGGTGTCGTGGTCGCGGTCTGGCTCGGCGAGAAACGCTGGATCGCCCGTGGAGGAGAGCCCGGCCAGGTCGGTGACATCGCGATCTGGGCGGTGCCGTTCGGCCTCGTCGGCGGCCGGCTCTACCACGTCATCACCGACTACGAGCTCTACTTCGGCGTGGGACGGGAGCCGATCACCGCGCTCTACGTCTGGCAGGGCGGCCTCGGCATCTGGGGAGCGATCGCGCTCGGCGCCCTGGGCGCGTGGATCGGAGCCCGGCGGGCAGGCGTGAAGTTCCTCCCGCTCGCCGACGCGCTCGCGCCCGGCATCGCCATCGCCCAGGCAATCGGTCGCTGGGGCAACTGGTTCAACCAGGAGCTCTTCGGTCGGCCCACCACGCTGCCCTGGGGCCTCGAGATCGATCCCGAGCACCGGCCGGACGGGTACGCCGACGTCGAGACCTTCCACCCCACGTTCCTCTACGAGTTCGTCTGGAACCTCGGGGTCGCCGGGCTGGTCATCTGGGCCGACCGACGCTTCCGCCTCGGCTACGGCCGCGCCTTCGCCCTCTACGTCATGGGCTACACCGCCGGACGCGCGTGGATCGAGTACCTCCGCATCGACGACGTGCAGATGGACGACGTCTTCGGGCTGCGCCTGAACGTGTGGACCTCGATCGTGCTGTTCCTCGCAGCGCTGGCGTACTTCGTCTGGTCGGCCCGCCGCCATCCCGGGCGGGAGACGAGCGTGCTGCGCGACGAGGCCGCTGCTGACGGCCCGGGCGGCGAGGACGCGGCGGTCGGGGAGTCGGCGGTCGGGGAGGCGGCTGCTGACGGGACGGGCGGCGACGAGGCGGCCTCCCACGAAGCGGCAGTCGAGGAGGCGGTCACCGACGAGGCGGTCGCCGACGAGGCGGGGGAGAGGCGCGCTCGGGGCGACTGAGACGGTCGTCGCCAGCGGCGAGGATCGTGAAGCTGCGCTATCGGTGCTCCCGCGGGGCGACCGGGTCCGGGCAGCGACGATGCGGACACGCCGCCCCCGCGCTGAGCGCATCGGGCGCGGGAATGACCTGCCACATGGCTGACCGCCTGCCGTTCCCATCCCCGCCGTTTGCGTCCACGTGCTCGCGTCGCAGGTCAGGTGAGCCTGTCCTTCGATGAATTCGTCGGTGAATACAGATAATTTGAAGGCATGAGCGCCCGCGACCCGCACGTCCCCTCGATCAGCCACGAGCACCCCGACGTCACCGGAGGGTGGCTGCGCCCCGCCGTGTTCGGGGCGAGCGACGGCCTTGTGTCCAACGTAGCGCTGATCGCCGGTGTCGCGGGCGGCACCCGGGGCGCGGACACCTCCACGGCGGTCGTCCTCGCCGGTCTGGCCGGGCTTGCCGCAGGCGCCTTCTCAATGGCGGTGGGGGAGTACACCTCAGTCGCCAGCCAGTCGGAGGCCGCCGCCCACGAGGTGGAGAAGGAGCGCGCGGAGATCATCGCCAACCCTGAGGGTGAGACCCGCGAGCTCGCCGCGATGTACGTCGGCAAGGGGATCGACAAGGACCTCGCGCTCGAGGTCGCGCAGCAGATCCACCGCGACGTCGACAACGCCGTCACCGTCCACGCCCGAGAGGAGCTCGGCGTGGATCCCGCGGACCTCGCCTCACCGATGCTTGCCGCGGTGTCGTCGTTCCTCGCTTTCGCCCTCGGGGCGCTGGTGCCGCTGCTTCCCTACCTTCTCGGCGCCGAGACACTCGTCCCGGGCCTCGCGATCACGCTCGTCGCGCTGTTCGGCGCGGGCGCCGTGGTCACGCAGGTCACCACGCGGTCCTGGGTGTACGGCGGGGTGCGGCAGATGTTCCTGGGAGCCGTGGCGGCGGCCCTCACCTACGGCATCGGCGCCGCTGTCGGAGCGAACCTCGGCTGATTCGCGAGGAAGCGCCAGATGTGCCCTTTTCGCACCGGTCCAAACGTGTCCGGCATGTGATCTTCCCATCTCGCCGGCTGAGCGTGGGCGCGTCCCCATGTTGTACGCTTCTGACTCCGCCTGGGCCAATGTCGTCCCGCGCACTCATGCACCAGACAGACCGGCGCGGCCTTCGTCGTGCCGGTGTCACGACGACGGGAGAGTGCCTTCATGCAAGCATTCCCGCCGCCCCAGGGGCTCTACGACGGACTCCACGAGCACGACGCGTGCGGTGTGGCCTTCGTTGCAACCCTGACCGGCGTTGCCAGCCACGACATCGTCGCCAAGGCCGTCACGGCCCTGCGCAACCTCGAGCACCGTGGCGCCACGGGGGCCGAGCCCGACTCAGGTGACGGGGCCGGCATCCTCCTGCAGGTCCCGGACAGGTTCCTCCGGGCCGTCGTCGACTTCGAGCTCCCGCCTGCCCGCACCTACGCCGTCGGCACGGCGTTCCTGCCCGGCGACGAGGAGCAGGTGGCGAAGACCCGGGCACGGATCGAGGAGATCGCCGCCGAGGAGGGCCTCAACGTCCTCGGCTGGCGCGAGGTCCCGGTCGAGCCGGAGATCCTCGGCGCCACCTCACTGAGCGTGATGCCGACCTTCAGCCAGCTCTTCGTCACCGCCTCCAGCGGCCGACTCGTCGGGATGGCTCTCGAGCGGCTGGCGTTCGTGCTGCGCAAGCGCTCCGAGCGCGAGACCGACGTGTACTTCCCGTCGCTGTCCTCGCGGACCATCGCCTACAAGGGCATGCTCACCACCGACCAGCTCGACCGGTTCTACCCGGACCTGCGCGACGAGCGGATGGAGTCCGCGGTCGGTGTGGTCCACTCGCGCTTCTCCACCAACACCTTCCCGAGCTGGCCGCTCTCGCACCCGTTCCGGTTCATCGCCCACAACGGCGAGATCAACACCGTCATGGGCAACCGCAACTGGATGCGCGCCCGCGAGGCGCTGCTCAAGAGCGACCTGATCCCCGGGGACCTCGAGCGGCTGTACCCGATCTGTACTCCCGGCGCGTCGGACTCGGCGTCCTTCGACGAGGCGCTCGAGCTCCTCCACATGGGCGGCCGGTCACTGCCCCACGCCGTGCTGATGATGATCCCCGAGGCGTGGGAGAACCACGAAGAGATGGACGCCAAGCGCAGGGCGTTCTACGAGTTCCACGCCTCGATGATGGAGCCGTGGGACGGCCCGGCCGCGGTGGTGTTCACCGACGGCACCCAGATCGGCGCCGTGCTCGACCGCAACGGGCTGCGTCCCAGCCGCTACTGGGTCACCGAGGACGGCCTGGTCGTGATGGCCTCCGAGGTCGGTGTCCTCGACATCGATCCGGCGACCGTCGTACGCAAGGGTCGTCTCCAACCCGGACGGATGTTCCTCGTAGACACGTCCGAGCACCGGATCATCGAGGACGAGGAGATCAAGGCCGAGCTCGCGGCGGACTGCCCGTACGACGAGTGGCTGCACGCCGGCCTCATCCACCTCGACGACCTGCCCGACCGTGAGCACGTCGTGCACACGCACGCCTCGGTGACCCGCCGCCAGCAGATCTTCGGCTACACCGAGGAGGAGAAGCGGATCATCCTCACGCCGATGGCGAAGGTCGGCGCGGAGCCGATCGGCTCGATGGGTACCGACACACCCATCGCCGCGCTCTCGGACCGGCCACGGCTGCTGTTCGACTACTTCACCCAGCTGTTCGCGCAGGTGACCAACCCGCCGCTCGACGCGATCCGCGAGGAGCTGGTCACCTCGCTCCAGAGCACGATCGGGCCCGAGGCGAATCTCCTCGAGCCCACGCCGGCGGCATGCCGTCAGGTCGTGCTGCCGTTCCCGGTGATCGACAACGACGAGCTGGCCAAGATCCGTCACATCAACCGCGACGGCGACCTTCCCGGCTTCATCACCCACGTCTCCCGGGGCCTCTACGAGGTCGAGGGCGGGGGAGAGGCCCTCGCCCGCCGGCTCGACGAGATCTGCGCCGAGGTGTCGGAGGCGATCGCCAACGGTGCCCGGATCATCGTGCTCTCCGACCGGCACTCCACCGCCGAGCTCGCGCCGATCCCCTCGTTGCTGCTCACCGGCGCCGTGCACCACCACCTGGTGCGCGAGAAGACCCGCACCCAGGTCGGCCTGCTCATAGAGGCCGGTGACGTCCGCGAGGTGCACCACGTCGCGCTGCTCATCGGCTACGGCGCGGCAGCGGTCAACCCCTACCTGGCGATGGAGACCGTCGAGGACCTCGCCCGCGACGGCTACTTCGTCGACGTGGAGCCCGAGAAAGCAGTCAAGAACCTCGTGAAGTCGCTCGGCAAGGGCGTCCTCAAGGTGATGAGCAAGATGGGTGTCTCGACCGTCGCGTCGTACACCGGCGCCCAGATCTTCGAGGCGGTCGGGCTCTCGCAGGCACTCGTCGACAGGTACTTCACCGGGACGGTGAGCAAGCTCGGCGGCATCGACATCGACACCGTGGCCGAGGAGGTCGCGCGGCGTCACCGCAAGGCCTACCCGGTCGACGGGCTGCCTCAGGCGCACCGCGCGCTCGACATCGGCGGCGAGTACCAGTGGCGTCGCGAGGGCGAGCCGCACCTGTTCGACCCCGAGACGGTCTTCCGGCTCCAGCACTCCACACGCACCGGCCGCTACGACATCTTCAAGCAGTACACCAAGCGGGTCGACGACCAGTCCGAGCGGCTGATGACCCTGCGCGGC
>DASSMS010000071.1:0-9975 GCA_035688575.1 Nocardioidaceae bacterium
AGGTTCGACGCCGGCGCCAAGCACGACGACCGGATGTTCCCGGCCAAGCTGCACTCCGTCGACGGCGCCCGTGTGGCCCGCGGCAGCGACTTCACCGCGCAGGGCGAGCTCAAGGGCTCGGCCAACGGGTCCGGCGTCGTCCACCTCGACCGGTCGCGGGCGGAGGCGCTCGTCACGGCCCTGCACGACACCGAGTTCTCGGTCCGGTCGGTGGAGTCCAAGCCGTACCGCCGCTCGCCGTACGCGCCGTTCCGCACCACGACGCTGCAGCAGGAGGCCTCCCGCAAGCTCGGCTACGGCGCCTCGCGGACGATGTCGATCGCGCAGCGGCTGTACGAGAACGGCTTCATCACCTACATGCGTACCGACTCCATCACCCTCTCGGAGTCCGCCATCGGCGCGGCCCGGGAGCAGGTGCGAGAGCTGTTCGGCGCCGAGTACCTCCCCGACAAGCCCCGGCTCTTCCAGTCCAAGGTCAAGAACGCCCAGGAGGCGCACGAGGCGATCCGGCCCGCGGGCGAGCGCTTCCGCACCCCGGCTGAGACCGGCCTGTCCGGTGACGAGTTCCGCCTCTACGAGCTGATCTGGATGCGCACGGTCGCCTCGCAGATGAAGGACGCCGAGGGCCGCTCGGTCTCCGTCCGTCTCGGTGGCGCGGCCTCCACAGGTGAGGACTGCGTCTTCTCCGCCTCGGGTCGCGTGATCACCTTCCACGGCTTCCTCAAGGCGTACGTCGAGGGGTCGGACGACCCGAACGCCGAGTCCGACGACCGCGAGACGCGCCTGCCCGCCGTCGCCGAGGGCGACAGCGTGTCCGCGGCCGCGCTCAAGGCGGCCGGTCACGAGACGAAGCCTCCCTCCCGCTACACCGAGGCCACCTTGATCCGCGAGCTCGAGGAGCGCGAGATCGGCCGGCCGTCGACGTACGCCTCGATCATCGGCACCATCCTCAACCGCGGCTACGTCTACAAGAAGGGCACCGCGCTCGTGCCAGCCTGGCTGGCGTTCTCTGTGATCCGGCTGCTGGAGGAGCACTTCTCCCGGCTGGTGTCCTACGAGTTCACCGCCGGCATGGAGGACATCCTCGACGAGATCGCCGCGGGCCGCCGCGAGCGCAACACCGAGCTGGCCGACTTCTACTTCGGCACCGGCAACGTCGAGGGGCTCAAGCAGCTCGTCTCCGAGCTCGGGGAGATCGACGCCCGCGAGCTCGCCACCTTCCCGATCGACGACGGGATCGACCTGCGGGTGGGGCGCTACGGGCCCTACATCGAGACCACCGACGGCAAGCGGGCCAACGTCCCCGAGGACCTGCCGCCCGACGAGCTGACGCCGGAGAAGGCCAAGGAGCTGCTCGCCAACCCCGCGGGGGAGGAGCGTGAGCTCGGCCGCGACCCGGAGAGCGGCAACATGGTCGTAGCGAAGAACGGTCGTTACGGGCCCTTTGTCACCGAGGTGCTCCCCGAGGACGCCCCGAAGAGCGCGAAGCCGCGGACCTCCTCGCTGTTCAAGACGATGTCCCTCGAGACGCTCACCCTCGACGACGCCCTGCGGCTGCTCACCCTCCCGCGTGTGGTCGGCACCGACCCCGAGTCAGGCGACGAGATCACGGCCCAGAACGGCCGCTACGGGCCGTACCTGAAGAAGGGCAGCGACTCCCGCTCGATCGACGAGGAGGAGAAGCTCCTCACGATCACGCTCGAGGAGGCGATCGCGATCTACGCCCAGCCCAAGGCCCGTGGGCGGGCGGCGGCGAACCCGGGGCGCGAGCTCGGCGACGACCCGGCGACCGGCAAGAAGGTCACCGTCAAGAGCGGCCGGTTCGGCCCTTATGTCACCGACGGCGAGTACAACGCCACCCTCCGCCAGGGCGACGACGAGGCCACGGTCTCGCTCGAGCGGGCGGCCGAGCTGCTCGCCGAGAAGCGGGCGAAGGGCCCGGCCCCGAAGAAGCGCGGGGCGAAGAAGACCGCCAAGAAGTCCACCGCGAAGAAGACGGCGGCCAAGAAGACGACCGCGAAGAAGACAACCGCCAAGAAGTCGACCTAGATTCCTCGTAGGGTAGGCGACTGTGAGCGACCCTGAGGCCCTGCATTCCTCGGCCTCCTCGGTCGAGGAGCTGAGGCACGCCCCGACGCACTCGCTGGTCGCGGTGATGCGCATCCGCGACTTCCGGTTGCTGTGGATCGGGCTGGGGCTGTCCAGCCTCGGCGACTGGATCGGGCTCCTCGCGCTGACCGCGCTGGCCAACGAGTTCGCGGCGGAGGCCTCCGGCGGCAACTACGCCGTGCAGAACTTCGCGATCGCCGGCGTGCTCTTCCTCCGCGTGCTCCCCGCCCTGGTGATGGGGCCGGTGGCCGGCTACATCGCCGACCGTCTCGACCGGCGCATGACGCTGATCTGGGGCGACTACATCCGTGGCGCGCTGTTCCTGACCATCCCGTTGGTGGGCACCCTCTGGTGGGTGTTCGTGGTGACCGTCCTGGTCGAGATGGTCAGCCTCGTGTGGCTGCCGTCGAAGGACGCGACCGTCCCGAACCTCGTGCCGCGCCACCGGCTCGAGTCTGCCAACCAGATCAGCCTGGCCACGACGTACGGCTCGGCGCTCCCGGCGGCCGCGCTCTTCACCGGCCTGACGCTGGTCGACAACCTCTACCGCAACCTGTTCGTCGACTGGCTCGGGCCCATCGACCTGGCGATCTACTTCAACGGGCTCTCCTTCATCGTCTCCGGGGTGGTCATCTCCCGGCTCCGGCACATCCCTCGCGGCCCGGCCACGGGCTCCGACTACACGGGAAGCCCCGTGCGGGTGGTGATCGACGGCTGGAAGTACGTCGCCGGCACCCCCGTCGTACGCGGCCTGGTGGTCGGCATCGTCGGGGCGTTCGCGGCCGGCGGCGTGGTGATCGGGCTCGCGCGCACCTTCGTAGCGGACCTCGGCGGTGGCGAGCCCGGCTACGGCGTCCTGTTCGGGACGGTGTTCCTCGGGCTCGGCATCGGCATGTGGTTCGGTCCCCGGCTCCTGGGTGGCCTCTCTCGGCGGCGGATGTTCGGTCTCGCCCTGACGGGTGCCGGTCTGCTCCTCTTCCCCCTTGCTCTCGTGCAGCAGCTCGAGGTCGTCACCGCGATCACGCTGGTCCTCGGCTTCTTCTCCGGCGTCGCGTGGATCACCGGCAACACCATGCTCGGCCTCGAGGTGCCCGACGAGATCCGCGGCCGCACCTTCGCCTTCGTCGGGTCCATGATCCGTCTGTCGCTGGCCCTGGTGCTGGCGACCGCTCCGGCCCTGGCCGGTCTGATCGGCACGCACAGCCCGACGATCCTCGGCAAGGAGTACGTCTACAACGGTGCCGCGTTCACGTTCCTGATCGCCGCGGTCATCATGACCGTTGTCGGTGTCACGTCCTACCGTCAGATGGACGACCGAAGAGGAGTCCCGCTGTTGAAGGACCTGCGAAACGCGTTGACCGCGTCGCCGGGTGTGTACTCCGCGACGGGCGTCTTCGTCGCGCTCGAGGGCGGTGAGGGGGCCGGCAAGTCCACGCAGGCGCGGGAGCTCGCGACGTGGCTGCGCAGCGAGGGGTACGACGTGCTGCTGACCCACGAGCCGGGGGACACCGAGGTCGGGCAGAAGCTCCGCAAGATCGTGCTCGACCCCTCGACCGGTGACATCTCCGACCGCACCGAGGCGCTGCTCTACGCCGCCGACAAGGCCGAGCACGTCGACCGCGTGGTCGCCCCGGCGCTGGCCCGCGGCGAGGTGGTGATCACCGACCGGTACGTCGACTCGACGCTGGCCTACCAGGGCGCCGGGCGTGACCTGGCCGACCGGGAGGTGGAGAAGGTGGCGCGCTGGGCCACGGGCGATCTGCGGCCCCACCTGACCGTGCTGCTCGACCTCGCGCCGCAGACCGGCCTGACCCGCTTCGAGGAGCGCGACCGGATCGAGGCGGAGTCGCTGGAGTTCCACGAGCGGGTGCGCGAGGCGTTCCTGCGTCTGGCCTCCGCGCACTCCGAGCACTACCTCGTCATCGACGCCCGCCGTCCGGTCGACGAGATCGCGGCTGTCGTGCGCGAGCGGCTGACCCCACTGCTCGAGCAGGCGGTGCGGCACGCGCGGCCGGAGCCCGCAACGGGACACGGAGGCGCGTCCGACGGGCTCGTGACCGAGGCGCAGCGTGTGGTGCCGGCCGACGAGCCCGCCGACCGGGCGGTGCCGGTCGAGGAGCGGGAGGACCACGGATGAGCGCACCCGCCACCGCGCCCTCGGTCTGGACGTCGCTGGTCGGTCAGCAGCAGGCCATCGCAACCCTCCAGCGGGCGGTCTCGGGCCACGGCATGACCCACGCCTGGCTGTTCACCGGCCCGCCGGGCTCGGGGCGGTCCAACGCCGCCCTCGCCTTCGCCGCAGCACTCCAGTGCGAGCGCGGGGGCTGCGGGGAGTGCCACGACTGCCTCACCGTGCTGGCCGGCTCCCACTCCGACGTGAGCATCACCCGGACCGAGACGGCCGTGATCAAGGTGGAGGGGATCCGCGACCTCGTGCTGCGCTCCGCGCTCTCCCCGGCGCAGGGCCGGTGGCAGGTCATGATCGTGGAGGACGCCGACCGCCTCAACGACAGCTCGGGCAACGCGCTGCTCAAGGCGATCGAGGAGCCCTCGCCGCGCACCATCTGGCTGCTCTGCGCGCCGACGGTGGAGGACGTCCTCCCGACCATCCGGTCGCGCTGCCGCAACGTCGTGCTGAGCACTCCGAGCGCCGCCGAGGTGACCCAGTTCCTGGTGACCCGCCACGGCGTCGATCCGGGGCTCGCCGCCTATGCCGCGCGGGCCAGCCAGGGCCACATCGGCCGGGCCCGCGCGCTCGCGGTGGACGAGGCGACCCGCAACCGCCGCCGCGAGGTCGTGGGGATCCCGGCCGGGCTGACCTCTCTCGGCGCGTGCATGAACGCCGCGGCCAACCTCGTCGACATCGCCAAGCTCGAGACCGAGGCGGTGGGCGAGGAGATCAACAACCGCGAGCGCGACGAGCTCGACGCGGTGTTCGGCAGCGACCGCAAGGCCAGGACCTCCCGCTCCTACAAGGCCGCGCTGTCGCAGCTCACGGAGAGCCAGAAGCAGCGGGGGAAGCGGCGGACCCTCGACGTGGTGGACCGCTGTCTGATGGACCTGGTCTCGGTGTACCGGGACGTGATCGCGGTGCAGAGCGGCGCCCCCGGCGACCTGGTCAACGAGGAGCTTCGCGGTGACATCTCCGCCCTGGCCCGTCAGTCCTCTCCGGAGCAGAACCTTCGCCGGATCGACGCGGTGTTCGCGGCCCGCGAGAAGATGCTGGAGTTCCAGGTTCCTCCGCTGCTGGCGCTGGAGTCGATGATGCTCTCTCTGCGCCTTTAGGACGGGTTCGTGGGGGTCCACGCTTAGAGTGGTCGAGTGCCCAGGACACCCACCCGCGCCACGCGCAGGCGCCTCGCCACGGTCGCCCTGCCCGTCGTACTGTCGGTCTCGCTGAGCGGCTGCCTGCTGACGGCGGAGGACGACCCCGAGGCGCAGCCGTCGCCGACCCTGTCGGCGAAGCCGCTTCCCTCGCCGACCGAGTCCGAGAGGGAGGACGCCGCGGCGGGCCTGGAGCGCTACTACACGCAGGACGTGGACTGGAGCGGCTGCCGACAGAACCTGGAGTGCGCCGAGATCCAGGTGCCGCTGGACTACGAGAAGCCCGACGGGGAGACGATCACCCTCTCGCTGCTCAAGGTGCCGGCTGCCGGCAAGGGGCAGCGGGTCGGCTCGCTCGTCGTCAACCCGGGAGGTCCGGGCGGGTCGGGAATCGAGTACGCCGCCCGCGCGAGCACCCACTTCGGGACCGAGCTGCGCCAGGCGTTCGACATCGTCGGGTTCGACCCGCGCGGGGTCGGCGAAAGCACGCCGATCGACTGCCTGCCGGACGAGAAGCTCGACGCCTTCGTGGCCAGCGACCCGGACCCGGAGACGCCGCAGGAGGTCGAGCAGGCCGACGCGATGGTCCGCGAGTTCGGTGAGGGCTGCGTCGAGCAGAGCGGCGACCTCGCCTCGCACGTGTCGACGGCCGAGGCTGCCCGGGACATCGACATCATCCGCGAGCTCCTGGGGGACCGAAGGCTGAGCTGGTTCGGTGCCTCGTACGGCACGTTCCTCGGTGCGACGTACGCAGACCTCTTCCCCGAGCGGGTCGGCCGGATGGTTCTCGACGGCGCGCTCGACCCGACCCTGTCGAACGCGGAGACGAGCCTGGTGCAGGCGCGGGGGTTCGAGGTCGCCCTGCGCGCCTACGTGAGTGCGTGCGTCGACCGCGGCGGGTGCTTCCTCGGCCGCACCGTCGACGAGGGAACCAAGCGGATCCGGGAGTTCCTCGACGAGGTCGAGCGGGAGCCACTGAAGGGCTCAGGGGACCGGCGACTCGAGGTCGGCAACGCGGTGCTCGGCATCTGGGCGCCGCTCTACAACGAGGACTACTGGCCTCTGCTCGACCAGGCGCTGCGCTCGGGCTTCGACGGCGACGGCAGCGTCCTGCTGACTCTTTCCGACGCCTACACCTCCCGCGGCGAGGGTGGCTACATCGACAACTCGCTCGAGGCGCTGTACGCGGTGAACTGCCTCGACCACGCCGACTCCCTCCCGCCGGCGGAGGCGGAGGCGATGCGGCCAGAGTTCGAGAAAGCCTCGCCGACTTTCGGCGCGGTCTTCGCGGCCGGCCTGACGAGCTGTGCGCAGTGGCCGGTCCAGGGCGCGCGCGAGCCGAGGGCCCTGACGGCCAAGGGCGCCGCGCCGATCCTCGTCATCGGCACCAGCCGCGACCCTGCGACCCCGCTCGAGTGGGCCGAGGCGCTCGCCTCCCAGCTCGAGTCGGGGGTGCTCGTCGCGCGTGACGGCGACGGCCACACCGGCTACGGCGCCGGGAACGAATGCGTGGACGACGTCGTGGAGGCCTACCTCGTGTCCGGCGAGTTGCCCGACTCCGACGTCACCTGCTGAGGCGACCTAGGGCTGCGTTCCCTGGGGTACAGACGCCGCATATCGACGTTCGGGGCCCATAGACCGCCATCAGTGCTACCCAGGCAACTAGGCACGATGTGGATTGGGGGGCGCCGTGACCGCGGTTGTGGAAGTGGTGAGTCCGGCGCCGAGGCACGAGTGGGACGAGGTGCTGGCGACCAGTCCACGGGCGAGCGCCTTCCAGTCGCCCCAGTGGACGAGCGCGGTGTGCGATGCCGCGCCCTTCATCGACGTGTCGCGGCTGTACCGCATGCGCGACGGACGTCGCCTGGTGCTTCCGCTGGTGCGGCGACGGGAGACGCGGGGACGCCTGGCGATGAGGTACTCGTTGCCGAGCGGGTGGGGTTATGGCGGGCTCGTGGCCGACGGCGACCTGCTCCGGCACGAAGACATCGTGGCCGTGTGGAGGGATCTGGACAGGTCCGGTCGCGGAGGAACGACGATCACGCCGAAGCGTGGGCAGGACCACCTCTGGTCGGCAGAGTGCATCGGCTGGTCCTGGGAGAAGAGTCCTGTCCTGGAGCACTCGCTCGACCTGACCGGTGGCTTCGCCGATGTCTGGCAGCGTGCCTTCCGCAGCTCGGTACGCCGCGCGGTGCGCAAGGCCGAGTGCAGCGGGGTGACCGTCGCGCGTGACACGACGGGCAGGCTGATCCCGGAGTTCCGGGAGCTCTACTGGAAGTCGGTCCGACGATGGGCGGAGAAGGACCCGATGCCCTATCCGGTCGCCTACTGGCGCGTGAGGCGGGGTGAGTCGGACCGCAAGTTCGCCGCGGCGGCGGAGCGGATGGGAGACGCGTGCGAGACGTGGCTGGCATACCTGGACGGGCGAGCCGTCGCCGGCATCATCGTGCTGACCCACGACAAGGTCGCGGACTACTGGCGCGGCGCCATGGACATCGAGCTCGCGGGGCCCGTTCGGGCGGCCGACCTGCTCCACAAGATGGCGATCGAGGAAGCCTGCGCCAGAGGGGTCGAGACGTACTCCTTCGGCTTCACCAGGGCCGACGCTGCCGGGGCCAGCCTGGCGCGCTTCAAGGAGGGTTTCGGAGCCGAGCCCGTGCACCTCTCGTCAAGGATCCTGGAGCGAGTCCCCGTGTTGAAGACTGCTGCGGCCACCAAGCGGGTCGTCCGCGAGGGAATCAGCCTGTTGGCCCGGTAGATCGTGTCGTCCGTCGCGGACGTCCCGTTCGTTCCGGCGCCACCTGCTGACCCCGCGGCATGATGGGCCCATGACAAGGTACGGGCCTCAGTACGGCCCCGACATCACCTTCCTCGGCGTCGACCGGTGCGACCTGGACGAGGCTTCCACGTACGACGGTGCGGACGTCGTCATCGTCGGGGCGCCCTTCGACGGGGGTACGTCGCACCGACCCGGGACGCGCTTCGGGCCGCAGGCCATCCGGCAGACCTGCTACCTCGCGCACGACGGGTCCCGTCCGCATCTCGCGCTCAGGGTCGACGCCCTCCAGGACCTCCGCGTCGTCGACGCAGGTGACGTGGAGATGTACTCCGGGGACGTCGAGCGGTCGATCGCCTCGCTCGAGGAGGCGGTGTTCAAGGTCAGCGCCGCGGGCGCCGTACCTGTGGTGCTCGGGGGAGACCACACCATCGCGCTTCCCGACGCCACCGGCGTCGCCCGGCACCACGGCTTCGGTCGCGTCTCGATGCTGCACTTCGACGCGCACGCCGACACCGGCGACATCGAGTTCGGGTCGCTCTACGGCCACGGCCAGCCGATGCGCCGGCTCATCGAGTCCGGGGCGCTGCGCGGCGACCGCTTCCTGCAGATCGGGCTGCGCGGCTACTGGCCCGGGCCGGAGACGCTGTCGTGGATGGCCGAGCAGCGGATGCGGTCCTTCGAGATGACCGAGATCGGCGCGCGGGGGCTCGACGCCTGCCTGGACGAGGCGTTCGAGATCTCGCTCGACGACTGCGACGGCGTCTTCCTCTCCGTCGACGTCGACGTTTGCGATCCCGGGCACGCGCCAGGCACCGGTACGCCGGAGCCCGGCGGCCTGTCGGCGCGGCAGCTGCTCGACTCCGTACGCCGGATCTGCCTCGAGCTGCCCGTGCTCGGCATCGACATCGTGGAGGTCTCGCCGCCCTACGACCATGCCGAGATCACGGCCTACCTCGCCAACCGCGTCGCTCTAGAGGCGCTGTCGGGGATGGCCGCCCGCCGTCACGGACTGAAGCACGACCCGGCGGGGCCGCTGCTCGAGGGCCGGTGACCGAGCCCGTTTCGGAGAATCCAGCCGCTTTCCGTATACTCGTCCGGCGTGCCAGGCTCCGGCTCGGCACAGGCCGCCTTAGCTCAGTCGGCAGAGCGATTCACTCGTAATGAATAGGTCGTCGGTTCGATTCCGACAGGCGGCTCCACCTAAAGCCCCAGGTCAGAGGCCAAGTTCCTCACCTGGGGTTTTGTCATTCTCAGCACCAAGTGCCTTCGGTGCCCCCGTGGTGCCCCCGAACTTCGCGGCCGCGTCCCACAAGTTCTGGTCGATCAGATGGCCGTAGAGATCCATCGTCATCGCAGCGGAGGCGTGCCCCAGGATCCGCTGGACAACCTTGGGATCCGCGCCCGCGCCCAGCCACAGCGAGGCGCAGGTGTGGCGCAGGTCGTGCACCCGGAACGTCGGCCGTCCAATCGACTGGCACGCAGCCGTCCACCCGACCGCTCGCTTCCAGTTCGCCTCGCCGAGCGGGCCGCCCCGAGGAGCCCCGAACAGCCAGTCGCTTCCCTGCTTGTCATGGGTCCAGGCGTCGACCAGGGGGACGAGCTCGGCGACGAGGGGGACGGTTCGCGACCGCTTGCCCTTCAGGGTGTCGACGAACAGCTCGCCGCCCTTGCTGCTGGCCAGCACGGACCGCTGCAACCGCAGACCCGGGCCCGGTACGGCGATGCGGTCACCGACCTGGAGGCCCGCGACCTCGCCCCAGCGG
>DASSMS010000059.1:0-2241 GCA_035688575.1 Nocardioidaceae bacterium
CCTGGACCGCGGCGCCCACCTGGGAACCGGTGCCGACGGTCCGGAAGTCGCCCGTCTTCCACTTGGCCGACGAGATGGTGATCCGGTCGGTGGCGGCGTCCTTCTTCACGAGCATCGCGGAGTCCGTCCCGAGGCCGGCAGCGTTCTTCGACGCGACCGAGAACGCCGTACCCCTCGACCGACACGAAGTCCCGGTCCGGGAAGACCACGACGTTGTTGGGGAAGGGTGGGGCGTCGGCCGACGCGGGTTGCAACCCGACCACCGTGGCCCGACGACCTTGGGGAAATGATCGGGCGCCGGGTCCGGCAGCGAGGCTCAGCGGTGGGACAGGTAGAGCCAGTACCGCTCCTCGCGGGAGCGGCCGCCCGGGTGGACCAGGGTGACGTCGTAGGGGATCGGCGTGACCTCACCGAAGACCGACTCCATCGCGTCGGCCAGGGCCGGCGACTCGTCGGACGACCAGACCAGGAGCGCCCCGCCGGGGCGCAGCGCGCGCGCCACCTCCGCGAGGAACGTCCTCTCGTAGAGCGGCGCGTTGTCCGCGTAGACGAGGTAGCCCGGACCGTTGTCGACGTCGAGCAGCACGAGGTCGTAGGACGAGGGGGTCGCCTCGGTCATCGCCATCCGGATGTCGGCCACGACGACGTGCAGCCGCTCGTCGGCGAGGAGGGTCGGGCCGTGGGGGATGGTGCCGTCCCGCATCCACCGCACCAGGGCGTCCTCGATCTCCACCACCACGACCTTCTCGACGGTGTGGTCGGCGAGCACCTCGTGCAGGGTGAAGCCCAGCCCGAGGCCGCCGATGATGACCGAGCGCGGTCGTTCGACCCGGGCGAGCGCGGCCACGGCGAGCTGCCGCTCCGTCGACGTCTCGTGCGTGTCCATCACGAACACGCCGTTCACGCGCAGCTCCAGCACCGGCGCCGCGGTGGGCTCCTCCGGGTCGCGCCGCTCGCGCAGGACCACCTCGCCGCGCTCCGACTCGGCCCGCGCCACCTCGACGTACTCCATGCCCCCACCCTCTCGCTTGACCCGGGCCTCGTGCAGGGTTCACCCGGGTCTCGTGCGGCAGTCGCCCCGACCGAGGCCCGGATCGACCCGACCAAGGCCCGGCTCGACCCGACCAGGGCCCGGGTCGACGGGGCCGTCAGGTCAGACCTTCTCGGCGGACCGGGTCCGGATGGTCAGGGCGACGGGCTTCTGGGTCTCGGCGAAGAAGTCGTTGCCCTTGTCGTCGACGACGATGAACGCGGGGAAGTCCTCGACGTCGATCTTCCAGACCGCCTCCATGCCGAGCTCGGGGTACTCCAGCACCTCGACGTGCTTGATGCAGTCCTGGGCGAGCCGGGCGGCCGGGCCGCCGATGGAGCCGAGGTAGAAGCCGCCGTGCTCGGCACAGGCGTTGGTCACCTTCACCGAGCGGTTGCCCTTGGCCAGCATCACCATCGACCCGCCGGCGGCCTGGAACGCCTCCACGTAGGAGTCCATCCGGCCGGCGGTGGTCGGGCCGAAGGAGCCGGACGCGTAGCCCTCGGGGGTCTTCGCCGGGCCGGCGTAGTAGACGGCGTGGTCCTTCAGGTACTGCGGCATCTCCTCGCCCGCGTCGAGCCGCTCCTGGATCTTCGCGTGCGCGATGTCGCGGGCGACGACGAGCGGCCCGGTCAGTGAGAGCCGGGTCTTGACGGGGTGCTTCGACAGCTCGGCGAGGATCTCGCTCATCGGCCGGTTGAGGTCGATCCGCACGACCTCACCGGCATCGAGGTGCGAGTCGGTGGTGTCGGGCATGTACTTGGCGGGGTCGCGGTCGAGCTCCTCGAGGAACACGCCGTCGGCGGTGATCTTGCCGAGCGCCTGCCGGTCCGCGGAGCAGGACACCGCGATCGCCACAGGGCACGACGCGCCGTGCCGCGGCAGCCGGACGACCCGCACGTCGTGGCAGAAGTACTTGCCGCCGAACTGGGCGCCGATCCCGAACGACTGGGTGAGCTCGAAGACCTGCTGCTCCAGCTCGAGGTCGCGGAAGCCGTGCGCGTCCATCGACCCCTCGGTGGGCAGGTTGTCCAGGTAGTGCGCAGAGGCGTACTTCGCGGTCTTCAGCGCGAACTCGGCGGACGTGCCGCCGATCACCACAGCCAGGTGGTACGGCGGGCAGGCGGCCGTCCCGAGCGAACGGATCTTCTCGTCGAGGAACTCCAGCATCCGCTTGGGGTTCAAGACGGCCTTGGTCTCCTGGTAGAGGA
>DASSMS010000047.1:0-2956 GCA_035688575.1 Nocardioidaceae bacterium
TGGACGTCATACGTTCCGGCCGTCATAGCGACCGGGATGTATGACCTCCCGGGGGACGTCATACGTTCCGGCCGTCATAGCGACCGGGATGTATGACGTCCCGCGCGGACACATAGGCTTGGGCCCATGACGGACCAGACGACGCCAGCAGCCGCCGCTGAGGAGGAGTCCCTCCCCGAGCAGATGCGGGTGCGTCGCGAGAAGCGGGAGCGTCTGCTCGAGTCCGGCCGTCCGGCGTACCCCTTGACCGTCGAGCGGACCCATACGCTCAAGGAGATCCGTCAGAAGTTCGACCCGTTGCTCGAGGAGGGCGTGCTCGCGCCCGACACCCGGACCGGCGAGCAGGTCGCCGTCGCGGGGCGCGCGATCTTCCTGCGCAACACCGGCAAGCTCTGCTTCGCCCGTCTCCGCGAGGGCGACGGCACCGAGCTCCAGGTCATGCTCTCCCTCGCCGACCTCGGCCAGGAGCAGCTCGACGAGTTCAAGCACCTCGTCGACATCGGCGACCTCGTCGCCGTGCAGGGTGAGGTCATCACCAGCCGACGCGGCGAGCTCTCTGTGCAGGCCACCTCCTGGCGGATGGTCGCCAAGACGCTCCGTCCCCTCCCGAACGAGTACAAGCCGCTCTCCGAGGAGGCCAGGGTCCGGCTGCGCTACGTCGACATGATCGTCAACCCCGAGGCGCGCTCGATCGTGCGCACGAAGGCGACGGTCCTGCGCACTCTGCGCTCGGTCCTCGACGGCCAGGACTTCGTCGAGGTCGAGACGCCGGTCCTCCAGCTGACCAACGGCGGCGCCGCCGCCCGCCCGTTCCGCACGCACCTCAACGCCTTCGACCAGCCGATGCTGCTGCGCATCGCGCTCGAGCTCGACCTGAAGAAGGCGATGATCGGCGGTGTGGACCGGGTCTACGAGATCGGCCGGACATTCCGCAACGAGGGTCTCGACTCCACCCACGCCGCCGAGTTCTCCATGCTCGAGGCCTACCAGGCCTACGGCGACTACAACACGATGGCCGAGCTCACCCGCACCCTCGTGCTCGAGTCCGCGCGTGCGGTCGGCCGCACAGTCATCCCCGCACGCGACGGGTCGTTCATCGACCTCGAGGAGCCCTGGCGCCAGGCCACGCTGTTCGAGCTGGTCTCCGAGAAGCTCGGCGAGGAGGTCGACGTCCACACCTCGGCCGAGACGCTGAAGAAGTACGCCGCCGAGCACGACGTCGAGCTCCAGCCGCACTGGAACGCCGGAGAGGTCGCGCTCGAGCTCTACGAGAAGCTCGTCGAGCACACCCTGATCGAGCCCACGTTCGTGCGCGACTATCCCGAGTCGGTGCGCCCGCTCGCCAAGCCGCACCGAGAGCATCCCGGGCTGGTCGAGGCGTGGGACCTCATCATCAACGGCATCGAGCTGGCGCCGGCGTACTCCGAGCTCAACGACCCGGTCATCCAGCGCGAGCGACTGGTGGAACAGTCCCTTCTCGCGGCGCAGGGCGACCCGGAGGCGATGGAGCTCGACGAGGCTTTCTTGAAGGCCATGGAGTTCGGCATGCCGCCTGCGGGCGGGATGGGAATGGGAATCGACCGGTTGGTCATGCTGCTGACCGGCGTCGGAATCCGCGAGTCCATTCTCTTCCCGTTGTTGCGCCCCGAATAGGCGCAGGCTGCGCGCCCTGCCTGCTCGTAAAGCCCCCGCGGCCAGCCGTATTCGCGGCAGAGCTGGTTATCGCCGAAGCGCGTGCGCGTCTCCTCCTTATCCCGCTCGCGTATCCCTCGGCTCCGGAGCCGCCGGCCTCCAGCGCTGCGATCCGGGCAGAGGAGTTTCGTCGCGGCGTTCTCATATGCGCGCATATGCGCGAATTCGGGCATCTCGTCGCAGCGCCTCCTCGCGACTCTTCGAGACCCGGGACCCAGACGACGCGAGCGTAACTGCCGGCCGTATCAATGCACCGCATCGAAAAAGCGACCGAATTCGTTACAGCGACACGAAATTCACCTCGCCGTCCACCGATAGCAAGGGTCGGCGTGTAAAGGGAACGTCCAACCGCTATGTTATTCGCGGGTGGGGCTCACATTGCGTCCCAGGAATGATCCATACGGGGAATGCTCTGAAAGGCCGAGGGATATGGCACAGCGCGTAAATGTGGTCCTGGTCGACGATCTCGACGGGGACGAAGCATCAGAGACAGTCTCCTTTGCGCTCGACGGCGTGGACTACGAGATCGACCTCAACGAGAACAACGCCGAGGCGCTGCGCGAGGCGCTCGCCCGCTACATCGGCGCGGGCCGCCGCGTGGGCGGCCGGCGCAAGAAGGGGCAGCGGGTCGCCGCCGGCGGTGACGGCGGTCCCAGTGCCTCGGACATCCGCCAGTGGGCCCGGGCCAACGGCTGGGACGTCCCCGAGCGTGGCCGGGTCTCGGCCGAGGTTCGCGAGGCCTACGCCGCGGCCCACTAGACAGGGTCGTTCGCTCTCAGCGAAGCGTGGACGGGCCGCCGCGGGGAACACATAGGCTGGACTGGGAGTTGTCCTCGTCAGAGCCGACAAGAGGGCTGGTGGGCAGCCGGCCGTGGTGAGTGGTCGGGTCCAGACATCCTTCTTCCGGGCAGGGCTAGAGTGCACGGAAGAAGCCCCGTCGCAGCGTCGGCGGTGAGCACGCAAGGAGCGATGAAAGTATGTTCGAGCGGTTTACAGACCGAGCCCGTCGGGTGGTCGTCCTGGCCCAGGAAGAGGCCCGGATGCTCAGCCACAACTACATCGGTACCGAGCACATCCTCCTCGGCCTGATCCACGAGGGTGAGGGCGTCGCTGCGAAGGCACTCGAGAGCCTCGGCATCTCGCTCGAGGCCGTACGCGCCCAGGTCGAGGAGATCATCGGCCAGGGCCAGCAGGCTCCCAGCGGCCACATCCCCTTCACGCCGCGCGCGAAGAAGGTCCTCGAGCTGTCGCTGCGCGAGGCGCT
>DASSMS010000043.1:0-6876 GCA_035688575.1 Nocardioidaceae bacterium
GGAGCACGCGGATCGCGGTCACGACTCCAGGGCCTCGAGCCGTCCGGCGAGGTCGGCCTGGACGCAGGAGTCGATCACCGGCCCCAGGTCTCCGTCGAGGACCGAGTCGAGGTTGTAGGACTTGTAGCCGGTGCGGTGGTCGGAGATCCGGTTCTCGGGGAAGTTGTACGTCCTGATCCGCTCGGACCTGTCCACGGTCCGCACCTGCGACTTGCGGGCGTCGGAGGCCTCGGCGTTGGCGGCCTCCTCGGCGGCCGCGAGGAGCCGCGCTCGCAGGATGCGCAAAGCCTGCTCCTTGTTCTGCAGCTGGCTCTTCTCGTTCTGGCAGGAGGCGACGATGCCGGTCGGCACGTGGGTGATGCGCACCGCGGAGTCGGTGGTGTTGACGCTCTGCCCGCCCGGCCCGGAAGAGCGGTAGACGTCGATGCGGAGGTCCTTGTCCTCGATGGTGACGTCGACCTGCTCGGCCTCCGGCATCACGAGGACGCCCGCGGCCGAGGTGTGCACCCGGCCCTGGCTCTCGGTCACGGGGACCCGTTGCACACGGTGCACCCCGCCCTCGAACTTCAGCAGCGCGTACGGCGCCTCGCCCGGCTCGGGCGCGCCCTTGGCCTTGACCGCCACGGTCACCGACTTGTAGCCGCCGAGGTCGGACTCCGTGGCGTCGATCGGCTCGACCTTCCAGCCACGGCGCTCCGCGTAGCGGGTGTACATCCGCAACAGGTCCCCGGCGAACAGAGCGGACTCCTCGCCGCCCTCGCCGGACTTGATCTCGAGGATCGCGTCCTTGGAGTCGCTCGGGTCGCGTGGCACGAGGAGGTGACGCAGCCGCTCCTCCGCGACCTCGCGGCGAGCCACGAGCGCGTCCGCCTCCTCGGCGAACGAGGGGTCCTCTGCCGCGAGCTCGCGGGCGGCCTCGATGTCGTCCCCGAGCCGCTGCCACTCCCGGTAGGCGCGCACGATCGCGCTGAGCTCGGCGTACCGCTGGTTCAGCTTCTTCGCCAACCCCTGGTCCGCGTGGATGCTGGGGTCGGCGAGACGCTGCTCGAGCTCTGCGTGCTCCTCGACCAGGCCGTCCACGGCTTCGAACATGCGGACCTTCTTCGGCTTGACTCACGGGGCCGGTGCCCCAGGGAGGGGGTTCGGCGGGCCCTCGACGTCGAGGCGCCGCCTTGGACAAGCAAAGCGCCGGCCCACGCACGAAGCGGGGACCGGCGCCTTGTGGAAGCTACTTCTTCGCGGCGTCCTTCTTGGCGTAGCGAGCCTCGAAGCGGGCCACGCGGCCGCCGGTGTCGAGGATCTTCTGCTTGCCGGTGTAGAACGGGTGGCACTGCGAGCACACGTCGGCGTGGATCGTGCCGCTCGTCGCGGTGCTGCGCGTCGTGAACGTGTTGCCGCAGGTGCAGGTCACCTGAGTATCGGTGTACTCAGGGTGGATGTCCTTCTTCATGGTGTCCTCTCGGTTTGACGGCCGCCGGGTCGTGCGCCGCGGGATGGGGCACGTGAACCGGAACCAGCACTCAAGTCTGCCAAACAATCGGTCACGGGTGGTAATTCCCGAAACGAGCGGCCGTCAGTCGAGGCCGACCGAGGGGTCCCTGCGCACGACACCGAACATGAGCACGGAGGCGAGCACCGTCACCACGACCATCACGAGCCCCATGGGAACCGGCGTCGTCGACCCGAACAGCCCCACGAGCGGGGCGACGAGGGCACCCACCCCGAACTGCACGGCGCCGAGCATCGCCGCCGCGGTGCCGGCGGCCTCGCCGTGCCGGGTCAGCGCGAGAGCAGGGGTGTTCGGCAGTGACAGGCCGACCGACGCGACGACAAGGGAGAGCGGGACGAGTACGCCGACCAGTCCGCCCGCGCCGGTGAGGCCGGCCACGACGAGGGCCGATGCCGCGACCAGCCCGACGATCATCGCGCCGGACAGGACGTTGAGGACCCCGAACCTCCGGATCATCAGCGGGTTCAGCTGCGCGGCCACCGTCAGGCCCGCGGCGTTGAGCCCGAAGACGAGGCCGAAGGCCAGCTCGTCGAGACCGTAGCCGTCCTGGAGCACGAAGGAGGAGCCCGCGACGTAGGCGAACATCGCCGACATCATCAGCCCGCCGATGAACACCAGGGCGAGGAAGGACCTGTCCCTGGCGAGGCCGAGGTAGGTGGCCAGCGTGGCGGCGGGATTGGCCGGACGACGTCGCGCGACCGGCAGGGTCTCCCGCACGCCGAAGATCGCCACGAGGGTGAGCACGAGCGCGGTGCCGGCGAGGACACCGAAGATCCCTCGCCACGAGGTCCACTCGAGGATCACCCCTCCGATCGAAGGGGCGAGGATCGGAGCGAGTCCGATCACCAGCATCAGCCGCGACATCAGCTTCGCCACGGCGTACCCGGAGAAGAGGTCTCGCACGATCGCCATCGCGACCACCGAGATCGCCGCGCCGGCGAAGCCCTGGAGCACGCGCACCGTCGCGAGCAGCGCGATACTCGGCGCCAGGGCCGCCAGGACCGACGCGACCGCGTGGGTCACCAGGCCGGCGACGAGGGGCCGTTTGCGCCCGAAGGCGTCCGAGAGCGGCCCGATCAGGAGCTGTCCGAACGCGAGACCGGCGAGCATCCCGGTGAGGGTCAGCTGTACGGCGGACTCGGAGACGGCGAGGTCGGCGGAGATCACCGGGAACGCAGGGAGGTACATGTCGATCGTCATCGGCCCCAGCGCGATCAGCGCGCCGAGCACCAGGACCAGCTGGAGGTAGCGCCGCCCCGTCGGCACCGTCGACACACCGGCATGCGTGGCAACCTGCTCGGGCTCGGCCGGGATGGTCGGTGTCTCGACGAGTTCGGGGTTCACCCCTTCGTAATCTCCTGCGGGACCTGGATATTCCCGGCGTCTCGGCCACCCGTGAGCGGGATCACGAGCCGGGCGGTGGTGCCCCGCCCCTCCGTCGACTCGAGCACCAGCCGGCCACCGTGGTTGTCGGCGATGGTCTGCACGATCCGCAGGCCCAGCCCGGTGCCGGTGATCTCGGCCTCGACGGCGTTCGACGCCCGGAAGAACCGGGTGCCGAGCTTCGCGAGCTCCTCCGCCGGGATGCCGATGCCGCGGTCCACCACCGAGAGGACCGCATGGTCGCCGGTCCGGGCGAGACTGACGACCACCTCGCCACCGGGGGCGCTGAACTTGATCGCGTTGGTGACCAGGTTGAGCATCGCCCTCGAGAGCTGCCGGGCGTCGCCGCGCACGAGCATCGGACAGTCGGGGTGCGCCTCACGCACGCTCACCTCGGCCCGCGCCGCGATCTCCGCCACGTCACGCGCGGCGTCCGAGGTGAGCGGGCTGAGGTCAACGAGGTCGAAGGAGGTACGGAAGGCGTCGGACTCCATCCTCGACAGTGTCAGCAGATCCTCGATCAGGCTCCGCAGCCGACCGACGTTGCGCCTGACCACGCCCAGCATCCCTCTCTGCTGGGGACTGATTCCTTCGCCGAACCCGTCCTCGAACAGCTCGATGTAGCCGGAGATGCTGGTCAGCGGGGTCCTCAGCTCGTGGGAGACGGTGGAGACGAACTCGTCCTTCGCCCGGTCGAGCTGGCGCAGCTGCATGACGACGCGTTCCTCCATCTCGCGGGCCCGCTGGTTCTCCTCGGCGAGGGTGTTGAGCGCTGAGGCGACGCCTCGGATCTCGCGCGGACCGTCCGTGGACACCCGCGCGGCGAGGTCCCCGGCCGCCAGCCGCTCCACGGCCACCTCCATGTCACGCAGTGGGTCGCTCATCCGTCGCACGATGGTCCGGCCGATGAGCACGGTCACCGTGAGGCCGAGCAGCGAGACCAGCGCCACGAACACGATCACCCCTCGTGCCTGCTCCCTGGCGAGCTCACCCCGCGCCTCGATGCCCTCGTTGACCCGGAAGGAGACCCGGTCGCTGCGTTCCACGAAGCGGTCGAACGAGACCTGTCCGTCTATCAGGTAGACCGCGGGCACGGGTCCCGGCTCACGGCGGACCAGGCCGTCGGCGAAGGAGATCCACTCCTCGGCCGCGGCGGCCTGCTCGGCGACGGAGGCCGTGAGCGACTCGTCGTCGCCAGTCAGGGACTCGAGCTCCCTCAGCTCGATGCGGGCGTCCGCGACAGCTGTGCTGTAGTCGATGAGGAACCGTTCGTCGCCGGTGAGCACCCAGCCACGCGAGGCCGCCTGCGCACGCCCCATGTCGTTGCGCAGCGCGATGTTGCTGTACGCCGCCGGGCGAAGGTCGTCGACGAGCGCGTCGACGTCCTCCGTCAGCGAGGTGACGCCGACCGCTCCGGCGCCGGCGACGACCGTGACGAGCAGGACCATGCTCAGGAGCAGCATGACCACCTGGTCGCGGACGCTGTCCGCTCTTCTCATCGCCGCAGCCAGGCAGTTGCTTGCCGGAGGTGGGTCACGCCCCGCTCCGCTGGAGCACCGCTGCCACCCGGGAGGCGAGCTCCCGGGGGCTGAACGGCTTGACGACGTAGTCGTCCGCACCCACGTTGAAGCCCTGCTCGATATCGGTCTCCTGCGCCCTGGCGGTCAGCAGGATCACGGGGATATCGGCAAGTGCTGGATCGTTCCGCAGCTCTCGGCATGCCTCGAAGCCGCTCATGCCCGGCATCATCACGTCGAGGACCGCGAGGTCGGGCCGCACCTCGCGACACGCCTCCACCGCGGCGGCGCCGTCCCCGACGGGAACCACGTCGTGCCCGGACTGCTCGAGCTTGAAGACCACGAGATCGCGGATGTCTGCATCGTCATCGGCGACGACGATCTTGGCCATGGGCACCCCGTGAGCTCGAAGTGTCGGATTTGTCCGCTTACCGGCCGAGGATACCGAGGCGCGGTGGGCAAGGTCCGGGAAACGGTGGGCAGGGTTCGGGAAACACGAAGGGCGGGACCGCAGTCCCGCCCTCCGTGTGCGCTGAACGAGAGGGTCAGTCGCTGTCGCGTCCGTTGCCCGCGGTCGGCGTCGTCTTCTGCACCTGCATGAGGAACTCGATGTTGCTCTGCGTCTTCTTCAGACGCTCCAGGAGCAGCTCGAGGGCCTGCTGGCCGTCGAGGCCTGAGAGCACCCGGCGAAGCTTCCAGACGATAGCGAGCTCCTCCTTGCTCATCAGGAGCTCCTCGCGACGCGTGCCGGACTGGTCGACGTCGATCGCCGGGAAGATGCGCTTGTCGGCGAACTCCCGTCGCAGCCGCAGCTCCATGTTGCCGGTGCCCTTGAACTCCTCGAAGATGACCTCGTCCATCTTCGAGCCGGTCTCGATCAGCGCAGTGGCGAGGATCGTCAGCGAGCCACCGTCCTCGATGTTGCGGGCAGCACCGAAGAACCGCTTCGGCGGGTAGAGCGCCGAGGAGTCGACACCGCCGGACAGGATCCGGCCGCTCGCCGGGGCGGCGAGGTTGTAGGCGCGACCGAGGCGGGTGATCGAGTCGAGCAGCACGACCACGTCGTGACCGAGCTCGACAAGACGCTTCGCACGCTCGATGGCGAGCTCGGCGACCGTGGTGTGGTCGGTGGCGGGGCGGTCGAAGGTCGAGGCGATCACCTCACCCTTCACCGTCCGCTGCATGTCGGTGACCTCCTCGGGTCGCTCGTCGACGAGGACGACCATGAGGTGGGTCTCCGGGTTGTTCGTGGTGATCGCGTTGGCGATCGCCTGGAGCACCATCGTCTTTCCGGCCTTCGGCGGGGAGACGATGAGACCACGCTGGCCCTTGCCGATCGGCGCCACGATGTCGATGACACGCGTGATCAGCATGTTGGACTCGGTCTCGAGTCGAAGCCGGTCGGAGGCGTAGAGCGGCGTCAGCTTGGAGAACTCCACACGCTTCTTGGCCAGCTCGGGGTCACCACCGTTGATGGTGTCGAGGCGGACGAGCGGGTTGAACTTCTCCTTGCGGTCGCCTTCCTGCGGCTGTCGCACCAGACCGGTGATCGCGTCACCCTTGCGGAGACCGTACTTGCGAACCATCGAGAGTGAGACGTACACGTCGTTGGGCCCGGGCAGGTAGCCGCTGGTCCGGACGAACGCATAGTTGTCGAGGACGTCGAGGATGCCCGCAGCGGGGACGAGGACGTCGTCCTCGCTGATCTGCGGCTCTGCCTCGTCGCGGCGCGGGCCACGGTCGCGGCCACGGTCGCGGTCACGGTCCCGACCCCGGCGACGCCGGTTGCGGCGGCCGCCGCCGTCGCGGTCGTCCCGGTCCGCGCGGTTGTCGCCGCGGTTGTCGCGGTCCCCACGGTTCTCGCCACGGTCGCCGCGGTTGTCCCCCTGCTCCGCGCGGTCGCCACGGCTCTCGCCGCGATCTCCGCGATCACCACGGTTGTCCGCACGGTCGCCACGGCTCTCGCCGCGATCTCCGCGGTCGCCGCGGTTGTCACGGTTGCCGGCCTGGTGCTCGGAGCGGATCTCGTCACGGCCCTCGCCGCGGTCGCCGCCCTGCTTCTCGGAGCGGCCCTCGTCACGGCCCTCGCCGCGGTCGCCGCCCTGCCTCTCGGAGCGGCCCTCGTCACGGCTCTTGCCGCGCTCGGCGGTCTCGAGGTTGCGCCTGTCCTCCCCCTGCACCTTCTCGGCGCGCACCTGAGGCTCGGAACGGTCCGGCTGTGCGACCTGGGGCGCGCGCTCACCGGAGGTCTTCTCAGCACTCGCGGTGCCGCCGTCCTTGGTCTGAGCGGTCGGCTGGCCACCGGACTGGCCGCCGGACTGACCACCGGACTGGGCGGCCTTGATCGCGTCGATCAGCTGGCTCTTGCGCATGCCGCCGACGCCCTTGATACCGAGACCCGCTGCCACCTGCTTGAGCTCGGGGAGCAGCATGCCGCTCAACCCGGTGCCAGAGCGGCGCTTGGGG
>DASSMS010000074.1:0-13889 GCA_035688575.1 Nocardioidaceae bacterium
GCCGGAGGCCGTGGCGTGGACCTCCGCGCTGCCCGACTCGGTGGAGGGGCTCGTCGTGGCGAACGAGTGGCTCGACAACATCCCCTGCCACGTGGTGGAGGTGGACGGCTCCGGGACACCACGGGTCGTCCACGTCGACCCTGCGACCGGTCGCGAGACCCTAGGGGCCCCGCTCACGGACCGCGCCGTCCCCGCGGGGATCGCCGCCTGGTGCGAGCGGTGGTGGCCGCTCGCAGGCCGTGAGCCGGGCGCCCGCGCGGAGGTGGGGACCACCCGCGACGTGGCCTGGGCCGACGTGGTCCGCCGGGTCACGCGGGGCGTCGCGGTCGCGGTGGACTACGGGCACACCGCGCACACGAGGCCTCCGTTCGGGACGTTGCGCTCCTACCGGGACGGTCAGGAGGTCGACGTAATCCCCGACGGGTCGCGTGACGTGACGGCGCACGTCGCCGTCGACGCGGTCGCGGCTCGCGTCGCGGGCACAGTGGTCCGGCAGCGTGAGGCTCTTCGCTCACTCGGCGTGGATGGCACCCGGCCAGAGCTCGCGCTGGCCACCAGCGATCCGCAGGGCTACGTCCGGGCACTCTCGCGGGCGACCGAGGCCGCCGAGCTGACCGAGGAGACTGGGCTGGGAGGGTTCTCGTGGGTGGTCAGCACGCGGGGGGACGTGCCGACCCCGCGCCGGCTGCTGCCCTAGCCCGGCTCCGGGAGAACGGCCCCCCACCCGCACCGGGACAGGTCGCCTGCCTGGGGCCTCACTGTCTCCGGGCCCAGGCGGTCATTGCCACCTCCATGTCGAAGAAGCGGCGGGCCTCCGCGGCGTCGCGGTGCCGGGCCCGGACTGTGGTAGGGCCGGGCGGGCTGTCGGTGTGCACGTCGGCGAGGCCGAGCCTGCGCTGCCAGGGCCCCTGCGTGATGCGGACGGACTGGACCCGGGCCTGGGGAGCCGCGTGAGTACGCCGGGTGAGCCAGCCCTCCCTGGAGACGACGAGGCGCTCGTCGGCGCCGACCCGCAGGAAGCGGTACGCCACGGGCGCCACCCAGCGTGCCCGTGACGGCACCGGACGCTGCGGCACGGTCTCGTGGTCGAGCCCGCGGAGGACGTGCCTGGCCAGCCGCAGGGCGGTTCGGCGGTCTCCGACCGGCAGCACGGTCGACGGGGCCGGTCCGTCGTCCACTCCGGTGCCGTACCCGGCGATGGACACGTCGAGCCGGGCCCAGCCGAGTGCCCGCCAGAAGAGCGGCTCGCTGACCACGACGCCCTGCACCCGCTCGAGAGCGATGGTCTGGGAGCTGAGGTCGAACAGGCCACGCCTGACCTGCATCCCGGCAGGGGTCTCGGAGACGGTGAACCCGTAGTTCATCGAGAACCTGCGGAACATCGCCACCCCGAAACCGAGCAGCACGGGCAGGATCGCGGGGAGGCCGAGCCACTCACCGCTCACCGTGAACGCCACGAGCATGCCCGCCGTGACGAGGACCAGCGTGACCGTCTCCCCTGACAGGAGGATGGAGAGCAGCAGCGTCGAGATGTCCACCTTGGCGATCGGCCGTTCGTAGGCCGCCGGCCTGACCGCGACCTGCGACGGCGTGACGACCTGCTCCTGTCCGACGGCCGCGTGGCCCGGTTCTGCCTGCACCGCACCCGGCCGCGCCTCGACCGGTCCGGCCTGCGTCTGGGCAGCCCCGCGACCGGACGCGCCGAGCTCGTCGCGACGGGCGAGGAGGAGGTCCTTGAGCCGCCGCGCCTCGGCCAGCGGGAGGTAGGCCAGCGACCCCTCCCGGGCGTTCCCGCCGGCGACGTCCATACGCAGCTCCGCCAGGCCTAGGATCCTCGCGACGAACGGCTGCACGATGTCGACGCCTTGGAGGCGGTCGATGCGGATCCGCCGGGACTGCCGGCTCAGGACCCCGGTGTCCACGCGCAGCTCGTCCGCCTCGATCCAGAACGTCGTCCGCAGCCACGACACCGCTCCGTACACGCCGCCCACGAAGAGCAGGAGGGCGAAGAGCGCCGCGGTGGGGCCGATGTCGCCCCGCGTGACGTCCCGGATGACCGTGGTACCTGCAGCCACCAGCACGATGAAGCTGCGGACCAACGGGGTCAGCGGGGACAGCCGCTGGGGAGGCCGGTCGGTCACAGGCCGGCCGCCTGCGACTCCCCGAGCTCGGTCAGCCGGTCGCGCAGCCGGGCTGCCTCGTCGGCCGGGAGCCCCGGGATCCGGGCGTTGGTGCGGGGGCTCGCCGTGTGCAGACGCACGCTGGCGATGCCGAACAGCTGCTCGAGCGGACCTGCGGTGATGTCGACGAACTGCATCCGGCCGTACGGCACGGCCACCAGCTCCCGGAACAGCGCCCCGTGCTTGATGTAGAGGTCGTCGTCGCGCTCGGCGTACCCCCACGCTCGGGCGTTGCGGCCGATCACCCACCAGCCGAAGCCGGCCAGGAACAGGAGTACGACGGCCCCGGTGGCCGTCCACACGACGGGGACGGCGAGCGCCCAGGACGCGACGGCGAGAGCCACGAGCACGACCACGGTGAAGCCGGTCAGCACGAGGTGACGCAGCCGGCGGAGCTGGGGCGAGACCGGGCGCCACACGTTGCCCGGCGGAGCGAAGAGGTCGTCCACCCGACCAGGCTAGCCATGACCCGATGGGGTCGTTCGGGACGCCACCAGCACTTCTTCGTCAGGCACCGACGCCGAGGCCCCGCCGGACCTGCCGCCGTCCGCGCCCGGAGCGTGCCACGATGGGTCCGTGACGGGTCACCAGCGCGAGCAGATCACCGTGGGCATGGGGGCGGGCGCGGCCGGCTTCGCAGGACACGAGCGTGGTGGCGGCCCCGGGATGGCCACCCAGGACATGGTGCTCAACATCGGCCCACAGCATCCGGCCACGCACGGCGTACTCCGTCTGCAGCTCACACTGGACGGTGAGCGGATCGTCCACTGCGACCCCGTCGTCGGCTACATGCACCGCGGCGCGGAGAAGCTCTTCGAGGTCCGCGACTATCGGCAGATCATCGTGCTGGCCAACCGCCACGACTGGCTCTCGGCGTTCTCCAACGAGCTCGGCGTCGTGCTCGCCGTCGAGCGCATGCTGGGCATGGAGGTGCCGGCGCGCGCGGTCTGGCTGCGCACCCTCCTCGCGGAGCTGAACCGGGTGCTCAACCACCTGATGTTCATGGGTTCCTACCCCATCGAGCTCGGGGCGATCACCCCGATGTTCTACGCCTTCCGCGAGCGGGAGACCCTCCAGCAGGTGATGGAGGAGCTCTCCGGTGGCCGCATGCACTACATGTTCAACCGCGTCGGCGGTCTCAAGGAGGACATGCCCGCCGGCTGGCTGGACAGGTGCGCCGCGGCGGTGAGGGCCGTGCGCTTCCGCCTGCCCCAGATCGAGGACCTGATCTTCGGCAACGAGATCTTCCGGGCCCGCACCCGCGGGGTCGGCGTCCTCTCCCGCGAGCTGATCGACGCGTACGGCGTCTCAGGGCCCATCGCGCGCGCGTCAGGTGTGGACTTCGACCTGCGCCGTGACGACCCCTACCTCGCCTACGAGGAGCTCCTTGCCGACGGAGTGATGGAGGTCGCGACACGCGACGACGGCGACTGCTACTCGAGGTTCGGCCTGCTCCTCGACCAGGTGGCCGTCTCGCTCGACATCGCCGACGCCTGCATCGAACGGCTGCGCTCGCTCGACCGCGGGCCGATCAACGTGCGGCTGCCCAAGATCCTGAAGGCCCCGGAGGGCGCGACCTACGCCTGGACCGAGAACCCGCTCGGCATCAACGGCTACTACCTGGTCTCACGCGGCGAGAAGACCCCGTGGCGGATGAAGCTGCGGACGGCCTCGTTCAACAACATCGCCGTGCTGCCCGAGGTGCTCACCGGCTGCGTCGTCGCGGACATGGTGGCGATCCTGGGCTCGATGTTCTTCGTGGTCGGGGACATCGACAAGTAGAGCGTCCCTGGCCCAGAAGCACGTACGCCCCCAACCCGGCCGGGGGTGGGGGCGTACGTCGTACGTCCGTGGTCAGGGGGTCACGGACGGCTCTCGGAGTCCGCGGAGCCGTAGCTCTCGCGGGCCTCGTCGGTCTTCTCGGTGGCGGACGCCTCGTGGTCCTCATCGGGGTCGGTGTGACGCGTCGTGCTGTCTGCGTCGCCGTCCCGCACCTCGTCGGTGCCCCAGACGTCGTCGCCGGAATCCTCGCCTTCCGACCTGCGCTCTTCGTCGTCGCCGCGGTGCTCGCCCTGGCGACCCTTGTGGCCGTCGCGGTCGTGGCCCTTGTCCGCGTGACCATGTGACCCACCACGCTCGCCGGCCCTGCTCCTGCCATGGGAGGCGAGCTCAGAGATCGCGGCCCCCTTGTCCGCGCCGGCTTCCTCGGTGTCGCGGGCCGTGCCTGAGACATCCTCGCCCCGGCCGTCGTGCGTCGCCCCGGCGGGCGCTTCGGCCTCACCGGAGTCGTCACTCCTGTCGTCGTGCGGCTTGGGCCTGTCCCCGGCGGCCGGCACGGTGACACCGACCTTCGACAGCCACTCGCTCGCGGTGTCCTGCGCGGCGCCGGGCAGGGAGCCCGCCGCAGCGGCGGCGCCCACCCCGCCGGTGAGAACGAGCGCGCCCAGTGCGGCGCCGACCGTGACTCTCGCCGAGGCGAGGCGTGCCGACACGGAGAACCTCCGCGAGGCCGGGCCGTGAGTCGCGCGGAAGGCGGCCAGCGCCTCGAGCTCGCCGAGCACGGGTCCGGGCTCGGTGGGCGCCGAGGCAGCCTCGAGCAGCGACGTCACGCGCTCGTCGGGCGCGGCGTCGTGATGAAGGCGTCGGTCGTCGTTGTACATCTCACCTCAGTAATCGATGGTCGCGTCGATCTCGTTACAGTCCTGCTCGGACGAGCCGTCCTCTCGGGGCGACAGCAGCTCGGACAGGCGGCGCAGGCCACGGTGAGCCGCGACACGGACGGCACCCGGCCGCTTGTCGAGCACCTCGGCCGTGCGGGCGACGTCGAGGCCCGCAACGTGTCGCAGCAGGACTGCCTCTGCCTGGTCCACGGGGAGCCGGCCGATGAGCGCGAGGGCCGCCTCGGTGGAGAAGATCTCCTCCACGTGCGCGGGCACGTCGACGCCGTCGGGGCGTGACTCCAGGACCCCCTGCGCGTCGACGGTGTCGGGCATCCGGGAGAGCCGCCGCTGCGCGTCGACCAGCCGCGCCCGGGCGATGGTGAACACCCAGGCCCGCCACCCGGACTCGTCGCCGGAGAACCTGTCAAGGCCCCGGACCACGCTCACCCACGTCTCTCCCGCCACGTCCTCGGCGAGCGGGCCCCCGATCGTGGACAGGTACCGCAGGAGCGCCGGCTGGACGGATCGGAACAGCTCCACGAAGGCGCTCTCGTCCCCCTCCTTCGCAGCCGCCAGCCGTTCCTGGAATCCCGAGACCACCACAGAACCTCCCCAAAACCACCGAAGTGGCATTACACCCAGCCGGGGACACTACCCCCCGGTCGAGCCGCTCGAAACCCGACGCGTCGACACGGGCGGTTCATCTCCTGTCCGCCGGGCGCCGCTACGGTTGCCGTGTGTTCACGACCGAGATGCCCCAGGGGCGCTACCTGTCCTGCGTAGTCGACGTCAGCCCGGATGCCGGGGGGCAGACGCGCGCGATGCTCATGCGAAACCGGATCTTCGCAAGGGCCGCAGGAGTCCGGCCGACAGTTCTGACTTTCGGTCCTACGACCGACTATGCCGAGCGGCGGGAGCTGCTGCTGGAGCGCGGCCTCCTGATACCGGAGATCTCCCTGCTGAACATCTACGAGCACTACCGTGACAACGAGTGGGGCGTCCGCGACGACACCGGAGAGCATCTCGAGGACTTGAGCGACCACGTGGTCGGGCACAAGGACTTCTCCGACGGTTCACCCTGGCGAACCACCTATCGGCTCCCGGGGGCCACGACTGCGATCCACGACTACCTGCGCCGGGACGGTACCCCCTTCCTTCGGATCCCGGAGCTGGTCTACAAGGAGCCGGTAACCTGGCCCAAGAACATCCTGGCGATCACGCGGTCCGGGGAGGTGGCCCGGTCTTTCCGGTCGCTGAGCCAGTGGTGGCGTCTGTGGGTGCGGGAGCTGACCGAGGATGACGAGCGCGCCTTCGTCTTCATCGACTCTCGGCACGCCGTGCCTCACCTGGTGCCGATGCTGGCCCCGCACATCCACATGGTCTACGTGCTGCACAACGTCCACGTGAAGCCACCGCGACGCTGGGACTCCGAAGTCGTCACTCCCGTCTACCAGCACGTTCTCGATCGCATCCCCGGCATGGACGCGATGGTCACGTTGACCCACCGGCAACGCGAGGACATCGCCCAGCGCCATGGAGACACCGAGAACCTCTTCGTGGTGCCCAACCCCGTCGACATGCCCGAGCCGGTCGACGTGACCCGTGATCCCCGACGAGTCGCCCTCGTCGCCAGACTCGAGGCGCAGAAGCGGCCGGGTCAGGCCCTGGACGCCTTCGCCCGCGTCGTCAAAGAGGTTCCCGACGCGCATCTGGACATCTACGGTTCCGGCAGCAAGTTCGCCGCGCTGACGCGCCAAAGGCACCTGCTGGGGCTCGAGGACTCCGTGACCTTGCACGGCCACGACCCTCGAGCCCGGGACGCTCTGTCGCGTTCGAGCGCGTTCCTCATGACGAGCTCTTTCGAGGGCTATCCACTCTCGACGCTCGAGAGCATGAGCCACGGCTGCCCCGTGGTCTCCTACGACATCAAGTACGGGCCGCGGGAGCAGATCACCGACGGCGTCGACGGCTTCCTGGTCCCCGACGGCGACACCGAACAGCTCGCCGAGCGGGTGGTCCGCCTTCTCGAGTCTCCCGAGCTCGTCGAGCGCATGAGCAGCGCGGCGGTCGAGAAGGCGAAGCAGCACGGGACCGACAACTTCATCGCGGACTGGACCGCCGTGCTCGAGAAGGTGGTCGAGCAGAAGCCCCACCGCACCCGTCTCATGGGTGCCGAGCTCGACATCGACGAGGTTTCCGTGCACAGGCAGGGGGTGCTCTCCCGGGTCGGAGGGCGCGCTCATCGGCTCGCGCCCGGCCGGTTCCGGGACGGCGACGTCCTTCGCTTCCAGGGCCGCCTGCGGGTCGAGATCAAGGGGCCGCCGCGAAACCTCGCTGCCGCCAAGATCGATCTCGCCGCCGTGTTCCACGAGTCGGGGACCGTCGTCCCCTTGCCCGTGGAGTGGAGTCGCGACGGCACGGTCTTCCGCCTGAACGGCAAGCTCCCTCTGCGGGACCTTCGACGCCCTCCCGGCGACGGTGCGGCCGACAAGCCTGTCGAGCAGGCCGGGCTCCGTCTGCGCCTGGTGTGGCGGAACTCCGTCTGGGAGGGCTGGGTTCAGCGGCCTGCGGAGCAGACGTCCGCGATCGAGTTGGCCTACGTCGAGAGCGGACGGCTGATCGTCAGGAGCCAGGCGCGTAGGTAGCCCACAGCTCTCGGCCCGCCGTGAACCGGCGGTCCCATGGCTTGACCTCGTCCGCCCAGTGGACGAGGCCCGGTCCTGACGCGGGGCTCCACGTCGGCACCTGGCACCAGCTCGCCGGCACCCGGGCACGGTTCGGTCCCGCCAGGTAGTGCAGCACCTCACGCGCCCCCATCCCGAACTCCTCCACGAGCGGGAGCGCTGAAGCGGCGAAGCCCTCCTGGCGCATGCGCTCGAGGTCCATCACCATCACCCCCGTTGTGAAGGCGTCGAAGTCGAAGGCGTGGCGCGCGTGCGCACCGCGTCGCAGCGAGGCGGCGAGCTGGGTGCGGTGCTCGAGCCTCTTGGCGGCGCGGTAGACCACACTGAAACCGCTCACGTGGGAGCTGCTGACCTCGTCCGGTGCGGCGAAGACGCTCCCACCGAGGTCCAGCTCCGCCAGCTCCGCGACGTCGGCGGTCGCCACCGCGGCCGCTGGGAGGACCACGACACGCTCCACCTGGGGCAGCAGGTGCTCGAGGGCGAGCCTGGCGACATCAAGAACCCGCTCTCCCGTCGGGGTGGTGATCCCACGCCCGATCTCTCGCGTCGGGACCCAGCTGAAGGTCACCTGCGGGAACCTCATGGCCAAGCGCTCCTGCAGCTTCGCCGGCTGGTGCAGGGAGAGCACCCAGACGTGCAGCGGCCGGGAGGAGTGTGCCTCGAGGGACGCGACGAGAGCCTCGAGGCCGATGCCTAGACCCTTGGGCAGCTCGACGAGGCAGTGGACCGGCTGCTTCCCGGCGTCGGCGTGCTCGACAGGACCGACGGTCAGTGTTCTCGAGACGGCCTCCTCGAGCTCGGCGTACACCGCCTCCGGAACCACTGGGAGGCGCATCTCCTCGAGCCGCCGCTGCTCGGCGTGCTCGACCTCCTCCGCCGTGAGCTCACGCCACAACGTGTAGACCTCCTCCTCGGAGGCATTGCTCAGGATCGCCGAGTAGACCCGGTCCAGCTTGGCGAGGATCCCGGACCGGATCGCGTCGAAGGCATCGTCCGTGATGTCGATCAGGCCGTCGAAGCGCACGTCGGACCGGTTGGCCGGCTGGAAGTCGACCTCCATGCCCATCGACCGCACCGGCAGGTAGCAGTGCAGCCTGCTCGTGACCACGGCCCGGTGTCCCCGGCGATAGGTCTCGAGGAGCTGGAGGGCCTCGTAGCAGTTGCCCGAGAACGACCGTGTGCGCACCTCGACGGAGGAGTGCTTGAAGGTCGGGGCTCCGGCGGGGACGTCCTCGTCCGGCACGTCGACGTAGGCAACAGGGGCCTTGGGACCGGGCTCGACGGGGTTGTCCGGGAAGAGGGTGTTGACCGTCGTGGTGAGGCACCCCGAGAAGAACGCCGGCACACCGACCGAGAGGAGCAGGTAGACCGTCGTCCAGTCCCGGCAGCCGACCGGGCCGTACTTGCGCAGGTAGGCGATCGCCTCGTCGGTGAGCAGGTCACGCTTGTTGCAGTGGAACGAGATGAAGATGGGCCGAAGGGCGTCGTGGAGCGGGAACCCGAACCGAAGGCGGAACATCGCGTGCATGAACCACCCGAAGCACAGGACCCAGGTGCCTTCGGGGATCTCCTCGTACATCGAGGCGTCCCGGTGGACCGTGAGGACGTCGACCTCAGCCTCGATGTCGGACTTCTGGAGCTCCGGGCGGGTGCGCACCCGCAGATGCTCGAGGAGGTCGACCAGATCCTCCTGGCCGCGGAACCGGACTCCTTGGTGGCGAACCAGGTGGCCGAGAGACGCGATGCTCTGGACGTGGTCACCTATGTTCGCCGATGCCCGGTTCATCCCCGGATGGCCGTAGTCCATCACGGCGATCGTGGGCCGACCACTGTGTGGAGCCTTCGGGGAGGTGGGATCGGACTGCACCCAGGGCGCCAGCCACTCGCGCTGCCGGCGGAGCATCGGCCGCGGCCGCGGGTCCTCGTCGAGCCGCTCCCCGAACCGCGCGAAGAGCTCTCGCGCCAAGTCGGACTCCCCGGCGGCGAAGGCGACGCCGACCAGCGCGAGCCAGCTCTCCGCCGGGACCTCTGAAGGGTTCTCCCCGACGACCTTCCTGATCTCGTCGACGGCTCTCTCGGGCTCCACGGCCAGCCCTGCCCTGACGTACTCCTCCGCGGCGAACCTTCCCCACAGGTTCACGGGCAAGCTCTCGAGATGGGACCAGGCGAGCTCCGAGAACCCTCGGTGCGAGGCCACGACCCCGGCCGCCAGCCGCCCGAGCACGCCGGCCGAAGGATCTTCGGCGAGAGCCTCGGCGAACGACTGGGCTCCCATCGTGTCGCCATTGCCGAGGAGGTCACGAAGCTGACGGATGACTGCCTCGGGGAGCGACGCACCCTCTTGGATCGCATGGACGAGGGTGGCCCCCGGCGCGATCTCCTGCTGCCTCGACGCGGGCTGGTCAGGTCGACCGGCGGCCGACTGGTGTCCGCTTGCCGGCCGTCCGTCGGCGGGCCGAGCCGGCAGGCGACGCCGGCTCCGCGCGACGAGGCGGCCGGCGACCCGGCGCGCAGAGGCACTCAGGGCTTTGTTGGGCATGGGGTCTCCTCAGGAAGCGCGTCCCGACCGGGCTCAGCTGCGGACTGCGTGAACCTTGGCCCGGAACTCGAGCTTGAAGTCGTGGTTGTCTGTGAAGTACTCGTCCACGGCCCTCCGGCAGCCCGACCACGCATAGTAGTCGTCGAGGACGATGCGCCCACCCGGTGACACCAGCGGGGCGATCCGCTGTAGGCAGGTCATGGTGGACTCGTACCAGTCGCCGTCGAGGTGGGCGAGTGCCACGGGCTGGTCGAGGTGGATGGTGTCCTGGAACAGCCCCTTGACCAGCTCCACGTGGTTCTCCTGGACCGGAACGCCCATGCGCTCGAACGAGTCGAGCACCTCACCGTAGAGGTCGTCGCGGTAGCCGTAGTACTCATCGCCTCCGACGCCCTTGGCGGCGCCACCCGAGATCTTGGCGTACCGCTTGTGCACGTCCTCGCCGTCGCGGTCGGTCGGAGGAGGGATCATGCCGAAGACGTCGTACACCTTCATCGGCCGCTTCGCGTCCTTCGCGGCCGCCATCACGATCGCCGATCCGCCACGTGCGGTGCCTGCCTCGATGATCAGGCCGGGAACCTCGTTTCGCTCGAGGTCCCGCACCAGTGCCGCGAGGTCGCGCAGGTTGGGCTCCCGCAGGTAGGTCAGGTGCTCCTCGCGCACGCGCCGGATGACCTGGACCACTTCCGGCGCCAGTTCGACCTCGCCTTCGCGGATGTGGCCGCGGGCCTCACGCAGCTTCTCGTTCGCCGCACGGAGCTCCCTCTTCGTACGACGCAGCGCCCGCCTGCTCCGGCGCAGCTCGGACTCGAGGGCCTCCGACCCCGCTTGCTCATCGGCGGACACGGGACGGGTCACCGCGGACCTGATCAGACGGGCGCGCTCACGTAGAGCGAGCTTCGAGACATTGGTCATGAAACCCCCAGGGGTCGGCGCACGACGACGCGGGTGACGCCGTAGCTGCGCGGGTGGGACCGACAGAGCAAACTTCGACAACCGCTCGGAAGAGGGCCATTTTGCCACGCCATGTGAACGGCGACGCACCCGCCACGGGTCAGTCGAGGTAGCCCCACGCGCGGCTGATGTCGTGGAGCGGCTCCGGGATCTGCGTCGCGTCCGGCAGCGGCCTGCCGCGCTGGATCTCGCCGCTCTGGATCTTGTCGGTCCAGTCCCCCAGCCCCTTGTCGAAGACGCCGCCCTCGCTGCCGTACTCCAGCATCTCAGGCTCCCAGTCGACCTCGAGGAACTCGCAGATCCGCCTGGTCTCGACTTCGGGCTCTGCCGTCAGGTGTTCGTAGCGAACCGTGAGCCCTGTCAGGTCCTCGCGCGCCCTCTGCACGGCCTTCATGTACCTCAGAGCGTCGAGCACGGCCTCCTCGCGAGTGCGCCGCCCCGCACTGGCCTCCGCCCAAGAAGCAGCGATCGAGGCCGGGTGCCGGATGAGGAACACGAACCTCGCGTCAGGCCAGGCCGTGGCGATGCGGTGGTGGACGAAGGCGTTGGAAGGGGTCTTGTCGACGAAGAACTCCTTGCCGCTCAAGGCGAGCTCCCGGTGCATGACCCTGTCCCAGAGAAGGTGCTCGAGGTCGGCCTGGTTATGACCGAGCACGGTCATCGACTTCTCGGAGAGCCGGGTGGTGAACTGCACCGTCAGCCGCCGGACGTGCATCTCGTGAGGTGCGTGCAGGCGCGAGTGCGCCCCCATCACGTACCGGAGCAGGGTCGAACCGGAGCGCACCGGCGAGAGTACGAAGACCGGCTTGTGGAGCAGGCGGTCGACCTCGGGGTGCACGGGCGTCCGGACCATCTCGTCGGTGACCCGGGTCAGCTTTCGTCGTCTGGCCGACGCCGCGCCGCCCTTGGCCCGCGCCGGTCCCGGGCCCTGCCTCCCCGCATAGGCCGACCCGTCGTCGCGGACCAGCTTGACCCCGGCAATCCCGCTGAGAACCGCGTTGGCCCTGCTCTTCCAGCTCATGGGGAGGGAGCGTACACAGCCCCGCACGAGCCCGAGCGACCCGCGGTTAGACCGCCGATTCCTGGTGGCGCAGGAGCACGTCGACGATCCGCTCGGAGGCGTGCCCGTCGTCCCATGGCGCGTACTCGGCCCGGAACCGCTTGCGCACCTCGACGAACTCGTCCGGGCCGAGGAGAGCGTCGACCACCTGCTGCGTCGTCACGGCGACAGGCCCGGGAACGGTGTCGTGGTAGTCGAGGTAGAACCCGCGGTTCTGATCGCGGTACTCCGCTAGGTCGGGCGCGAGGAAGTACATCGGCTTGTCTGTCAGGACGAAGTCGAAGAAGACCGAGGAGTAGTCGGTCACGAGCGCGTCAGCGGCGAGGTAGAGATCGGAGATGTCGGGGTAGCGGGTCACGTCGAGCACGCGCCGGTCCGTGCCCTGGACGTCGGCGTCCTCCATCGAGTTGTAGTGCCCGCGGACGAGAACGACCGAGTCCGGCACCTGCCTGACCACCTCGGCGGTCTCGAGGAACACGATCTTGTCGAAGACGCGTCCGGACCTGTAGTTGTCACGCCACGTGGGTGCGTAGAGGATCACCCGTGCCTCCGGCGCTATCCCGAGATGCTCCCGGGTACGACGCCTGACCTCCTCGGCCTCCGGGGAGCTCAGGAGGTCGTTGCGGGGATAGCCCAGCTCGAGCATCTCGTCGTCGTACAGGAACGCACTCCGCAGCGCCTCGGTGCAGAACGGGCTCTGACTGAGCAGGTAGTCCCAGCCGTCGCGCGCGACGAGCAGCTGACGCCGGTGGTGCCAGTTGGCGAAGTCTTGGCTCACACGATCGTGGGCGATGCGCTTCAGCGGGCTGCCGTGCCAGGTGTGCAGGAACACCTGGCCCTCGCGCTTTCGGAAGAAGGGAGGCAGTGGCGCGTTCGTCACGAAGTACCGGGCACGACCGAGGAGCTCGAACCACTCCGTCGACCAGCGCACGACGCTGCGGGCACCCTCAGGCACGCTGACCGACCGGTCGACGACGGAGAACACGAGGTCGAGGCCGCTGTCCCGGCGAGCAAGCTCCGCGCACAACGGCCCGGGGTTGTCGCCGGCCGCCCGGCCGTGGAAGGTCTCGAACAACGCCACGTCCAGCAGAGGCATCTCCCGGGCAGCCGGGTAGTGCTCGTCACGCAGGCGTCGCCGGACGTAGGACCCGACGGTGTCCCGATTCTCGCCAGGGGCCACCCGGAGCTGGAGCCGACCGCCCTCCAGCGCCCCGGGAAGGATCAGATGGGTCCCTGTGTCGAGCGACAAGGGGAGCTCCCGCCAGAGCTGCCGGTCGACAAGGACGGGGAGCTCATCGCCGGCCTTCGGCGTGCGTGCGACCACTGCGTAGTCGTCGGTCGGCAGCGATACGAGACCGGTGCCCCACTCGTCGAGCAGCAGGCTGAGCGTGGCGGAGAGCTCGGCGCCCTCGCGCTCCGGGGTCACCCAGGCGGTGCGGGTCCTCGGACCCACGAGCGCCAGCTCGTACGGCTGGTCAGCGTTGAAGCGCAGCACGACCGTGTCGTCGGCACCGCCGATCTCGGTGACCAGGACCGGCGCGGAGGCGAATGCGTCGCCCTCGGCATCCGTGTCCGCCACGTCGCCGGCCGCGGCGACCCGGAGGATCAGGCCACGGACCGGGTTCCAGGCGGTTGTCGCGCGCTTACCGCCGGAGACGGAAGGCTCGAGCAGCCCCGGGGACCCGATGACCCGGCGGCTCTGGAATGCCGCCTCCCGGGTATGGCTGCCCAGCTCGAGTCTCACGGTGACGTCGTACACCGCCCGGCCGTCGTCGGGGGCAGGCAGCGTTGCGACGTCGATCTCGCACTCGA
>DASSMS010000039.1:0-33179 GCA_035688575.1 Nocardioidaceae bacterium
CCGAGGTCGGGATGCGGCCGGTCTGGCTGTGCCCGTTGGTCAGTCCCGGCACCAGCACCGGCAGCCAGTGGCCGACCTACCCCCTCCGCCCCGGCACCACCTACGTCAACGTCGGGTTCTGGGGCACGGTGCCGATCGCGCCGGGTGCCGCGGACGGCGACCTCAACCGCGCGATCGAGCAGCGCGTCACCGAGCTCGGCGGGCACAAGTCGCTCTACTCCGACGCCTACTACGACCGCGAGTCCTTCGACAGGCTCTACGACGGAGCCAACCTCGCGCGTGTCAAGGCCGACTACGATCGGGACGACCGGCTCACGGGACTGTACGAGAAGGCGGTGAGGCGTCGATGACGACGACCACGAGCGACCTGTCCGTCTCCATCGGCGAGGTGATCTCACGCCTCGTACCGGAGGGGCTGCCCTTCCGCTTCACCGCGTACGACGGCAGCTCAGCCGGGCCTCAGGACGCGCCGATCGGGCTGCACCTGCGCAACGAACGCGGTCTCTCCTACCTGCTCACCGCACCCGGGGACCTGGGTCTGGCGCGGGCGTACGTGTCGGGGGACCTGGTCCTCGAGGGCGCGCACCCGGGCGACCCCTACCCCGCCATGACCGTGCTGATGAGCCACCTCCGGTTCAAGGTCCCGCCCCCCGGCGAGCTCGTGCGGCTGTTGAGGGGGCTGGGGCTCAGCCACCTCAAGCCGCCCCCGCCTCCGCCCGAGGAGCACCTGCCGCGGTGGCGGCGCCTGTTGGAGGGGATGCGGCACTCACGCGAGCGCGACGCCGTCGCGATCCATCACCACTACGACGTCTCCAACCGCTTCTACGAGCTCGTCCTCGGTCCGTCGATGACCTACACGTGCGCGGTGTTCCCCGAGGAGGACGCCACGCTCGAGCAGGCTCAGGCGGAGAAGTACGACCTCGTCTGCCGCAAGCTCGGCCTGCGACCCGGGCTGCGGCTGCTCGACATCGGGTGTGGCTGGGGCGGCATGGTCCGCCACGCGGCCCGGGAGTACGGCGTGACTGCCCTCGGCGTGACCCTCTCGCAGCGGCAGGCGGACTGGGGGCGTGCCGCGATCGAGCGGGAGGGGCTGTCCGGCTGGGCGGAGGTGCGCTTCGGCGACTACCGCGACGTCGCCGAGGCCGGCTTCGACGCGGTCAGCTCGATCGGCCTGACCGAGCACATCGGGGTGCGCAACTACCCGTCCTATTTCTCGTTCATCCGCGCGAAGCTCCGCCCGGGCGGCCGGGTGCTCAACCACTGCATCACGCGGCCCGACAACAACGCCCGCGCCGAGACGGGCGCGTTCATCGACCGCTATGTCTTCCCCGACGGTGAGCTGACCGGGTCCGGGCGGATCATCACCGCGATGCAGGACGCAGGTCTCGAGGTGCGCCACGAGGAGAACCTGCGCGAGCACTACGCGCTGACTCTGCGTGGATGGAGTGAGAACCTCGTCGACAACTGGGACGAGTGCGCCGCCGAGGTCGGCATCGGCACCGCGCGGGTGTGGGGTCTCTACATGGCAGGCTCGCGGCTCGGCTTCGAGCGCAACGAGATCCAGCTCCACCAGGTCCTCGCCTCGCGGACCGACTCCCACGGGAACTCCGGGTTCCCCCTCCGCCCGACGTGGGTCAGCTGAGCACGGAGGCACGGACGGCGACCCGCGGTTCGACCGCGCATCCCTTCGCGTCCGCCCTGCTCGTCCTGGCGGGCGCCTCGCTGTTCGGTACGGTCGGCACTGCCCAGGTGCTCGGTCCGGATGTCCCGGCCGACAGCCTCGCCGCCTCGAGGATGCTCGTCACGGGGATCCTTCTCGTGCTCGTCGCCGTCGCGTTCGGCCACGGCGCCCGGATCGCGGTGGCCCTTCGGCAGGCGCCCGCATGGTTCGCAGGTCTCGGGCAGGCGGCGTTCAACCTGTGCTTCCTCGCCGCGATGAAGGAGGCCGGGGTCGCGGTCGGCACCCTCGTCGCCATCGGGGCCGCCCCGGTGATCACCGGCCTGGTGACCAGGCACGTCACCCGGCTCTGGCTGGCTGCCACGGCGGTCGCGGTCTGCGGTCTCGCGCTCCTGGTCACGGGCCAGCAGGGGACGGCGACCGCCCCCTCGGCGTCCGGCGTCATCTTGGCGCTCGGGGCGGCGGCCAGCTACGCCACCTACATCGTGGCGGGCAACGCGGCCGAGGCCCGGGGGCTGGAGACCCAGTCGTTCCTGGCAGCGGCCTTCACGGTGGCGGCGCTGATCACCCTCCCGTGGCTGCTCCTGGGGGACCTCGCCTGGGTCGGCACTCTCGGCGGCGGACTCCTCCTCGGCTACCTCGTGCTCGTTCCGACGATCTTCGCCTACAGCCTTTTCAACCGGGGCCTGCGCGGCGTCCGGTCCAGCACGGCGTCGACGCTCGCCCTGGTCGAGCCGGTCGTGGCGGCGTCGTTGGCCTACCTGCTCCTCGGCGAGCGGCTCGGCGCACAAGGCCTCGTCGGGGCGGCGATGGTGCTGCTCGGGCTGCTCCTCATCGTCCGCAGTGCAGCCGGTGCCGTGCCCTCGACCGACCCGCAGGTGCGAGAATCGGCCGGTGCCTGACAACTCGTCGCCCCCGCCGCCGTTCCGAAGCGGCTTCGCCTCGTTCGTGGGCCGGCCCAACGCCGGCAAGTCCACACTGACCAACGCCCTCGTGGGCACGAAGGTGGCGATCACCTCCTCGCGGCCGCAGACCACCCGGACCGTCGTACGCGGGATCGTCCACCGCCCCGACGCGCAGCTCATCCTCGTCGACACCCCGGGGCTGCACCGACCCCGTACGTTGCTGGGGGAGCGGCTCAACGACCTGGTGAAGACGACCTGGGCCGAGGTCGACGTGGTCGCGGTGTGCTTCCCCGCCAACGAGAAGATCGGCCCCGGCGACCGGTTCCTCGTCAACGAGCTGGCCAAGGTACGTCGGACGACGAAGGTCGCCGTTGCCACGAAGACCGACCTCGCCACACCCGAACAGCTGGGGGAGCACCTGCTCTCCATCGCCCGCCTCGGCGAGGAGACCGGCACCGACTGGGCGGAGATCGTGCCCGTGTCAGCGGTCCGCGGCGACCAGGTGCAGCTGCTCGCCGACCTGTTGGTCGCCCGGCTGCCCGAGGGGCCGCCGCTCTACCCGGACGGAGAGCTGACCGACGCGCCCGAGGAGGCGATCGTGGCAGAACTGATCAGGGAGGCAGCGCTCGAGGGAGTGCGCGACGAGCTCCCGCACTCCATCGCGGTCGTGGTCGAGGAGATGGGGCTTCGTGAGGGCCGGTCCGATGACCGGCCGCTGCTCGACATCCACGCGAACGTCTTCGTCGAGCGCTCCTCCCAGAAGGGGATCGTCATCGGCCACAAGGGCAGCAGGCTCCGCGAGGTCGGCACAGCGGCCCGCAAGCAGATCGAGGCGATGCTGGGCACGCCGGTCTACCTGGACCTCCACGTCAAGATTGCCAAGGACTGGCAGCGCGACCCCAAGCAGCTGCGCCGCCTGGGCTTCTAGGCACCCCCGACGCCGACCTCCGGTCCTACACTGAGCATCTGGGACGACGGACGGGGTGGTCGCCATGGAGCTGTTGCTGTTTCTGGCCGGCGGCGGGGCGGTCGTCCTGGCGGAGCGCTTCCGGCGACGCAGGCTGGAGCGTGAGATGGCGCGTGCGGACCTCGAGACGGTGCGCACGCTGGCGGACGAGGACGTCACCATCCTCGGCGAGGAGCTGCGCCGGCTCGACGATCGACTCGCGGGCCACGAGCTCGACGACGACGCCCGCCTCGACTACCAGAAGGCGCTCGACGCCTACGAGGCAGCGGGACGCACGGTGCGGAGGCTCCGCTCGGCCGACGAGGTCAGCCTCGTCGCCGACACATTGGCCACCGGCCGTCACGCGCTCGCCTGTGTGCGGGCCCGTGTCGCAGGTGTTCCCGTGCCGGAGGCCCGTCCGCCGTGCTTCTTCAACCCCCAGCACGGGCCCTCGGTGCGCGAGGTGCTGTGGACCCAGACCGGTCGCGGGACGAGGATGGTGCCGGCGTGCAGCCAGGACGCTGCCCGGGTAGCTGCGAGGGAGCGCCCGGAGGTGCGACACGTCAGGATCGGCTCCCGCAAGGTCCCGTATTGGGAGGCCGGAGCGGCGTTCGCCCCGTACGCCCGCGGTTACCACGTGGCGATGCCGGCGTACGTGTTCGACGTGTACTCCGCGTCGTTCGGCGCGGATCCCGGACTCTTCGGCCACGAGGACGGAGGCCAGGTCGACCTCGGGGCGGTCGGTGGAGAGGGTGGCCGCTGACCGGTCACGCCCGCTCGACTCTCAGTCGGGCGCCCAGCAGTACCCGAACCGTTGGCCGGCCCGCCACTGCTCACGGGTCGGCCACTCCCAGCCGTAGGAGAAGCGCTCGGGCGACCCGGTGGCCGCCTGCACCCGCTCCCGGCACTCGCGCGCCCCGGCCTCACGCACCTGCGCGATCCCTGGGTACGGCGCACCACCACTGATCTCGATCGTGCTGATGGCCCGCCAGGCGTGCCTGCGCGAGCAGATCACCCGCTCGAACCCTCGAGCGCCGGGGGCGGCGGTGCCGCACAAGCCCACGTCGTCGAGGGCATCCGACCTGTCGAGGATGCCGCGCAGCCGTCCCGGCGGAGGCAGGGGCGCGAGAGTCGAGGGCCGGCCCACGGCTACCACGTCGCAGCGGAACCAGGAGGCGCCCTGGTCGGACTGCTCGATGGTGGGGCTGAACCACACGGCCTCGAGCCGGCTCAGCGCCCGGGCCTCGGGCGACCCGCCGACGTACTCGACGAGCTTTCGCGGGCAGGTCCGCTCGACCTGCCGCTGCGCCATCTCCGAGTCCACCGCGAGGAGGTGGCCTTCGACGACCGTGTCGAGACGGCCGACGTGGTACGTCTGGGCCGTGTGGCGCTTGAAGCAGGGCACCGGCCGGCTGTCGTTCGTCGGCTCCGTCGCGGCGTCGAACCCCAGGACGTAACAGCCCTTGGCCGGCGGACGCGCGGGACTCGCGCGCCTCTGCGCCCCGCCCGCGGAACCAGTTGCGCGCGAGGTCGGGCTCGTGCTCGCCGGCGCCGTCTCGTCGGTCGCGGAGTCGCGGGTGCTTGCGTCAGCCGCGCACGACGCCAGCGCGATTGCCGTGGCGAGGACCCCCGCCGTCGTACGCAAGGTCCGCATCGACCGGTCACTCACTTGTCGGTGCGCGCCCAGCAGATCGAGCGGCGGTTCCCGGCCTTCCACTCGCCCTCACGGAAGAACGTGTAGCCGAACTCGTAGTCGACCGGGTAGTTCATCCAGGCTCCGACCGAGTCGGAGCAGAAGTCGCGGGTGCGGACCTCGACCAGCTGGTCACCCGGATAGGGGTCCTCCTCGCGGCCGACCTTGATCGTGGTGACCGCTCGCCAGGTGTGAGGCTCCGAGCACGGCACCTTCTCGGAACCGGCCACCGTCTCGCCGTCTGCGCAGGTCATCCACTCGTCGGGCGGCGGGCCCGTGAGCAGGCCCTTGGCCGTCTTCGGCAGCGCTCGCAGGTCCTCGGAGTTCTCGGTCCCCCCGACCGCGTCGCAGCGGTACCACCGCGCGCCCTGCTCCCACGCCTCCTCGGTCGGGCGGAACCAGGCCCAGGTGAGCATGGAACGCATCACCGTGCTCTCGTCGCCGCCCAGGAAGGACTCGAACTTCTTCGAGCAGTTCTCGTAGATGAAGGCGCCGAGCTTCGGGTCCTCGACGTCGGTACCCCTGGCCAGCTTCTCGGGGAAGGTCCCGACCGCAAACGTCTCAGCAGTGTGCTCCTCGCCGCAGCCGACCGTCTCGCTGGCGTTGTCGGGCTGGGCGATGTCGTCAGGGGTGAGGACCCGGCACGCTCCGACCTTCGGTGCCTCCATCGGGTCGCCGCCCTGTCCGTCGGCCACGCTCTCACCGCAGGCGGTCAGGACGAGCAGCAGCGCGGCAGGAGCCAGGCGGGTGAGCACGAGGAGATCCTTCTCTGAGTCGGGGGAGAGCGCTGAGATGGTACCCAAGAGACCGGCCGCCGAAGCCTGCTGCGCCCCTCTGTCCGCCTGGCACGTGGCCGTCACCGGAGCCTCCTCGGAGCGCCGACCACCGGTCCCGAACGGTTCGGGACCTCTGGCATCTGGCACTCGGGCCCGCCCCGGCGCACTCTGGACCTGTCGGAGACCAGCACGAGGAAGCCGATCCCCTCACGCATCAGAGGACCAGCGATGACCTACTTCACCTTCGAGCGGCGCCGCCTCCGGCGCGGGGAACAGACCTTCGACAACGGTGTTCGCGTCGGTGAGGTCTTCGTGGTCAAGTCGTGGCGTGAGCGCCTCACCCTGGACGACCGGCCTCCCCGCTACCTGGCCAAGCTGCCCTCGGGGCGGTGGCTGCCCGGGGAGTTCATCGCCCGCCACGACGCCGCGGAGGCCCTTCGCGCCCACTGGAGGGTCCTCGGCTACGAGGAGTAGGCGCGAGCGGCAACGCATCGCGGCTCCCGCACGGTCGGTCCCTGAGGCCGCTTTCTCCGGCTGCGGTGAGGCCCTCAGGAGTCAGCCATCAGCAGCGCCGCAAGCGTGCCGCCGAGCTCGTACGCCGCTGCATGGTCGGAGTCGTCCACGTCCCCCATGACCTCCAGCGTCTCGGCGGCCTGTCGCCATCCGAGCGCGCTGACGATGGACATCACCGACCGGACGGCGCCGTTGGTGTCGTAGCAGCCGTGCACGTAGAGCGCGAACGGACGGCCCGACGTGATCCCGGACGACTCGTCCGCAGCTCCGGTGTCAGACAGCGCACCACCCACCTGGAGGAAGGTGGAGTCGAAGAAGTGCTTGAGTGCCCCGGACATGTAGCCGAAGTTCGCGGTCGTCCCGAGCAGGTAGCCGTCCGCGCCGAGCACGTCGTCGGCGGTCGCCTCCAGGGCGGGGCGGACCACCACCTCGACTCCCTCGATCTGTTCGTCGTTGGCCCCCGAGACCACGGCGTCGGTGAGACGCCTCAGGTTCCCGGTGGGGGAGTGGTGGACGATCAGGAGCCGAGCCATGTGTCGAGGCTAACGGTCCGCGTGCTGGGGTCCGCCCGGTCGCTGTCCCGCTCGGTCCACCTGGACGACCTGCCTCTGAGTCATTCCTGGAGACGGTACGTCCGGTTGTGGGCGATGACCGTCGCCCCGAGCCGCTCGTTGACCGCGATCATGTGGTGGTTGTTCGTGGCGTTCCAGGTGTCCGCGGCGGTGACCTCCGGGCGCTCCTGGCTGATCCAGCGAAGCATGTCTGCCTTCATCAGCAGACCGAGCCGGTGTCCCCGGTGCGCGCGTACGACGGAGGTGTCCTCCTGGAACGCGACAGTCGGGTTGAACTCGTCGACGCACAGCATCGAGAGCCCCGCCCACTCGCCGCTCGGCCGGTGACGGGCCAGCACGCGGTAGACGGTCTGCCGCCTGCCGGCCATGGCGTTGTCGTAGGCACGCACCCGGTCGGTGTCCCAGTGGTCCGCCTCGGCCTCCGGGTCCTCCATCGGCGCGTCGTTGATCGCGGCGTGCAGGCCGACCATGTCCTCGACGAGGCCGTCGGGCGTCGGCCCCACCATGTGCACGAGCTCGTAGTCGGCGGCGTGGCCGAGCGCCTCGTCGTACAGGCGCTCCCACAGCCCGTGCGGCGCGTTGTGCACGTCCACGCGGCGCACGGCGTAGACGCCGAGGCCCTCGCTGGAGAAGCCCATCGCTTCGAGTGCCGGAACCCCCGCACCGGTCTGCCAGGTGCCGGCGTACAGCTTCTTGCGGCCTTGGGCTCTGGCCAGGTCGAGCACCTCCTCGAGCAGCGCGCGTCCCACGCCGCGGCGCCGGGCCTCGGGGTGGACGGTGCCGCGCAGGTGGGCGGAGTCGGTGTTGGACCCGACCGGGAGACGCGCCACCGCGTAACCGACCAGGGCGCCGTCCAGGCGTGCGAGCCACAGCCCCGCCACCGGCCGGCTGTCCGACCAGAGCTGGAGCGCCTTCAGCTTGCTGGGCCCCACCGGCGCCGGGAGGTCCAGACGTGCCGCCTCGATCGAGGCACTGTCGATCGCCGCCAGCTCGTCAGCCGTGTCGAGGTCGAGGTCCAGGGGGTCGACGCGTTCGATATCCACCCGCCCATTCAACATGGGCTGTCATCCACTTTGCGGTCAGGGGAAGCGTGTTCACCAGCCACCGGTTAGGCTTGGTCCCATCATGTCGCGTCAGCTCCTCCTTCTTGGCTGCCGCAGCGAGGTTCGTTAACAGACCGGACCCCCTCGCTGCGGAGTTCGTCGTTGCATCCGGACCACGACACAGACCCGAAGCGAGAACCCGATGACCAGCACGCAGCCCCAGCCGAATCCTCAGCAACCCAGCGGCATGCCCTTCGAGCGCTACGCGCCCTTCCCGTCGGTCGACGTACCCGACCGCACCTGGCCGGACAAGAAGATCACCAAGGCCCCTCGCTGGTGCGCGGTCGACCTCCGCGACGGCAACCAGGCCCTGATCGACCCGATGACCCCGGCGCGCAAGAAGAAGATGTTCCAGCTCCTGGTGGACATGGGCTACAAGGAGATCGAGGTCGGCTTCCCGGCGGCGTCGCAGACCGACTTCGACTTCGTTCGGATGCTCATCGAGGAAGACCTGATCCCCGACGACGTGGTGATCCAGGTCCTGACGCAGGCGCGTGAGCATCTCATCGAGCGCACCTACGAGTCGATCCGCGGTGCGAAACAGGCGATCGTCCACCTCTACAACTCCACCTCCACCCTGCAGCGGCGCGTGGTGTTCGGCCTCGACATGGACGGGATCGTCGACATCGCGGTCTCGGGGGCGCGGCTGTGCAGGAAGTTCGAGGAGAGCATCCCGGAGACCACGGTCTACTACGAGTACTCCCCGGAGTCCTACACCGGGACCGAGCTCGAGTTCGCGGCCCGGATCTGCAACGCGGTGCTCGAGGTGTTCGAGCCGACCGCGGAGCGTCCGGTGATCATCAACCTCCCCGCGACCGTGGAGATGGCGACCCCGAACGTCTACGCGGACTCCATCGAGTGGATGAACCGCCACCTCGACCACCGCGAGAACGTCGTCCTGTCCCTGCACCCGCACAACGACAGGGGTACGGCGGTCGCGGCGGCCGAGCTGGGCTACCAGGCCGGAGCCGACCGCATCGAAGGCTGCCTGTTCGGCAACGGCGAGCGCACCGGCAACGTGTGTCTGGTGACCTTGGGCCTGAACATGTTCACCCAGGGCGTCGACCCTCAGATCGACTTCTCCGACATCGACGAGATCCGCCGGACGGTGGAGTACTGCAACCAGCTGCCCGTGCACGAGCGGCACCCTTACGGCGGCGACCTGGTCTACACCGCCTTCTCCGGCTCGCACCAGGACGCGATCAAGAAGGGCTTCGAGGCGCTCGAGCGCGACGCGGCCGCTGCAGACGTCCCGGTCGACGAGCACCCGTGGGCGGTGCCGTACCTGCCGATCGACCCGAAGGACGTCGGCCGCTCCTACGAGGCGGTGATCCGGGTCAACAGCCAGTCCGGCAAGGGCGGCGTGGCCTACATCATGAAGTCCGAGCACAAGCTCGACCTGCCCCGCCGGCTGCAGATCGAGTTCAGCCGGGTGATCCAGGAGCACACCGACGGCGAGGGCGGCGAGATGTCGCCGGAGGCGATCTGGACGGACTTCCACGCGGAGTACCTCGCCCGTGACACCCCGCTGAAACTGAACTCGGTGCACACGTCCTCGGCGGCGGGCGAGAAGGATGCCCTGAGCGTGAACGTGTACGCCGACGGCGAGCTGCGCACGCTCGAGGGCACCGGCAACGGCCCGATCGCGGCGTTCGTCAACGCGCTCAACGAGCTGACCGCCACCGAGCAGGAGGCAGGCAATCCGGCGTACCTCGACCGCACCGACGTCCGCGTGCTCGACTACGCCGAGCACGCCCTGTCGTCGGGCGGCGACGCCATCGCGGCGGCCTACGTCGAGTGCGCGGTCGGCGGCAAGGTGCTGTGGGGCGTGGGGCTCGACCCGAACATCGTCACCGCCTCGCTCAAGGCAGTGATCTCCGCGGTGAACCGAGCCTGACTCGCACGGCGACCCGCCCCGCCCCGGGCGGGGGAAGAGACCACCGTCGGCCCTAGGCTGGCGCGGTGAAGATCGTCGTCGCCGGAGGCTCAGGTGCGCTTGGACGCCGCCTGTGCAAGGACCTCGCCGAACGTGGACACGAGGTCGTCGTCCTGACCCGCAGGGTGCGGCCCGGACCGTTCCGCCAGGTGGAGTGGGACGGCCGGACCGTAGGGCCGTGGAGTGCCGAGCTCGAGGGCAGCGCGGTGGTCAACCTCGCCGGAGAGCTCGTGGATCGCCGACCGACTCCGGCGAACGTGGATCTGCTGACGCGGTCCCGGGTCGAGCCCACCCGGGCGCTGGTTGCCGCGAGTCGCCTCCTGTCGGCTCCGGTGCCAGTGTGGATCCAGGCCAGCACCCTTGCGATCTACGGCGACGCCGGCGATCAGGTCCTGGACGAGGCCGCGCCCGTCGCGGAAGGTCCTCCGCAGATGGCTGGCGTCGCACGGGCGTGGGAGGAAGCCGCGCAGGATGCACGCGCCGACCGGTTGGTCGTCCTGCGGACCGGCATCGTGCTGGACAACGACACCCCCGCACTGGACCGACTGGCCTCACTCACACGCTGGGGCCTCGGGGGTCGCGTGTCTTCTGGAAGGCAGTGGATCAGCTGGATCCACATCGAGGACTGGCTGGCGATCGTCCGAGAAGCACTCGAGCCCGCCTCGGACGGCCTGGAAGGTGTGGTCCACGCGACGGGTCCCGACCCGGTCCGGAACGCGGACCTGATGGCCGCACTGCGAGTTGCCCTGCGCCGACCGCCGTCTCCGCCGACGCCTGCGGTGCTGGTCCGCCTCGGCGCGATGCTGTTGCGCACCGACCCTGCGCTCGCGCTGACAGGCCGCAGGGCCGTCCCCGCGCGACTGCTGGCCGGAGGGTTCCGGTTCGCCCATCCCCGCTTGGACGAGGCGCTGGCCGACCTGGTCGACCGAGGCTGACGGTTCAGCGACACCGGGTCAGGGGGAGACCTCCTGGCCCTTGCCCAGGGCGGTCACGCCGCCCTCGCTCACCACGAACCCGCGAGCCAGGTCGGCCTCGTGGTCGACACCGATGATCGCCCCGTCGGGGACCACGACGTTCTTGTCCAGGATCGCGTTGCGTACCACCGCGCCCTTGCCGATCGTGACGTTGTCGAGGATCACCGAGCGCTCGACGCTCGCCCCGTCGGCGACGTACACGTTCGTGCCGACCACCGAGCCGTCCACGGTGGCGCCGGAGATGATGGAGCCCGCGCAGACGATCGAGTCACGCGCGGTCGCGTTCTCCACGAATTTTGCTCCCGGCAGCTGCGGGTGGGAGGTGAAGATCGGCCAGTCCTGGTTGTAGAGGTTGAAGACCGGGTTGACCGACACGAGGTCGAGGTGTGCCTCGTGATAGGAGTCGAGGGTCCCGACGTCGCGCCAGTAGTCACGGTCGCGCTCCGACGTTCCGGGGACGATGTTCCGCTTGAAGTCGTAGACGCAGGCGTCGCCCTGCTCCACGAACATCGGGATGATGTCGCCGCCCATGTCGTGGCGGGACCCTGCATTCGCCGCGTCGCGCTCGAGCGCATCTACGAGCGCGTCGGCGGTGAAGACATAGTTGCCCATCGACGCGAACACCTCATCGGGCGAGTCCGCCAGGCCAGGCGGGTCGGCCGGCTTCTCCAGGAACTCCGCGATGCTGTTGGTCTCGCCCTCGGTCTTGATGACGCCGAACTGGTAGGCGTCCTTTCGTGGCACCCGGATCCCCGCCACGGTGACCCCGGCGCCGCAGTCGAGGTGCGCCTGGACCATCTGCGAGGCGTCCATCCGGTAGACGTGGTCGGCACCGAAGACCACGATGACGTCGGGCCGCTCGTCGTTGATCAGGTTCATCGACTGGTAGATCGCGTCCGCGCTGCCCAGGTACCACTGGGGGCCGCGCCGTTGCTGTGCAGGGACCGGCGTCACGTAGTTGCCGAGCAGCGTCGACATCCGCCAGGTCAGCGAGATGTGGCGGTCCAGCGAGTGCGACTTGTACTGGGTGAGGACGCAGTTCTTGAGATAGCCGGCGTTGACGAGGTTCGACAAGGCGAAGTCGATGAGCCGGTAGGTGCCACCGAACGGGACCGCGGGTTTGGCGCGGTCCAAGGTCAACGGCATCAAGCGCTTGCCCTCGCCGCCCGCCAGGACTATTCCGAGTACCTTCGGCATGCCTGGCACTCTAGGCCCTCGCGCGCGGCTCCGGGAGGCAACGAGCCGGCTTGTCACTCATCGGTGTCGACACGAGGGCCGCGGAGGATAGGTTCGGGGCATGCGCGCCGCGATCCTGACCAGAGAGTTCCCACCCGACGTGTACGGCGGGGCGGGGGTCCATGTCGACTTCCTCGTCCGCGAGCTCAGGCACCTGATCGACGTCGACGTGCACTGCATGGGCGAGCCGCGAGAGGGCGCGTTCGCGCACAGCGAGCAGGATGCACGGCTGGCAGATGCGAACTCGGCGCTCCGCATCCTCTCCACCGACCTGTCGATGACTGCAGGGGTCGGCCCGGGCACCGACGTGGTGCACTCCCATACCTGGTACGCGAACATGGCCGGTCACTGGGCGAAGCTGCTGTACGACGTGCCGCACGTCGTCACGGCACACTCCCTCGAGCCGTTCCGTCCCTGGAAGGCCGAGCAGCTCGGGGGTGGCTACCGGATCTCGTCGTGGGCCGAGCGGACCGCCTTCGAGGCGGCCGACGCGGTCATCGCCGTGAGCAGGGGGATGCGGGACGACGTCCTCTCGGCCTATCCGATCCTGGACCCGGCCCGGGTCCACGTCGTGCACAACGGGATCGACACCGCGTTCTACCGAGCGGACCCGGCCACGGCCGTGCTGGAGCGGATCGGGGTCGACCTCGACCGGCCCTACGTCGCCTTCGTCGGCAGGATCACCCGGCAGAAGGGCGTGCCCCACCTGCTTCGGGCCGGACTGGAGTTCGACCCGAGTCTCCAGGTCGTCCTGCTTGCCGGTGCTGCGGACACCCCGGAGCTCAAGGCTGAGACCGACGCGGCGATCGAGCGGCTGACCTCCACGCGCGACGGGGTCTTCGTGGTCTCCGAGATGCTGCCTCGGGAGGACGTCCGTCAGGTTCTCACGCACGCGCTCGCCTTCCTGTGTCCTTCGGTCTACGAGCCGCTCGGCATCGTGAACCTCGAGGCGATGGCTTGCGAGACGGCGGTGGTTGCCAGCCGGGTCGGGGGGATACCCGAGGTGGTTGTGGACGGCGAGACCGGGCTGCTCGTGGACTACGACGAGTCCGACCCACGTGGCTTCGAGCAGGGTCTGGCTGCTGCGGTGAACCGGCTCGCTGCCGACCCTGCCCTTGCCGCCAGGCTCGGCCGAGCCGGCAGGGCCCGCGCGGTCGACCACTTCGCGTGGGAGACGGTCGCCCGGGAGACGGTCCGGATCTACGAGTCGCTCGGCTGAGCCGACTCGGCCCGCGTGGACCCGCCAGAGCGTCGACCCGGACGGACTGGAGCGCTGCGGTGCTGCGCTGCGCTCGGCGCCTGAGGAGCATGGTGAAAACTGGTGAGCCGAGGCAGGCAACCTTTGTGCGTGCTCACCTCGTTAGCCGAGCATGGAACGAGTGACTGATGCGTGACGAGGCGGCGTTCGTCGAGTTCGCCGAGGCGGTGCGCGGGAAGCTGCGCCGGACGGCCTACCTGCTGTGCGGCGACTGGGACCAGGCATCGGACCACGTCCAGGAGGGGCTCATCCGGGTCTACGTCGCGTGGCCCAGGTTGACACGGGCCGGGCGCGAGTACGCCTACGCCCGCAAGGCTGTGGTGAGCGCCTTCCTCGACCACGCCCGGCGCCGGTCGAGTACCGAGGTCCCCGCAGAGCCCGACCGCGACGCCCCCTCCGGCCAGGACGTCGCCGAGTCCGTCGCCTTGCGCACGGCGCTGATGTCGGCCCTCACCGGGCTGCCCTCGCGACAGCGGGCCTGCGTGGTGCTGCGCTTCTTCGACGATCTCAGCGTTGCCGACACCGCAGCCGTCCTCGGGTGCACTGAGGGCACGGTCAAGAGCCAGACCTCCCGGGCGCTGGCCTCGCTCCGGTCCACATTCGAAGGTTCGCCGATCGGCGGCCTGGCAGCCGAAGGAGCAACACCATGGTGAACGACCTGCGCGAGCTGCTGAGCGCCAACGTCGCCTCTCCGCCTCACGACCACCTCGACGTCGGGGCGGTCCTCGCCGGTGGCCGACGCCGCGTGCGTCGCCGCCGCCTCGCAGCCCTCGGTGGTACGGCGCTCGCCACGGCGGTGATAGTCGCGACCGGCTCACTCGCCTCGCTGGACCCGGGGTCACCCGACTTCGCGGCCGCAGGGGTCCCACGGCCGGACGCGCCGACGCTGCGGTTGACCGATGCCGAGGCAGCGGCAGAGGGCGAGGACTACCGGGTGCTGGCGTCGCACACCAACGACAACCTCAATCGCGACAACGGACAGTACTTCGAAGGTGTCACCGACGACGGGTTGATCCTGTTCCGCGATGGTCCGCGAATGGACCAGCTTCGGCCACGGTTCGCACTCGTGGACCCCGCGACCGGTGAGAAGGACTGGCTGCCGGATCTCGACATCGGACAGGCGCAGACCAGGCCGCTCGAGCTTGGGACGGACCGGCTGGTGTTGCTCGCTGCCTCAGACGAGGGCGGCGTCAAGGCGAAGCTGGTCGTCCACTTCTTCGACCGCGAGCGCCGGCAGTGGGACGCGATGACGTGGCCCGACCTGCCGGCGGTGGAGAACCCGTTCGGCGCCGTGCTGGGGCCCGACGACCGGATCTACGTCCCCGTGCCAGCGACCCAGGGCCGCCCCCCGGAGGGAGGCTGGCCGATGGGCCCGGAGGGGGAGGCGGACGACGCCGATGCCGAGGGAGACACGTACAGGCTCTGGTCCGCGTCTCTGACCCACAACTCGGATGTCCGCGACGAGGGACTCACCGTGGGTTCGCTGGCGTTCACCGACAAGTCGATGGTGTGGACCGACTCCACCAACGGTGACAGTGGCCGCGTGCATGTGCGCGACCTCGAGACCGGCAAGGAGCAGGCGTTCAACCCCCGCTCCGGCGAGAAGTGCAACCTGCTGTCCTTCGGTGCGACCGACGAGCGGATCGTGATGGGGCAGTACTGCGGCACCTACGACGACGGCGTCCGCGACGACCGCGTGCAGGTCCTCGACACCGACGGCAACCAGGTGGTCACACTGCAGGGCAGCGGCATCGAAGGCGCGCTCGCCTCCGACGCCGGTGACGGACTCGTGACGGTGACGTCGTACGAACCCGATGGCGGCGGTACCTACGTCTACGACCTCGATTCAGGACGCTTCCTGCGAATCACCAACGACGTCTCGTCCTGGTCCACGAGCGGGCCGACGCAGGAGCGGCAGTTCCTCTGGAACACCCCCGAGAACAGGGGCCGCGGCATGACCCAGTACCTCGGCGAACTCAGGTAGAAGCGATCGTGCTGAGGCGCTCGGAGGCCTCGAGCGCCTGCAGCAGTCGCTCTCCGAGCGTGGTGCTGTCTGGGTCTGACAGGTCGTACACCTGGTCGTCGGTGGCGCCGAGGAAGCCTTTTCCGTCCCGCTGGCAAGGTCGCAGCCGGAAGTTTCCCGACCCGTCCACCCGGACGCCGACGAGGGCAGCTCGCCGGTAGAAAGCGCGGGCAGTCTTCATGCCCGAGCGCTTCACCAGATCGCGGAAGACCTGCCGCGGCTGACCCGGACGCACGCACTAGCCCTCCGACTGGGGAGCCTCCGTTGCTTGGCGCGGCGCGTCGGATGGGGCCGTTGCACGAGCGCCCGCTGGTGGCCGGCACGGCCCTGTTCCTAAGCCGTCCCTGGATCCCAATGCCCGATTCATCGGAAATCAGATGGACCAGGGCGTCGGCTCAGTGCACGGCTGACCTGTCGGGTGCGACGGGGTTTGTCTCAGGGGCCTGGTTCAGTGCAGCAGTGCCTGTGTCATTCCGCCGCCACCGGGCGCACCTTTGGGATCAAGTGGGCGGCAGGGCTAGCGATCAAATGAGGGGTTCGGCCGATGCGCACGTGACGGCCCGGGTATAGCGTCGAATCACAGGGCTGACGCCCCGTCGGCCGTGGACGCCGAGGAGGAGCTATGCCGACTTTGATTGGTCACCACGATGTAAAGGACCGCGATCATTGGCTGGCGTCCCCGAAGCGCGAGGAGTTCTTCGGGCCCCTCGGTGTCACCAACATCCGCACCTTCGTCGACCCTCAGAACCCGACTCATGTTGCGGTGCTCATGGACGTTGCCGACATGGACGCCCTCCAGGCCGCGATGCAAACAGAGGGCGCGGCCGAGGCGATGGAGTATGACGGCGTGTTGCCCGAAACCTTGGTGCTACTCGTCGAGGCTTAGTTCGTCACGTCAGTTCCCCGAGGTCAGAACGACGACTGAGGGGGTGCCGAACATCAGCACCGCCGTGGCGTCGTCGGCGTCCGCACCGGGGCCCCACTCGCCCACAACGGCCAGCCAGTACCCGGGCCAGTTGAAGGAGGCAGGCTTCGCCAGGGTCACCAGCCCCGCGCCACGGCCAGCGAGCCAGCTGCGCCAGTGGGCTATGGCACCGTGCAGGTCGGCGTGTGGTTGGGGGACCTCGGCGATGGGCGTCTCGGTCACCGACGCCACGCACGCGGCGAAGGAGCGCACCAGTTCGGGAACCGTGTCGCCCTCGGAAAGGTCGACGTCCATCATGCAGACATCCTCACGGGCGCGGCGCACGACGGGACGGTCGTCCGCCGCACTCCAGACCCATCGGGAGGGACATGCGATGCGGCCGGCGACTTCGACCGGGCGCTGAAACGCGCGGTCTCCCGCGACTCCGGGGCCTTGCGGAGAGATGCCGGGACGACAGCGACCTGCGACTCGTCTTCCTCGGCGATTGAGCCTGACAGCGGCCATGTGAGTGCGCAGGCAGGGTGCTCGGCGGCGCGAGCTACGCCAACATGGGCCCATGGACATCGCGGAGCTTCAGGTGCAGGCACGGCGGATTCGTGAGACCTACGCCCGGGAGACGGCCCGACGCTACGGCCGCAGCTGGACGCCCGAGGAGTACATGCTGGGCTTCATGGGCGACGTCGGCGACCTGGCAAAGCTCGTTCAAGGCAAGGCAGGCGTGCGACCCCGCGATGACCTCGATGAGGCCCTTGCCCACGAGCTTGCTGACTGCCTGTGGTCAATCCTGACCTTGGCCGACTGCTATGACGTCGACCTCGAGGCTGCTTTCACCAAGACCATGCAGGACATCGCCGACCATTTGGAATCGCTCGATGTCGACCAGCCCCTCGACTGATCGGCTGGTAGTCGCCGACCGCACCCATCGGCAGGTGAGCGATTTCACGGACGGCCGGCCGCCGTTTGGTCGGTTGATAGATCTTTACGGCGTGAAGATCTATGTGGCAGGGCCGCTCGCCGATACCAAGAACGTTCAAGCGGTGCAGTCCGCTGTGGTCGCAGCCGGCCACGAGCTCACCCTTGATTGGAGCAGGGGCCCGGACGTCACGTTCGAGGACGACTACGGATCACTCCCGGCAGTCTCCGCCATGCTCGCGACTGAAGACCTCGACGCCGTGCTCAGAGCTGACGCCGTGCTGGTCGTCGCGTCCGAACACGACGGGCGTGGGATGTTCGTCGAGCTCGGAGCCGCCCTCGCCCGAGCTCGGCACGGTGACCTCGAGCACGTTGTCGTTATCGGCCCGATTCGGCACGAGAGCGTCTTCTACTACCACCCAGCCGTACGGCGGGTGTCAGCTGTGGACGAATGGCTTGCGAGTCTCGTCTGACCTGCACGCCGTCTGGGGCGAACGTCCTTCTCGCAGGTCACTGGATCGAGTAGCCCGTCTCATCGGCGTTGGTCGGAGATCCTCTTGGCCTTGCCGAGGGAGCGCTCGAGGGCGCCGGGGTCGACGACCTCGACCCGCACGGTCACCCCGATACTGCCGTGCACGTGTCGGGTGAGCTCGGTGGCCAGGGCCTCGCGCCGGGCGCCGGTCGTGTCCTCGTGGGCCTCGACCTGCACCGTCAGGACGTCGAGGTTGCCGGGGCGGGTGAGCACGCACAAGTAGTGCGGGCTGAGCCCCTCCACCTTGAGGATCTGCTCCTCGATCTGGGTGGGGAAGACGTTGACGCCCCGGATGATCATCATGTCGTCGGTGCGGCCGGTCACCTTCTGCATCCGCCGGAACGCCGGGAAGGCGGTGCCCGGCAGCAGCCGGGTGAGGTCCCGGGTGCGGTAACGAATCACCGGCATCGCCTGTTTCGTGAGGCTCGTGAAGACCAGCTCGCCCTCCTCCCCGTCGGGCAGGACCTCGTGGGTGACCGGGTCGATGACCTCCGGGTAGAAGTGGTCCTCCCAAACGTGCAGCCCGTCCTTGGTGGCCACCGCCTCCTGGGAGACACCGGGTCCCATCACCTCGGACAGGCCGTAGATGTCGACCGCGTCGATGCCGCTGCGGCGCTCGACCTCCAGCCGCATCTCGTTGGTCCAGGGCTCCGCGCCGAAGATCCCGATCTCCAGGCTGGTCTTGTGCGGGTCGACGCCCTGACGCTCCATCTCGTCGAGGATGGCCAGGAAGTACGACGGGGTGACCATGATGACGCGGGGCTCGAAGTCCAGGATCAGCTGCACCTGCCGCTCGGTCATCCCGCCCGAGACGGGCACCACCGTGCAGCCGAGACGCTCGGCCCCGTAGTGCGCGCCGAGCCCGCCGGTGAACAGCCCGTAGCCGTAGGCGACGTGCACAACGTCCCCGGGACGCCCGCCCGCCGCGTGGATCGACCGGGCCATCAGGTCGGCCCAGGTCTCCAAGTCGTCGCGGGTGTAGCCCACGACGGTCGGCTTGCCCGTCGTACCGGAGGAGGCATGGACCCGCGAGACCTCGGCTCGAGGCACGGCGAACATGCCGAACGGGTAGTTGTCGCGCAGGTCGGCCTTGGTGGTGAACGGAAGCCGCGCCAGGTCCTCGAGGGTCGAGATGTCGCCGGGACGTACACCGGCCGTGTCGAACGCCTTCCGGTAGTGCGGGACGTTGTCGTAGGCGCGGACCAGGGTCTCGCGCAGGCGGCCGAGCTGTGTCGCCCGGAGCTCCTCCGCAGTCATGTCGGGCATCCGGAACGTCATGGAAGCTCTCCCTTGAACAACGTGGCGCGAGCCTCAACCCTGGCAGATCTGCGACCACGTGTCATGGCCACCAGCCATGAGGAGAAAGAGTGGCGAGACTACGATCGGCCCATGGCAGAGGACAGCTACACCGTCGAGCGTTCGGTGAGGATCGACGCTCCCTCGCAGCGCATCTACGACCAGATCGCGGACTTCCGCAACTGGACGAGCTGGTCGCCCTGGGAGGGCCTGGACCCTGCGCTGGAGCGTTCCTACACCGGGGCCGAGTCCGGGGAAGGTGCGGTGTACGGCTGGTCCGGCAACCGCAAGGCAGGTCAGGGGCACATGGAGATCATCGAGGCCGACCAGCCGACGCGGGTGGAGATCGACCTGACCTTCGAGAAGCCGTGGAAGTCTCGCAACGACACCGTCTTCGTCATCGAGCCGGAAGGCTCGGGCTCCCGCGTCACCTGGACGATGACCGGGCACAAGACCCTCATGACACGGGTGCTGGGCGTGTTCACGTCGCTGGACAAGATGGTCGGTCCCGACTTCGAGAAGGGCCTGGCCCGGCTGAAGGCCGTCACGGAGCAGCCGTCCTCCACCTAGGCGCGCTCATCAGCCCTTCACGTAGGAGAGCTTCTCGCTGACCTTCCCGTCCCTGAACCTGAGCACGTCGACGCCGCGCACATGGCCGGGGGAGCCGTCGGGCCCGGTCCAGCTGAAGCGCCAACGCAGAACCCCCCGGTCCTCGCAAACGAAGGACTCCTCCTCGGTGAACGACGCGTCGGCGGTGGTGGAGAAGAGCTCCTCCCATACAGCCCGTACGGCGGCGACGCCCTCGCGACGTTCGCCGTCCGGCGCGGGCGACGTGGCCTCGAAGACGCAGTCATCGGTCATGAGGGCCATGATCGCCTCGACGTCCCCTGCCCCGAACGCGCGGGAGAACCGCGCCAAGGTGGCGTCGTTCCTTCCCCAGTGCGCTCGTCGGCCGAACGCCGCGAGGAGGTCCGACTGCGGATCCCCCGTCAGCGCGGCACGCGGGCCGATCAGGCCGACTGCCCGCATGACCTCCTCCCGCTCGACGAACCAGGCGGCGACCTCGGTCACCAGGTGCGGCTCCAGTCGGGTGTCCCCACCGGTGGCCGCGGCGAGGTCCCAGGCGTGCACGAGATGGTCCGCGGCAAGCTGGCGGACGTACTCCTCCGGACTCTCTTCGCCGTAGGAGAGGTGCACGGGCTCGCCTCCGGGCAGCCGCTCGGCGACGACGGAGACAGCATCCTTCGCGGCCGCCAACGCGGTTTGGATCGGGGCGGAGCCGAGCAGGTCGCCGTCGAGCCGGGCACCGACCTGCTCGATCGTCTGCCCCTCCATGAGCGGCACCGTCCACCGGTCCTCGCCCACGACGTGGTTCACCAGGTCGCGCACCGTCCACTCGGTGCAGGGCGTCGGGTCGTCCCACTGGTGGTCCCCGACCTCGTTGACCCGCGTGGCCCAGCACTCGACGGTCCGGTGGTAGAGGGTGTTGAGATCCATCTCGGGCCTCCTCGATCGCGCCATTCATCAGACTGCTCCCCACCGGGGCGAGCAGTCCAGAGGGCCGGATCCGAGACCTCGCAGAAGTTCGCAATGCGCAAATACGCAAGGACGACATTCTTCCTAGATCGGGCGCACCGTGGTTTCGTCGGGTCAATCTCTACGACAGGGGGAACCCACTGTGCGCACGTCCTTCACCATTCCCGCGGCGCTCGCCCTCGGCGTGGCTCTGATCGGGCCGGTCGCGGTCGCCGACGAGCCATCCGCACCCGACCGTTCCGAGGCATCGGCCCGCGAGACTCCCAGCGAGACCGTGGTCCGGGTCCGCGTGCCGTCGACCGACGCTCTGCGCGAGATGTCGGCGGACGGCGTCGACGTCACCCATGAGGTGGCGCAGGGACCGAGGGGGACCTTCGACGCGACGGTCATCGTCCCGAAGGACGACCTCGGGCTCTTGAGACGCCACGGTGCCGTCGTACTGGACACGCTGGCCGCGCCCACACAGGCCGAGCTCGCCGCAGAGCTCAAGGGCAACGCCGCCAAGCTCACCGCCGCCCAGAAGCGGCAGTCGAAGCCGCCGGCCACGGAGGCGACCGAGGCGGTACTGGCCGCGGACAAGCCGGGCAACGCGACCAACGGTGCCCTGACCGTTCTCCGAGCCGACCGCTGGACGTCCGCCGACGGGAGCTTCCTCTCGGTCGAGGTCCGGTCCGAGCTCGGTGACGAGGACGACGTGGAGGTCACCACCGACGACGGGGAGACCTACACCCTGAGTCCCTTCACGGACAGGGGCGTCTACCTGTACCACCGGATGACCACGCCGGTGCAGACCGACGGGGTCGTCGAGTCCGTCACCGCCACCTCCTCCGACGGCTCGACCGTCGAGTCGGACACGAGCGAGTGGGCAGCCGGGAACGTCTCCGGCTTCCCGAAGGGCTTCAAGTGGGGCTTCACCGACGACGGGTACGTCGACGCGACCCAGGCCGACGAGGTCATCGAGACGCTCGCGGCGCAGTACCCCGACCTCGCCGAGATCGTCGAGCTGCCCAACCAGACCCACGGCTACAACCTGCCGGACGGCACGCCACTGGCCGGGCCGGCCGGCTACCCGCGGGACCCGTACACCGTCAAGGCGATCCGGATCGGCGCCGACCGTGACGGCTCGAAGACCGGAGTCGTCCTGTACGCGCAGGAGCACGCCCGCGAGTGGGTGACATCGCTCGTCGCACTCGAGACCGCGCAGCGGCTGCTGCACAACTACGGCAGCGACAAGACCACGACCTCGCTCGTCGACGACCTCGACATCTTCATCGTCCCGATGATCAACCCCGACGGCGTCGCGTACTCGCTCTACGACAACCTCGTCCAGCGCACCAACATGGACATCGACGACTGCGCCTACACAACGCCGACCAACGCCGGCACGGACATCAACCGCAACTTCTCGGTGGGCTCCCTCTTCGACGGGTTCCTCGGCGCATCCACCGACTGCCGCAACCAGCTGTACGCAGGTGAGAGCGAGCTGTCGGAGGCCGAGTCCTCGAACGAGGTCTGGCTGACCAGGACGTTCCCGAACATCAAGTTCGCGATGAACACCCACAGCTTCGGGGGCTACTTCATGTGGTCTCCGGCGGCCTACACCGCGGACCGCACCACGTTGCCGCGCCCCGACCTCGCTACCGAGAACTACTTCTTCGGAGCCTCCGAGACGATCCTGTCGCGGATCAAGGAGTTCCGCGGGACGGTCGTCTGGCCGGGCCGCACCGGACCGGTCGTCGACGTGCTCTACTCCGCGGCCGGGAACTCCGGGGACGAGATGTTCTACGACGACGAGGTCAGCAAGGACCCCGAGATCTACGCCTGGGACTTCGAGGTCGGTGTCCCGCTGTGGAACGAGACGACAAAGCAGTGGGACACCACGGCCGGCGGAATGTTCTGGCCCGACTTCGAGAGCGAAGGCTTCGGGCAGGCGATGGAGTTCGCCAACGGGTGGTACGGCATCCTCGAGGTCGCCCGGGAGTACGCCCTGGACGACAAGGCGCCCAGCTCCACCGCGACGCTGCAGGGCCGAGGTCAGGAGACGGGCTCGGTGGACGTGTTCTTCGAGACCTCGGAGCCGGCGACGGTCTACTACACGACTGACGGCTCGCGGCCCACCTGGGACTCACCGACCGTGGTCCAGGACGGCATCCGCGGCGGTGCGGCGCCCGTGACCGTCACGGAGGACCAGACCGTCGTCAAGTGGTTCTCGGTCGACGAGGCCGGCAACGTCGAGAGCGGCTACGACCCTGACGGCACCGGCGGTCAGCAGCCGAACCGGAGGGTGATCACGATCCGCTGACCAGGTCGAAGGGCCTGTGACCGTCAACGCGGACGGTCACAGGCCCTTGGCTTGTGCGGTGCTCAGACTCCGATCGAGGCCCACGGACCCCAGATCGCGAAGGTCAACCCCTTGCTCGCCTGGATGTTCACGAACAAGGTGTGGCCGTCGGTGCTGAAGGTCGAGCCGGCGAACTCGTCGCCGTACCGCGGGGTACCGTCGTCGCCGGTGAGCCGGTTCAGCGCGATGTCCCACAGCCGGCCGTCGGTGGAGAGCCCCCGCAGGTAGTTGTCGCCGGAGCTGTCCTCGCACAGCACCAGCGTCCCGCGCGGCGAGGCGGTGACGTTGTCGGGAAAGTCGAGCGTCTCCTTGTCGGGCGACTGGTAGACGCAGGTCAGCGTCTGGTTGCGCGTGTCGTAGCCCCACACCTGTCCGAAGCCGTTGCCGTAGCCTCCCGGGTTCGACGTGCCGCCCTCGGGCGCACCGCCGCCCTCGGTCGAGGTGAAGTAGACGACGCCGTCCTCGTACACCTGTCCCTCGAGACGGGAGAAGTACGCCGCACCCTTCGCCCGGCCCTGGTCGCCCACGAAGACGATGGCCTCGTCGTTGGTGGTGGGGGCCGTCTCGCCCGGCGTGTAGTCGAACAGGAAGTCCGGCTCCTCGATCTCGACCCACTCGACCTCGTAGGTCACGCCCTGCTCCTGTGCGCCTTCGAGATGCTTGTTCGGCTCGCCCTTGATCGCGAGCATCTCGAGCCTGCCGTCGTTGTCGAGGCTGCCCGCCGTCATCGGGTTCGTCTTGGGCGTGTAGCGGTAGAAGCCGGAGGCGAAGCCGAAGTTGTCCTCGGTCAGGTAGAGCGACCCGCCGACCGGGTCGAACGAGACCGCCTCGTGCGCGAAGCGGCCGGCCCGGGTGATCGGCTCCCGGTTGGACTGCCCGTCGGCCGGGACCTCGAAGATGTAGCCGTGCGGCTTCTCCAGGCTGGTGTTGGAGGCGCCTGTGAAGTCGGGCCCCACGTCGGGTCCGTTGACGGTCTCCTCGCACGTGATCCAGCTCCCCCAGGGCATGACGCCGCCGCTGCAGTTCATCATCGTGCCGTTGAGGCTCGTGTACGCCTCGAGGACCTCGCCGTGCTTGGTCACGCGGGTGGTCGTCGTACCTCCTCCGGCCGAGGCGTCGTACGGCGTCCCGGGGCCGAAGGCGCCGACGGGGTTGTTGACCTCGTGGTTGCGCACGAGTACGACGGTGTGGTCCTCGCCGCGGAAAGCGCCCATCCCGTCGTGGCGGCCAGGAAGCTTGGTGCCGTCATCGAGCACGACCGGCGACCCCGTGTCGTGGAAGGACCGGTAGTGGAAGCCCTCGGGCAGGAAGAGCCGCACCTTCCCGTCGCGCTCGTCCTTGATCGGCACCAGAGCAGCGGAGCGAGGAGAGCGCTTCGGTGAGGTCCGGGCGTGTGCGGGCATGGCCGCGAACCCGGCGAACGGACCGCCCAGGAGCGCACCCGCGGCTCCGGACTTCAGCAAAGCTCGACGTTCGATAGACATGGCAGTTCTCCCCGGTGTCGTTGTGTCGTTGGTGTGCGTCAGATCACCCTAAACCGATCGCTAGCGGAGCAAAACGCCCTGCCGCTCGGAGGACGACGCAACGCGCGCCGAGTGCGGCGTGTACGTCGTGAGATCCCGGTTGGCGGGCCTGCTGTCGAGGGGGCGAACGCCTCGAGGTAGGCCTTTGTGGTAGGCCGGGCTTACCAGCACGACATTTGTGGACTAACCTCCGACTCAACACTGAGAGCAGGTGGTCGCCATGCCGCTCGGGCAAGGCATCGGAGAGTGGTGGGACGCGGTTCGAGACCGCGTGGAGGTCTCGGGACACGGCTCGACCTGGGAGGTCACAGCGGGTTCCTTCGACACGGCGTTCGCCTACGCGCGAGACCGTTTCGGCGACCCTGTCGTGCTGGCGCGCAGAGACCGTGACCGATGGTGGCCACGGGTCACCCTGACGGTCACGACCGACCCGGAGCTGGCGGCGTCCGCGCCGGACCTGGAGGACCTCGCACGCCCCGTCGTGCAGGAGGAAGCTGCCGAGGCCATCCCGGCCCAGGCGACTGCGGCGGACCGCAACAGTGAGCCGCTGCCCTGGTCCCTGGAGGTTATCTTCGCGCACCAGGAGGAGCTGCGGCTGACCCGCGAGCGGATCGCTGACGACAGCCACGCCCGGGCCTCGTAGCCCGAGGTGACATGGCTGCGCGGCTCCTCGACGCGGGGGTACGCCGCCGTATGTTGATGCGCACACGACGTCGAGAAACGGGGCACCCTTCGTGGCTGAAGTGCAGGATGGAACCGACGCGAGGTCCTGGCCGCGCGGGATCGGCGCCATCACGTTGTTCGTCGAGGACCTCGAGGCCGCGAGGCACTTCTACCGGGAGGTCTTCGGCCTGCCGGTGGCGTTCGAGGACGACAGTTCGGCTGTGTTCAAGTTCGGTGACACGCTCGTCAACCTGCTGAGGACCGAGGCGGCTCACGAGCTGATCGAGCCCGCGGTCGTGGCGAGTCCTGACGGTGGCTCCCGGATGCAGTTCACCATCGAGGTCAGCGACGTCGACGCCATGTGCGAGACGCTTGCGGAACGCGGGGTGAAGCTCCTCAACGGTCCGATGGAACGCCCGTGGGGGATCCGGACCGCCAGCTTCGCCGACCCGGCCGGACACATCTGGGAGATCGCGCAGTAGGCCTTGCCGGCTCGACCAGCCGCGCGGCCCGACCACAGAGGAAGCGTTTGACCGAGGCGACACTCTGGTTCCGGTGCGTCGTCGCAGGGGACGGGGCTGCCATCGAGGACCTGGCGCTGACAACGGACGCGTGGCAGGTCGAGGCGACCATGTCGGCCGAAGCCGTGCTCGGGCTGTACCGGCGGGAGACCGCCTGCCACGCAGGGCACCTCGACGCGGCGCGAGAGCTCGTCGACGGCAAGAAGTGGCTAGTCCTGACGGAGTGAGCCAGACGGTCCGCGACCTGATCAGCGGACCGGGGCCCAGGGGTCAGGAGGCCTCGGCGACGCAAGCGGTCCCGACCCGCTGGAAGCCGACCCGTTCGTAGACCCTGGCCACGGCGTCGTCCTGCGCCGAGAGGAACACCGTCGTGATGCCGCGGGCACGTGCGTCCGCCACGAGCGCCTCCGTGATCGCCGCCCCCAAACCTCGGCGTCGGGCGCGAGGGATGACCGCGATCCCGGCCAGCTCCGTGGTCTCGCCCCGGGGAGAGTGGGACCCGCCTCCGACGGCGCCCTGGCCGTCGTACGCCCCTGCCATGGCGAGCAGCCCAGACCCGAGGAGCTCGCGGACGCGTCCGGCGTCATGCACCACCGGCTCGTCGCTTCCGGCGAATCCGGCGCCCACGGCTGCGACGACGTCGCCGACGTCGGGGGAGTCGGGCCCGAGCATGCGGACCTGGGACCCGTCCGGGAGCGGCGGCGTGACTGTCGCCGCGCCGCCGGGAAGCACGAGCAGTGGGCACTCGGCTACGTGAAGCCCGGCCTCGCGCGCCGCAGCGAGGAGGGTCGGGGTGTTCTCGTGCACCCACTCGAGCTGTTGGGGGACCTCCAGCTCCTGCTGACGTGACCGGACCATCTCGACCTGCGCTGCGGTGATGGGCCCGTCGTACCCCAGCGTCGGTCGCGCGTAGAAGGGCCATCCGTCTGGCTTCGTGCGTACGAAGACCGTGAAGGGGCCGACATCCTCGGTCATGGCCATCGGCCTAGGGGCGGCGTCGTAGTAGCTCTCGAGCGTGGACAGCACAGTCACGAGGCAGAGCATGTCACCACGCGGGCCGATGCGCACCGGTTCGGCTGCTGCGACCTCACACGTGCGACGGGGGACGCTGGGGGGACGCGGTGAGCGGGAGTACGACGTGGGCCTCGGTGCCGGCCATGTCTTCAGACCTGATCCAGACCTGCCCGCCGTGGCTCTGCACGATCGACTGGACGATGGAGAGACCGAGCCCCGTGCCCTGGATCGCACGCTCCTGTGTCGTGCTCGACCGGAAGAACCGGGTGAAGAGCGCCGGCTGCTCTGCCTCCGGGATGCCGATCCCGGTGTCGCTGACCACGATCTCGGCGACGCTGTCGGAGGCGGTCAGCGACCACTGCACTCGTCCGCCGTCCTCGGTGAACTTCACGGCGTTGCTGAGCAGATTCACCACGACGCGCTCCAGCTGGGCGGCGTCGCCGACCACCACCACCGGCTGGCCGGGCAGGTCGACCTGGATGTCCAGGTCGCGTCCGACCAGCATCGGGTCGACCCTCTCGTGCGCGCGGTCGAAGATGGTACGGAGGTCGACCGTCTTCCGCTCCATCGTGAGGGTCCCCGAGTCGATCCTGGAAAGAACCAGCAGGTCCTCGATCAGCGCGACGAGGCGCTCGCCGTTGCGGCGGACCGTGTCGAGCAGGCGCTTCTGCTCGCGCGAGAGGGGACCCGCGGCGCCGTCCTCCAGCATCTCGGTGTAGCCGACCATGGTCGTGATCGGGCTGCGCAGCTCGTTGCTCACCATCGCGACGAAGTCGTCCTTGACCCGGTCGAGCTCCCGCAAGCGTTCGACCGCCTGCCGCTCCTTCTCGAGGGTCTCGACGAGCAGCATCTGGCTCCGCTGGGACTCGGTCACGTCCCGCCCGACAGCCAGGTAGCCGATGTGCGACCCGAAGGCGTCGCGGACCACGCTCATCGTGACCGCGCAGGCGACCCTGCTGCCGTCCTTGCGGACGTAGGTCCAGTCCCGGGTCTGCGGTCCGGTCTCCACACCGGCGATCACCGTCGCGAAGCCGGGCTCGGTGCCCTGCCGGCGGGCCACCTGTGTGAGCTCGCCTGGGTCGTGAAGGGCGTCCAGGCGCATCCTGCCCTTCACCTCGTCGGCGGTGTAGCCGAGAAGCTCCTGGGCGCCGGTGTTGAAGATCGTGACCGTGCCCCCGAGGTCGAGCGCGATGAAAGCCGTGGAGGTCGCCGCGTCGAGGAGGTGCCCGGCCATGCTGCGCGCGTTGCGCTCCTCCGTGACGTCGATGCCGGTGAGGACCACGTGAGTACGACGGCCCGACTCGTTCGTCAACGGGGCGCTCGCCCAGACGATCCGTCGCAGACCGCCCTGCGCGGTGCGGAGGTCGCCTTCCAGGCTCGGTGTCTCTCGTCCGGGCCGCGTGCGGTCGAGCAGGTCCCGTAGATCCCTCTTGTCCGTGGCGGGAGCCAGCGTCCCCCACAGCGGCTGGTCGAGCAGCTCCTCCTCGCTGAACCCGGTGACCTTCTCGCCGGCGGGGTTCAGTCCGGTGATCTTGCCGTCTATGTCGACGACCACGATGAGACAGGCGGTCGTGCCGAGCACCGCCGCGGTGAAGTCTTTCTCGGTCTGCAGCCTCGTCGTCGCGACGTAGACGTCCGTGACGTCCATCAGCTGCGCGCTGAACATCGGTTCCTCGGCAGTGGTGGACATGGGGGAGACGGCGAGGCCGACGCGGCGCCCGGGCTCCGTCGTCAACCACACCTCTTCCCGCCAGCCGGGCAGGTCGCCGGCGACCATCTGCGCAGCGACGTCCTTCAGCACGGTGCTCGACTCCACGAGCTGCTGGAGAGGGTGATCCACGAAGGTGTCGATCGGGCCCCCGAGGATGTCCGCGGCGGTCTGGTTGAGCTCGCGGACCCGAAGACCGTCGGGGGAGAGGTAGAGCAGGAGCATGCCGACGAACGACTCGCTGAAGGCCTTGTGGAACAGCTCCTCGTTCTGGGTCATGCGGACCAGGGCGGTGCGACGCTGGTCCATCGCCACGGCGAGCGGGAGCGCGACCAGCGCGGCCACCAGGACGAACGCCTGCGTGAGCGTGGCGGCGCCCGCCGCAGTGGTGACACCGGCCTGCGCCTCCACGGCGAACGGGCCCCCTCCGAGGGCCGTCAGCACTCCGGCCACGACACCCACCGCCACGAGCTGGTAGGACACCGTCCTGAGCCCGAACCTCAGGGCTCCCCACAACAGCAGCGGCAGCGGAAGGAAGGCCAGGCTGAGCTCCTGGCCGGGGCTGAAGACGTAGCCGACCGCGCCGAGCAGGAGCACCCACTGGGCGACCGCTTCGACGAGCTTGTCGGTGGCCGCCGACGGGCCGACCCGCATCGCGAACGGGACGATCACCAGGATCGCGGCCGCGTGCGAGACCAGCACTGCGAGGGCCGGAACAACGAACGAGCCGTCGAGTCCGTAGACCACGGTGAGGCCGATGCCGACGGCGGCCAGGGCGCTGCCCGCGAGGGTCGCGACGAGGAGACGCCAGAGGTCCTCCATGGTGCGCAGTGCTGGTCGCGTCCGGCGTCCGCGGGACAGCAGCCAGGCGACGACGTAGGCCTCTGCTCCGCTCGAGAGCCCGACGCCTAGAGCGGAGACCGGGCTGCGCTCTGCGGTGAAGACGGCCAGCCCGGTCGCGGCAGCGACCCCGAGCGCGAGGAGCCACTGCCACCGGCGCGGTGCGAGGGCCAGGAAGGCGGCGGCGACACCGGCGACCGGCCACCAGACGGGGACCTCGGAGCCCGCGGGCACGAACATCACCGCACCTAGCCCCAGCACGTAGACGACGACGAGCGCGAGGAACGTGCTCGCTCGGGACGGCTCCGCCCCGACCGGGCGCTCCGCCTCGTGCGGGCTGTCCGGGTCGGGCTTCTCCGGCCCGGGAGCAGGTGCGCTCCCCAGGGGTACGTGGCGGCTCATCGGCCGGCTCCAGGGCACGCCGAAGGAGCCCCCCTGGAGCACGCCCGCAGGGCGCCCCCTCCCCGGTGCATGCACCTATCTTCGGTCATCACCCCCGTCCCGCGTCAGCCGGGTGCGAGAACCGGGACGGCCGGGGCTCGACTACTCTCGAAAGTTCAGACTCCCTCGTCGGAAGGTGCCGTGATGGCGACGTTGGTCTCCGAGAGGATCGGGCAGTTCTTCATCGACGACGACCGGGTCGAGTACACCGAGTACGGCGGCGGGGACGACTGGGTGGTGCTCATCCACAGTCAGCTCATGCCACGGCGCATGCACCAGCCGCTGGCGCGCGCCATCGCCGGCGCCGGCTACCACGTGGTGACCGTAGACCTCCTCGGGCACGGACGGTCCGACCGGCCCACGGACCCGATGCTGTACTCCGTGACCGCCTTCGGCGAGCAGGTGATCGCCCTGCTCGACCACCTCGGCGCCGAGCAGGCCGTGATCGGTGGCACCTCGCTGGGAGCGAACGTCTCCCTCGAGGTCGCCGACCTCGCGCCGGAGCGTGTGCGCGGGCTGATCCTCGAGATGCCTGTCCTGGACAACGCGGTCGAGGCCGGGATCATGACCTTCGCGCCGCTGATGTTCGTCGCCAGGTTCCTGCCCGTCACGGTGACGGCGACCCGGGCGGTGACGAAGCTGGTCCCGCGCGGCGTGGTGCCGTTCTGGGCCGGAGTCGTCCTCGACACCCTCAACCAGCGCCCGGCGCCGATGGCCGCGGCAATCCACGGCATCTTCTTCGGCCGGGTCGCCCCCTCGAGCAGGCTCCGGCGGCTGATCGGGGCACCCGCTCTGGTGGTCGGTCACCGCCGCGACCCGATCCACCCCTGGGCGGACGCGACCCTCCTGTCCGAGGAGATGCCGAACGCCCGGTTCGTCGAGGCCCGCAGCGTCCTCGAGTGGCGGTACTCCCCGGAGCGGCTGACCCACGAGGCGATCTCGTTCGTGGAGGAGTGCTTCAAGCCCGGCAAGACACTTCGGACCCGTGGCAACCGCCCGGGTGTCCGTCCTACCTGAGGGAGAATGGTCCCGTGGGTCTCTACCGTGACGAAGCCGTCGTGCTGCGCACCCAGAAGCTGGGTGAGGCAGACCGCATCATCACGCTGCTGACCCGCGACACCGGGCGGGTCCGGGCGGTCGCCAAGGGGGTACGCCGGACGTCATCGCGTTTCGGGTCACGGCTCGAGCCGTTCACCTACGTCGACCTTCAGCTCGCCGAGGGCCGGTCCCTGGACGTGATCACCCAGGCCGAGACGCTGGCGCCGTACGGGTCCAAGATCGGCTCGGACTACGAGCGCTACACCGCCGGCACGGTCATGCTCGAGACGGCCGAGCGCCTCGTGGTGGAGGACAAGGAGCCTGCCCTCCAGCAGTTCCTGCTGCTCGTGGGTGGCCTGCGCACGATGGCTGCGGGGGAGCGGTCGCCGTCCGCGGTGCTCGACTCGTTCCTGCTGCGCTCGCTCTCCGTCGCCGGCTGGGCACCGTCCTTCGACGCCTGCGCGCGGTGTGGCCTGGAGGGCCCACACCGCTCCTTCAGCCCCGCGGCAGGAGGGATGCTCTGCGGCACGTGCCGTGTGCCGGGGTCCGCGAGCCCGGCGGCAGAGACCGTGGTCCTGCTCGGGGCCCTCCTCTCCGGTGACTGGGCCGCGGTGGAGGCCAGCGAGCCGCGGCACCGCAAGGAGGCGACCGGGCTCGTGTCGGCCTACCTCGCCTGGCACCTCGAGCGAGGTCTGAAGTCGTTGAGCCACGTCGAGCGCTGAGCCGCCGTCACTCCGCGCTGCGGGCACGCTCCCGCTCGGCGAGCGCCGCGATCGAGTCGTTTACCTTTGTCAGCAACCTGGCCAGCTCGTCGCGGTCGGTCTCGGGCCAGTCACCGAACACCTCCTCGAGGCGCTCGCGGCGGTAGGCCCGCGTATGCGCCAGCACCGTACTGCCCTCCTCGGTGAGGTCGACGATCGACGCGCGGCGGTCGTCCTCGTCCGATCGGCGCTGCACGAGCTCCGCCTTCTCCAGGGCCTGCACCTGCCGCGTGATCGTCGAGGGGTCGAGGCCGAACGCCGACGCCAGCGACCCGAGCCGCTGCGGGCCCTCGTCGGCAAGCCGGCACATGATGCCGTAGGCGGAGCGGTCGAGGTCCATCTCGCCGGAGGAGGTGGAGATGTGGATGCTCTGCACGCGGCGGAGCAGCATCGTCAGCTGTTGCTCGATCTGCTCCGTGGCGCGGTCCATGCCAGCCCTTCCCAGGGGTGAAGACCTCAGGCTGTGCCGCGAGGCTCTAGGTTGGTCGCGATGATACGACCTTGACACGGGAAGAGGTTGGACGTGGCGAGAAAGAGCAGGACCGTCGTGCGGTCCGAGGTACGCCCGCCAACTCCGCACCCGAGCGGAGCGCGCCCCCCCGCCGTACCCTCCGAGCTCGTGCCACACCACGTCGCGGTCGTGATGGACGGGAACGGGCGCTGGGCACAGGAGCGCGGGTTGCCTCGCACCGCCGGTCACGAGCAGGGCGAGCACTCGCTGTTCGACGTGGTCGAGGGGGCCATCGAGATCGGCGTGAAGGCCATCTCGGCCTACGCCTTCTCGACAGAGAACTGGAAGCGGTCGCCCGACGAGGTGCGCTTCTTGATGGGTTTCAACCGAGACGTGATCCGCCGCAGGCGCGATGAGATGCACGAGCTCGGCGTCCGCGTCAGGTGGGCGGGTCGGGCGCCCCGGCTGTGGCGTTCGGTGATCAAGGAGCTGCAGGTCGCGGAGGAGCTGACCCGCGACAACGACGTGCTGACGCTGACCATGTGCGTGAACTACGGCGGGCGGGCCGAGGTGGCCGACGCTGCCCGCTCCATCGCGCGCGAGGTGGCCGCGGGCCGGCTGGACCCGGAGAAGGTGGACGAGAAGACCTTCGCCCGCCACCTCTACGTTCCCGAGCTGTCCGAGGCGGACCTGGTGTGGCGTACGTCGGGAGAGCAGCGGCTGTCGAACTTCATGCTCTGGCAGGCGGCCTACTCCGAGCTGGTCTTCAGCGACGTGCTCTGGCCCGACGTCGACCGGCGACACCTGTGGCAGGCGATCGACACCTACGCGCGTCGGGACCGGCGGTACGGCGGAGCCGAACCCACGCCCTGACACAGCCCGGGACGTCATACTTCCTGGCCGCTATGGCAACCGGAACGAATGACGTCCCGCAAGGTCAGCGGCGCTTGTCGGGACCGAACAAGGGGAGGTCCTTCGGGGCGAAGCCCTCGCCCTGCGGCACACCCGGGCTGCTGCCCGGTCGCCGGTGGACGGTGATGCGCTCGACCCGGTCGAACGGCGCG
>DASSMS010000070.1:0-20839 GCA_035688575.1 Nocardioidaceae bacterium
TGTGCAGCGGGCCGGTGTTGTAGTCGAGGCCGTACCGCTCGCAGATCTCGCGCACCTCCGCCGCGATCTGGGGGTAGCGCCGCGCCGGGAGGTCGGGGAACAGGTGGTGCTCGATCTGGTGGGAGAGGTTCCCGGTCATCACGTGGAAGAGCTTGCCGCCGGTGATGTTCGCCGACCCGAGCAGCTGGCGGAAGTACCAGTGGCCGCGGCTCTCGTCCTCGGCCTCCTCCTCGGAGAAGGTCGCCACACCTGTCGGGAAGTGGCCGCAGAAGATGATGTTGAAGGCCCAGATGTTGCGGACCAGGTTCGCGGTCGCGTTGCCCACCAGGGTCGGCACGAGGAAGGGACCGGTCAGGGCCGGGAAGAGCAGGTAGTCCTTGAGGGTCTGGTTGCGGATCTTGCGGATCATCCCCTTGTGCAGGTGCTTGGTGTCGGCCCAGGTCCGCTCACCGGCGACGATGCGCTCCACCTCGAGGTCGTGCATCATCACGCCCCACTCGAAGAAGATCATCAGCAGCGTCGCGTAGACAGGGTTCCCGAGGTAGTACGGCCGCCACTTCTGGTCCTCGTCCATGCGGAGGACGCCGTACCCGATGTCGCGGTCCTTGCCGAGGATGTTCGTGTAGGTGTGGTGGATGTAGTTGTGGGAGTACTTCCACTGCTCGCTGGGGCAGACGTTGTCCCACTCGTACATCTTGGAGTTCAGGCCGGGGTCGCCCATCCAGTCGTACTGGCCGTGCATGACGTTGTGGCCGATCTCCATGTTGTCGAGGATCTTCGACACGCTCAGCGCGGCGACCGCGAGCGGCCACGCCGGCGGCACGTAGAACAGTGCGCGGCCGGCGATCTCGAGCGTGCGCTGGGTCTTGACGATGTTGCGGATGTAGGTGGCGTCCTCCTCCCCGAGCTCGTCGATGATGCGCTGGCGGATGGCGTCGATCTCGGCGCCGAACGCCTCGAGCTGTTCGGGGGTGAGGGTCTTGTGCTCGGACATGGTGCGTCCCTTCGTTCGTGGGACGTCATACGAAGTGGTCGCTATCACGACCGGGAGGTATGACGTCGCGGATCAGAGGTCGACGACGCAGTCGCCGACGGGTTGGCTGACGCAGATCTGGACGTCCTCGTCGGGCAGCGCCGAGGTGGCGCCGGTGACGACGTTGCGGACGGCTCCTTCGGTCTTGCGTGAGGTGCAGGAGAAGCAGATGCCCATCCGGCATCCGTACTCCGGGGTGAGTCCGAGGGCCTCGGCCTGCTCGAGCAGCGTGGCGCCGCTGTTCGCCGCGGTCGCGCCGGCGCGCGTGAAGCTCACCGACCCCTCAGCGGCGTCCGGGTCGGCCGGCTGGAGGGTGGAGGTCTTGAAGTACTCGACCCGCAACAGGTCGCTGTCGCCGTACACCTCCCGGACGCTCTCGACCATGCCGGCGGGCCCACACGCGTACGTCGCCGTCACGAGGTGGTCGGGCGCGATCTCGGCGAGGGCCTGCGGCGTGAAGCGCGAGCCCCCGTGCCGGGTGTGTACGACGACCACGTCGACGTTCTCGCGCCGGGCGAGGACCCGCAGCTCGTCGCGGAAGATCGCGGTCTCGGGCCCCTGGGTGTAGTGCAGGAAGGTGATTCGGCCGCCGTACCCCCGGTCGACGAGAGTCCGCAGCATCGACATCAGCGGGGTGATCCCGGAGCCGCCCGAGATCATCAGCAGCCGGTCGGGGAGCTGCTCGGGGAGCGTGAACTCGCCCTGCGCCTGTGAGAGGTGCAGCACCAGTCCGGGCTCGGCCCGCGTCGCGAGGTACTTCGACACCAGCCCTTCCTCGTGGGCCCGCACGGTGATCGTGAGCGCCTCCTGGCCGTCGCCCTCGGAGGAGCTGATGGAGAAGCAGCGGGTACGACGGGCGCCGTCGATCTCCACGCCGACCTGGACGAACTGGCCTGCGCGGAAGCCCTGCCACGTGCTGGTGGGCTCGAGGGCGAGGGTGGTGACCGGCTCGGGTCCCTCGGTCTCGCGCAGGACGCGCACGACCCGGGCCCGGACCTCGTCGACGGCCCACATCGGGTGGACGAGCTCGAGGTACCGGTCGACGGGATGGGGGGAGGCCAGTGCCGCGACCGCGCGGGAGCGGAGCAGGCGCCTGGCGTGGGTGGAGATGCTCGGGGAGAGGCTCATGCTCTCACCGCCTTTCAGTGAACATCCGTACACCGAAAAGCGTGACGGAGGTCCCGGACCTTCGTCAACTTTCAGGGGGCGTGACCTGGCGCACGCCACCCAGTGCGCATGATCGAGTGACCATCTGTTCACTGGGACGAGAGACGTCGTTAGCATGGCCTGGTGGAGAGCACGGCGGCCGAGACCCGGCAGGAGCGCAAGGAGCGCACCCGGCAGGCGATCCTCGACGCGGCGCTCGACCTGGTGGCCGAGGAGGGTCTCGCCGCACTGTCCCTGCGCCGGCTGACCCGGGCCGTGGGCATCGTGCCGACCGCGTTCTACCGCCACTTCGCCTCGGTCGACGAGCTCGGCCTGGCTCTGGTCGACCGGTCCTTCGCAAGCCTGCGTCAGATGATCCGGGAGACCCGCCGAGGCAACCCCGAGTTCAGCGGTGTCATCCGCAGCTCGGTGTCGATCCTCGTCCAACACGTCCACTCGGAGCGGACGTACTTCCGTTTCATCGCGCGCGAGCGATTCGGTGGCGTGCCCGTCGTGCGCCAGGCCATCAGGCGCGAGCTGGAGCTGTTCGAGCGCGAGCTGGCTACTGACCTCGCCCGGCTGCCGGACCTCGACACGTGGACCGCCGAGGACCTCCGGGTGATGGCGAACCTGATCGTGAACGCCATGGTCTCCACCGCCGAGGACATCCTCGACGCCCCGCCGGAGCGTCCCGAGGTCGAGCGCGAAATCGTGCGGACCGCGGAGAAGCAGCTGCGGCTCATCGTGGTCGGCGCGGCCAACTGGCGCTCGACCTGACCTCGTGCGCGCGCCCGGGCGGCCCGACATGCAAGAGGAGGCGGACCCCGCTCGCGGGATCCGCCTCCGTCTTGGTTACTTAATACGGCCTAGCAGTTGACCGTCACATCGTGTCTTCCTCGTGGTCGTGGTCGGCGTGGAGACCACCACCGGAGTCGTCCATCTCGCCGCCGGGCGCCCCGTCGGCCGACTGCCCAGGCGGCGTCACCGGCTTGCCGAACCCGTCACCGGTGACAGAGCTGGTGTCGAACGCGTAGGTGAGGACTGCGTGTGCAACGGCGTCGGACATCTCCTCGATCGCCTCGAGGTTGACGTTGCCCTCGAGCTTGTAGACGGAGGCGAGGTCCTGGTAGAGCGAGGCCTTCGCCGCGTCGGTGCCGAAGTTCTGGTCGAGGGAGTCACACGCCTGGTGGTAGCAGGGGTCGTAGGCCGCGCCCGCGATCCCGCCGAAGGCCTCGGCCTGCGAGTCGGTCTTGATGCCTTCCGCACCGGTGAAGAGGCCACCGGAGGGAATGTCGACACCGGCGGCGATGAACGGCCCGTAGTCACTGCGCCCGGAGAACGGAGTCTCCGCCGAGACCAGGCCGACCGACTCGAAGTAGTCGTGGAACATGTCCTCGATCTGACCCGAACCGGCCGGACCGGCAGCCGAGCCCGTGCCGACCGGGAACGCGGAGTTGTCGCCGTCGTACACGAAGCGGGCGTAGTTAGGCGAGCCGATCATGTCGAAGTTGAGGTACAGCGCGATGCGCTCGAGCTCCTCCTGGTCGTTTGCCAGGAGGTCGTCGACGTAGTGGTGCGAACCGACCAGGCCGGACTCCTCGGCACCCCAGAGAGCGAAACGAACCTTGTTGGTCGGCTCCACCTTCGCCATCTGCTCGGCGACCTCGAGAATCGTCGCGGAGCCGCTGCCGTTGTCGTTGATGCCCGGACCCGCCGACACCGAGTCGAGGTGAGCGCCGGCCATGACCACGTTGTCCGGGTTGCCGAACTTGGACTCGGCAAGGACGTTGCTGGTGGTGGCCATTCCGCGGAACGTGCTCGTCTTGACGCGGAGCTCGAGCCCGGCCGTGGAAGCCAGCTGCTGGCCCAGCGCCTGGGTCACCGAGACGACGGGAAGATTACCCGTGAAGTCGCTGCCGAGCGTTCCGTTGAGCTCGCCCGGAGCGTTGTTGTAGATCACCGCCGCACCGGCTCCGGCAGCCTCCGCGTTGACGGCCTTCTGCCCGAAGGTGCACGCCCCACGGGAGATCAGTGCGACGTTCCCAGCGGGGAACCCGGCGAAGTCGGCACTGTTACAGCCGAAGTTGGCGACGACGGTCACCGGCGCAGTGACGTCACCGCTGCCGGAGTAGCTCATGATCCTCGTGGGCAGGTCGGCAGCCGGCTCGGGCGCCACCTGCCGCAGCAGGGTGCCGGGGTGCTCGATGAACGTCTGGAAGGTGAAGTCCTGCTTCCGGACGTCGTAGCCCGCCTTCTCGAAGACCTCCATCGCGTAGTCCACCGACTCGTCGTAACCGCTGCTGCCCGAGACGCGGGTGGTTCCGTTGGCGTCGCCGATCTCCTGCAACATCCGGGAGTGCTCCATGATCCCCTCGGCAGTGACTGCCGCTCGGAGCTTCCTGGACGTGTTGTTGTTGCGGTCGGGGCCTGCTTCCGCGGGCAGGGCCGCGAGCGCGACGAGAGCGGTGGTGCCCAGCACGGCACCGGCGCGCAGCCAGCGACGCTTCGGGGTTCTGGAGGTGGGACTCATGAGGCTCCTCTGGGTTCTTCGCAGGGCGGTTCGTGGCCGCCACACCGCGTCCGGGTTCGGACGCAGACGCCGCACACCGTACGAGTGTGACCGTCATCACGACAATGGTTGACATGCCGGATGTGTCTGCATGTTTGTGCAATGCACAAACGTGCAGGTTTACTTTCGGTTTACTTTCGTGTCAGGCGGCCAGGATTGTCCGGATGCGCGCATGATGCGGGCAGCGGCCATCGCAGCGACCAGCCGCTCGACACGCCGGACCTTGGAACCGGTCCGACCTGCGCATCGGGTCACTCTGTGGTGGCATGCCAGACTGCCCGGTGGTCCAGCTCAGGCCGGGCTGGGTCACGTGATCGTCCCACCGCGTGCACGGCCTGAGGATCCCTGGGACGCGCTGCCGCAGTCGCAGCACGGCAAGCGGTTGACGTCGCTGCGACGCGGGGGACCTACCGGTCAGAGTTCGTCGGAGGCCGCCGCTTCCTCCGGTTGCGGCTCAGGCGTTCTGGAAGAGGCCCATGAGGTTGCCCTCCGGGTCCTTGAAGTAGGCCGCCCACCCCATGTCGCCGACTGGCTGCTTCGCCATCACCGTCGAGCCGCCGAGGCGCTCCACAGTGGCCATCGAGGCGTCGATGTCGTCGACCGCGATGACGATGACCGGCGATCCGAAGGGTGCCTCCCGCTTCATCATCCCGCCGTTGATGAAGCCGGGCTCCGTGGCTCCGGACTCGCCCGTGGGTCCGGTCGTGACCAGGGTGTACTCGCCCTCCGACCATGCCTGAAGGTCCCACCCGAACGCCTCGCCGTAGAACGCGCGGGCCCGGTCCCCGTCCTCGTACGGGATCTCGAAGTGCACCACTCTGTCGCTCATCACGAACTCCTCCGTGCCGGTCGACCGAGGCGCCCCGTGCGTCTCGCTCTTGCAGCATGCTTGCAGGAGAGGAACGCAAGGACCAGCCCCCCGCCGACCGCAGAGAGGTGGTGGCGATGCCCCGGACACCGGCAGTCGACCGGCTGCTCGCCGCTGCGCGCGAGGGGCTCGACCGCGTCGACCCGGCCGACCTCGCCGCGGAGGTCGCCGCCGGGGCGCTCGTCGTCGACATCAGACCGGTCGAGCAGCGCAGCCGCGACGGCGAGCTCCCGGGTGCGCTGGTCATCGACCGCAACGTGCTCGAGTGGCGGCTGGACCCGACCTCACCCCACCGCATCCCGGAGACGGCGCCGGACCGCCGGATCGTGCTGGTGTGCAACGAGGGCTACAGCTCGAGCCTCGCCGCCCGCACCCTGCGCGACCTCGGGCTGTCCCGGGCGACCGACCTCGTCGGCGGGTTCCAGCGCTGGAAGCAGGCGAGCGGTTGACCTCGGTCAGCCCATCATCTTGCGCACCAGCGAGAGGGGGAGGTTCCGGATCGCGTAGCCGAGCGGGACCCACGGCCATGCGGGCACCTCCGCGTGGGCCTTCCCCTTCTCGATCGCCTCGACCATTGCGTGCACGCCCTTCTCGGTGGAGACCATGAACGGGGCGTTCTTCACCTTCTCGTTCATCTCGGAGCGGATGTAGCCGGGATAGATCACCGACACCTCGATCGGCTTGCCGAGCAGCTCCATGCGCAGACCCTCGGCGAGCGTGGCGACACCGGCCTTGGTCGCGGCGTACACAGTCCCGGCCTTGGGCATCCCCCGCATCGCGGACATGGACGAGATGAGCACCAGGTGGCCGGCGCCCTGCTCGCGGAAGATCTCCATCGCGGCCTCGGACTGGGCGAGCGCCGCGACGAAGTTCGTCATGGCAGTCTGCTTGTTGGCGTCGTAGCGGCCGGTGCCGAGCGGGGCGCCCTTTCCGAGGCCTGCGTTGACGACGACCCGGTGGATGGTGCCGAAGTCCGCCTTGAACGCGCGGAACACCTCGAACACCGCGTCGTCGTCGTTCACGTCGAGCGAGCGGATCTCGAAGCGCCCGCCGGGGTGCTTGCCCTCGAGCTCCTTCTTGAGCGCCTCGAGCCGGTCGGTACGACGCGCACACAGCGCCAGGTCGTGGCCACGGTCGGCGAACTGACGCGCCATCTCCTCGCCGAGGCCCGAGCTCGCGCCAGTGATGAGGATCGTCTTCTTCGTCGTCATCGTGTTCCTTACCTGTCCTTACCTGTAGGTGATGAAGCCGTCGCCCGCGGCCTCGAGGTGGCTGTGCTCGTTGAAGGAGACCATGGTCGCGCCGCGCCGACCGACTACGACCTTGCTCACCGAGGAGTTGACGGTGACCGGGTTCAACTGAGTCCAGACACCCGTCGAGCCGCCGAGCAGCGAGGTGGCGACCCACGAGATCGGTCCGCCGGAGGTGAACACGACCGCGGTCCCGTCCGGTCCGAGCCGTTCGACGGTACGCCGGAGGGCGGCATCGACCCGCTTGCCGAAGGCGCCGAACGACTCGTCGTAGTCCTCGTCGTAGTCGCCGCCGACCCAGCGCAGCATGGCCTCGTCGAACCACCTCTGGAACTCCGCACGCGAGAGCTCCTCGCCCTCGCCGTACGCGGTCGGGTGCATGGCCAGCATCTGCACGTGGTCGAACTCGTTCCACCCGGTGTCCTCGACCACCCCGACGTCCCAGCCGCCACCAGCCGCGGCGTGCTCGGCGGTCTGGCGATGCCGCTTCATCGCGCCGCGCACGACCAGGCTCGGCCGGACCCCGCGGGCGGCCAGGGCCGACCCGAGCACGTGGGACTGCTTCTCGCCGAGAGGTGAGAGCACGTCGTAGTCGTCACTGCCCCAGGACGCCTGACCGTGGCGCACCAGCAGGATCTGGCTCATGCGATCCTCTCCCTGCAGCGCTGCTCGAGGTACCGGACCGCGTGAAGGAAGATCGCGAAGGCTTCGTTGGTGGTCTGGCCGTGGTGGTAGCGGTAGTAGATCTGCTGGGCGATCACCGCGAGCCGGAAGAGACCGAACACCTCGTAGAACGTCCACTGCGCCGGCGTGACGGAGAGGCCCATCCGCTCGGTGTAGTAGGCGACCACCTCGTCCCTGGTCAGCATCCCGGGCAGGTGGGTCGGCTGGCGGCGGAACTGCGCGAATACCTCGTCGTCGTCGGCCTGCACCCAGTAGGCGAGTGCGCCCCCGAGGTCCATCAGCGGGTCTCCGAGCGTCGCCATCTCCCAGTCGAGGACGCCGACCACCTCGAGGTCGTCGTCGAGGACCACGTTGTCGAAGCGGTAGTCGTTGTGGATCACGCAGGAGCCGACGTCCTCGGGCTGGTGGGCGTCGAGCCAGGCGATGACCTCCTCGAAGTCCCCGACGTCGTCGGTCCTGGCCCGGCGGAACCTCTCGGACCAGCCGGCGACCTGGCGTCCGACGTACCCCCGCCCCTTGCCGAGGTCGCCGAGCCCGGCCCCCTCCGCGTCGACGGAGTGCAGCTCGACGAGCCGGTCGAGCACACCCGTGCAGAGACGGCGGACCTGCTCCTCGGAGAGAGCCGTGCCCGGGGGGAGGTCGCGGCCGAGGATCGTGCCCTCGAGGCGCTCCATGACGTAGAACTCCGACCCGACCACGCTCTCGTCGTCGCAGAGGGCGACCATGCGGGGGACGTAGGGGTAGACCGGCCGGAGCCGGGACTGGATCGTGTGCTCACGCCGCATGTCGTGTGCGCCGCGGGCCTTCTGGCCGGCTGGGGGTCGCCGCAGGATCAGGTCGCGGCCGGGGTAGCGCAGCAGGTAGGTCAGGTTCGAGGCGCCGCCGGAGAACTGCTGCACGGCCGGGTCGCCCTGGAGGTCCGCGTCCAGGGCCGGTTCGAGGTCCTGCTTGCGCAGCCACGCGGCGACTGCGGGAACGTCGAAGGCGTCCTCCTGGCGCACCTCGCCGGCGCCCGGGACGGGGTTCGGGTCCATGGAGGTGACCCTAGCCGCGGCCTGGACCGGCCGAAGCCGGTGCCCACACCGCGGGAAAGGGCGGTCGATATGCTCGCAAGAATCTGACCTCCACCCCTGGGAGTTCCCCCCATGAAGCGCTCGATCCTGGCTGCAGTCCTGGCCTCCGCACTGGTCCTGAGCGGCTGCGGAGCCGACGAGGACGAGGAGGCGAAGACGGCGATCTCCGACTACCTCATGAAGCAGCAGGACAATGCCCAGATGATCAGCCTCGAGCAGGAGGAGGCGGACTGCATCTCCGACGGCATGGTGGACGGCATCGGCGTGGACCAGCTCAAGGAGTACGGCTTCTTGAAGGAGGACGGCTCGGTCAACCAGAGCGTCGAGACGCCGGAGATGTCCAAGGAGGACGCCAAGACGATGGTCGGCTCCATGTTCGACTGCACGGACGTCATGACGACGATGCGCGAGCAGCTCTCCAAGTCCATGGGCGAGCAGCCTGCCGAGGTCCAGGAGTGCTTCGACGAGGCGCTCACCGAGGAGGCGGCCCGGGCCATGCTGGTCGCGAACCTCTCGGGCGACCAGGAGAAGGCCGGGCAGGAGCTCATCGGGCCTCTCATGAAGTGCGCGACGGGCGGCGCCACGGAACCGCAGTCGCAGTGACCCGGGACAGGGCGGTGGCGGCGTACCGGGACCCGGACCGGGTAGAACCGTGCCATGACCACCACTGACGCCGTCGTCATCGGGAGTGGCCCCAACGGGCTGGTCGCCGCGAGCCTTCTCGCCGACGCCGGATGGGACGTGGTCGTCCTGGAGGCTCAGGACTCCGTGGGCGGGGCGGTCCGCAGCGACAGCGCGGTGCGCGAGGGGTTCGTGCACGACACGTTCAGCTCCTTCTACCCGCTGGCCGCGGTGTCCCCGACCATCCGGGCGCTGGAGCTCGAGCGCTTCGGCCTCGAGTGGGCGCACGCGCCGTCGGTGGCGGGCACTCCGTTCCACGACGGGACCTGGGCGCTGCTGCACCGGACGCCGGAGGGAACCGCCACGGCGCTCGACGAGCTGACTCCGGGAGACGGCCAGGCCTGGCTCGACATGTGCGAGGGCTGGCAGCGGATCGGCGACCAGGTCGTGGGAGCACTGCTCTCCCCGTTCCCGCCGGTGCGCAACGGGCTCGGGGCGCTGGCCAGGCTGCCGGGCGTGGGTGGCCTGTCGTTCGTGCAGATGATGCTCTCCCCCGCCCGCTCCCTCGCCGACCGGCAGTTCCGTGGGGTCGCGGCGAAGATGCTGATCGCCGGCAACGCCGCCCACTCCGACATCCCCCTGGACGCTCCCGGGTCCGGGGTCATGGGCTGGCTGCTCGCCATGGTCGGTCAGCACCTCGGCTACCCGGTCCCCCGAGGGGGCGCGGGCATGTTCTCGGCGGCGATGGCCCGGCGGTTCGAGTCCCTCGGCGGGTCGGTCCGCACGAGCACGCGCGCCACGGAGGTGGTGGTGCGCGACGGCCGGGCCGTAGCCGTGCGCACCGAGCACGGTGACGTGGTCGAGGCCCGTCACGCCGTGGTCGCGGATGTCTCCGCCCCGAGCCTTTACGGCGGGCTCGTCTCCTGGGACCACCTGCCGGCCCGTCTGCGCCGAAAGATGGAACGCTTCGAGTGGGACCCGGGCACGGTCAAGGTCGACTGGGCGCTCGACGGCCCGGTGCCGTGGAAGGCCGCGCCGGACAAGGCGCCGGGGACCGTGCACATCGCCGACGACGTCGACGACCTGGCCCGCGCCGGCGCACGGATCTCCTCGCACACGGTGCCCGACCGGCCGTTCCTCCTCATGGGCCAGATGGCGGCGACCGACCCGAGCCGCGCACCCGCGGGCATGGAGTCGGCGTGGGCCTACACCCATGTCCCGCAGGAGACCCGCCGCGACGCGGGACCCGACGGCATCCGCGGCGTCTGGGACCGCGACGACGCGGAGCGGATGGCCGACCGGATGCAGGCGCGGGTGGAGGAGCACGCACCTGGTTTCGCCGACCGGATCGTGGCCCGCCGCGTCCTGGGCCCGCGCGAGCTGGAGACGCTCGACGAGAACCTCGTCAACGGCGCCCTCAACGGCGGCACCTCCAGCCTCCACCAGCAGCTCGTGTTCCGCCCGGTGCCGGGCTTCGGACGCGCGGAGACCCCCGTGAAGGGCCTCTACCTCGGGTCCGCGTCCGCGCATCCCGGCGGCGGTGTCCACGGGGCCTGTGGCTCGAACGCCGCGCGCGCCGCGCTCGCCCACCACCGGGTACGACGGCTGTGGCCGGTGTCGCAGCGGAGTCCCCTCACGTGACAGCACGCTCCCCCGTGGTCTTCCTGCACATCGGGGCGATGAAGACCGGGACGACCTACCTGCAGCAGGTGCTGATCCAGAACAAGGACGCGCTCGCCGAGCACGGGTACCTCTTCCCGGGGACGACCTGGACCGCGCAGGTCCGGGCGGCGCACGACGCGGTGGGCCATCACCGCGAACGGCAGGTGAAGGCCGGGGCGGCCGGGGCATGGCAGGCGCTGACAGAGGAGATGCTCGGCCACGAGGGGGCGGCGTCGATCTTCTCGGTCGAGTTCCTCGGCTTCGCGGGACGCGCGGCCGCCGAACGCATCGTGCTGGACCTCGCGCCGGCCGAGGTGCACGTCGTGCTGACCGTGCGCGACACCTGCGCGGTGCTTCCCACGCTCTGGCAGACCCACTGCGCGAACGGAGGAACGGCGTCCTGGGCGTCCTTCGCCAGGAGCGCACGCCTCGGCGCCTCCGCGGGGTGGGCGGCGCCGCTGCTCGGGCAGGGGGCGCGGCTGTTCCGGCGTGCCCTCGACGTCCCCCGCATGCTCGACGTCTGGGGCGCCCTCGTGCCACCGGAACGGCTGCACGTGGTCACCGTGCCCCCGCCCGGGGCGCCGCGCGACCTGCTGTGGCGGCGCTTCGCCGACGTGATCGGCCTCGATCCGGAGGTCGCGACCAACCCCGCCCAGGGTCACAACCCCTCGCTCGGCTACCCCTCCGCGGACCTGATGCGTCGCCTCAACGCCGAGTTGGGCCGGCTCCCCCGAGGGGAGTACAACCCCACCCTCAAGCACCACCTGGCCGAGAAGGTCCTCGCTCGAAGGGCCGCGCTCGAGAGCCGCGCAGGGCTCGACGCGCGGGCCTACGAGTTCGGCGTCCGCTGGAACCGGCGCACGCGCGCGGCCGTCGAGGAGTCGGGCGCACACCTCGTGGGCGACCTGGACGACCTGCCGGCCACCGTGGCCCGGACCGACCTCCCGAAGCGCATCGAGCCACCCGACCGCGGCGACCTGCTCGCGGCCGCGGCGACGGCGCTCCAGGGCATGGGGCGCCTCGCCGGGCGCCGGGCCCGGCGCCTCCGCGCCCTCGGCGGGGAGGCCGCCTCGCAGGGTCGTCCGGAGAAGGCCGCGGTGGCGCGCGCCGCCTGGGCGGAGGCACCCGACCCGCTGCGAGCAGCTGTCGAGGACGTGGCCGACGTTTGCCGGGTGGCGATCGCCGAGCACGAGCGGATCCTGCGCCTCCGCGGCTGAGCCTCGCTCTCCCGGGGAGCTACAGCTCCTTGCGGAGGTGCACGTCGGCGGAGTCCGGCGCGGGCAGGCCCTCCCACCTGAGGATCTCGCGGTAGCCGTGCTTCTCGTAGAAGCCGGGCGCCTGGAACGTGAACGAGGTGACGAACACGTGGGTGCACCCCCGCGCCCGCGCCTCGTCCTCGAACTGCGTCAGCAGGATCGTGCCGAGGCCGTCGCCTCGGGACTCCTCGCGCACCCACGTCATCCCGATGCCTGCAGCCACACCCCACGTCCAGCCACTCACGCCGGCGGCCAGCTCCCCCGACTCGTCGAGGATCTGCACGGTCAGCTCACGCGACGGCGCCACACCCTCGGTCGCCGCAGCGTTGACCTTGTCGAGCTCGTCGGACAACCGTTGGTCCAGCTCGGGCAGCCCTTCTGCCACGACGGTGCGGAACGACGTCCTGTGTGCGGTGTCTCCGTCTGCTCGGGTCACGAGGCCGCATCGTGCCAGACCGCTCGGCGGCGCAGTCAGCCGACCGTCACCGGGGTCTCGTGAGAGGGCGGCGCCCGCGCATGACGGCGGGAACGAGCGGGTAGCACCGCGTCATGAGCCGGACCACGAGAGTGATGGAGTGCGCGCCCGAGGACGTCTTCGCGGTCCTCGAGGACGGCTGGAGCTACGGCATGTGGGTCGTGGGCGCCGCGCGCATCCGCGACGTCGACGCCGAGTGGCCCGCACCGGGGACCAAGATCCACCACTCCGTCGGAGCCTGGCCGGTGCTCCTCAGCGACGAAACCGAGGTCGAGCAGGTCGACGCACCCCGGATGCTGCAGCTGCGCGTCAAGGCCTGGCCGACCGGCGAGGGGCGGGTGGTCCTCACCTGCACCCCCACCGGGGACGGGAGGACCGAGGTGGTCATGGAGGAGCGGGCGGTGTCCGGCCCGGCGACCGTGATGCCGAGGGCCGCCCAGGACCTGATGCTGCACCCCCGCAACGTCGAGGCGCTCCGGCGGCTGGCCTACCTCGCCGAGCACCACGCCCGCTCCCACGGCTGACCCGCCGGTCAGCGGGCGCCGAGCCGGCCCCGCACGCCGCGGCCGACCCGGGCGCCGCCGAGGTCAGCGCGCTGCCCGGCGAGGTACCCGGACCTTCCGCCGCTCCCCGAGAGAGACCGGGCCTGCGCCTTGCGGAGGTGGGGGTACGCGTCCTCCACCGCACTGCTGACGGCCATCGACCGGTCGGCGAGCACCAGGGACACCGAGCGCCCGCCCGGTGCCGGACCGCTCGTCCGAGCCGTCTGCGCGGCGCGGTCCTCGGACTCCCGGAGCCGACCGACCACGGCCCTCGTGAACCCCGCGAGCCATGACCGGCGGTAGGCCGCGACGTTCTCCCCCGGCGGCGCGAAGGAGCGCCTCACCTGTGAGGACGCCTGGAGCAGGAGGCTCGTGTAGAGGACCTCGGCCCGCGCCAGGTCGGAGTCGTAGCCGAAGAGGTGCATCGAGAGCTCCTTGACGCCCGCGTCGTACCTCGTCCGCTGCACCGCTCGGCACCGCAGGGCGGTCGCCACCCCGCTGAGCAGGCCTGCCTTGTCGAGCGCGTAGGGCGCGTCGAGGACCACCACGCGGTCACCGACGACGTCGGTCTCGGGAGCGCTCTCCGCGAGCAGTGCCCGATCGATCCCGTAGGCGGCGATCAGCTCGGCGGCCTTCGCCGTGTAGGTCTCCGCCTCCTCCGGCGTCGTCGCCGGGTCCTCGGCCTTCGCGAGGATCTTGCGGACCTTGGCGAGCAGGGCGTCGCTCGGCGGGGCGCCGGCGGACCGGCGCTGGTGCTGGTTCATGGGCTTTCCTTCCTGGTGGGGTCCTCGTCGTACGGACCCTGGCACCGGGCACGGACAGACCGCGGCCAGGAGACCGGGTCGTCCACAGGCCTCCGACCGCGGGGGTCAGCTGGCGACGGTGGTCACCACGCGCGAGCGAACCTCCGGCCTCTCCCACTCGTGCGCGGTCCGCACCAGGCGCCACAGCGAGAACAGCAGGAAGGGTACGGCGACGAGCACGGGCCACTGCCACGACGGCGCCCGAGCGGTGAGGACGAAGAGCATCGCGGTGAACGTCGTGGCCAGCGCGAGTCGGGTGGAGTAGCCGACCATGGTCAGCGGCGGAGCGGGGGTCGCCCGGGGGCTGCGCATGTCGACCGCGAACGGGTGGCGCACCGACCATCGCATCGAGCCGCTGACCACCTGCAGGGTGACCACGAGCGTCGCGCACAGCACGGAGACCACCTGGACGAGGGTCGGGGTCCCGGCGCGCAGGGTCGCGAGGAGGAGGGTGATCGCGGTCGCGACGAGCAGCACCTCGAGGAGGACGACCACCCGGGACACGAACGCGACGCGGGGTTCCACGGGCAGGCTGTCGCGCCACAGCGCACCGCGCCCGTCGAGGCACCAGGCGTTCACGCCGAAGAGCAGTGCACCGCCCGAGGCCACGAGGCCCGGCAGGACGTTGAGCATGTACCACTCGAGCGCGCCTGCCAGCGCGACCAGGCCGGGGAGCAGCGCCAGGACGGTGAAGCCGCGGCGCAGACCCACCGAGCGCCAGACCCCGGCGCGGTCCACGCGGACCAGCGCGACGAAGTCCGACACCGGGTTGGGCCTCGGCGCGTGCGTCGAGCCCTCCGCACGCATCTCGTCCCGGGCCGGCGTGCGCGTCAGGTCGTGCGCGACGAAGGCGCCGGTGGCGACCGCCAGCGCCGCGAGGCACAGCAGCAGGAGCACGCGGCCCAGCCAGGGAAGCCAGTGGCCCTCGGAGCCGTCGAGCGCCGCGAAGAGCACCTGGATCGTGGGGGAGCCGTCCAGCACGTCGATCAGCTCGCCCGTGGCGATCAGCGAGGCGAAGAGCGTCACCAGCGCGGCGACCACCCCGCGCATCAGCCAGATCCCGTGCCGACCGCGGCGTACCCACTCCACGACCCAGGCGACGAGCTGCGCCACGGCCGTCGCGACGAGCAGCCAGACCAGGACGGGCACCTGCGCCGCGAGGAGGTTGTCCGGCCCCACCACGAACGCCGTGGCTCCGAGCACCACCCAGCTCTGCATCAGCCAGGCGATGTTGAGCGGCGCCATCACCAGCGCCCCGAGATGGTCGGTCGTCGGGCTGACCGGGAACGCGACACCCTGGTCCCTTGCCAGCAGCTCGCGCCCCCCGCCGGCCGAGGCGGCGGAGACGATCGCGATGACGAGCACGCTGAGGTAGGCCGACGGCAGGAGCAGGATGAGCTCGGAGGAGTCGAACCCGGTCTGTCCCGACGCGCTGCCGGCGGCCCCGGGCAGGTAGGCGGGGACCCAGGCGAAGAGGACGGTGAGTACGACGATCAGGGCGAGCGCCGAAGCCGCGACCGCACGTCCACGGCCCCGGACCGCCGCGACGCGGAACGCGATGAGCGACCCGACGTCGGCCACCGCGCGCATTGCGTCGTCACGGCGCCTCCTCAGGAAGCTGCCCCACCTGACCGGGCTCTCAGTCGAGGAGAGCACGGTAGGCACCGGCCCCCTCCTCGCCCTCCATCTCGTGGGCGGGGACCGCCGCCACCGCGGACCCGCCGCGCAGCACGACCGCGTGCTCACAGACCTGGACCGCGAGCTCCCGAAGGTGCGTGGAGACCAGCACCGCGGCACCCCTGGCGCGCGCGTCGGCGATGACCTCCATCGTCGCCTCCACTCCGAGCGGGTCCACCCCGTCGAACGGCTCGTCGAGCAGCAGCACCTCGGGCTCGTGGAAGGCCGCCAGCACAACCGACATGCGCCGACCCATGCCATGGCTGAACGCGGCGGTGACCCTGTGCGCCGCGGCGCCGAGCTCGAACCGCTCGAGCATCTCCCGCGCCCGCTCCTCCCAGCCCTGCTGCATGCGGCGCAGCCTTGCGGCGAGCTGGAGGTGCTCCCACGGTGTGGCTCGAGGGACGAGGCCGCCTACGTCCGGGCAGTACCCGGTCACCTGCTTGGCCCGCAGCGGCTTCGCGCGGATGTCGTGCCCGGCGACCTCGACGATGCCGGCGGTCGGCGGCACCACGCCCGCGAGGACGCGCATCGTGGTGGACTTGCCGGCGCCGTTACGGCCGAGGAGGGCGGTCGCACCCCCGGCGGCGACCCGGAGGTCGATCCCGCGCACGGCGTCGACTGAACCGAACCGCACCCAGAGGGCCGATACGTCGACGAGGTGGGTGCTCACCCGGCCGATTCTCCCAAGCCGGACCTCACTCGGGCGAGGAATCCGCCGAAATCGTCCCTGTTGGGGAGATCCTCAGGGCGAGCACCGCCATGTCGTCGGCGGGCGGATCCTCGGCGAAGTCGCCGACCAGCCGCCGGATCCGGTCCGCCACCGCCTGCGCCGGGAGGTCGCCGACCTGGGCCAGCTCAGCCCTCAGACCCTCTTCTCCGAGCATGCGCTTCCCGTCGCGTCGCTCGAGGACGCCGTCGGTGACCGCGACGAGGAGGTCGCCCTTCTCGAGGACGTGCTCCTCCGGCACGAACACGACGTTCTCGACGACGCCGAGGAGCGACTGCGGCCTCCCGACCACGACGATCTCCCCGCTCCGGCGTACGACGGACGGGAGCGGGTGTCCCGCGGTCACGATGCTCATCCGGAGCCGGCCACCGCTCTCGGGCTCGAGCGTGCCGCACAGGAGGGTCAGGAAGCGGGCCCGCTCCCCCTCGTCGAGGATCGCGGAGTTGAGCCGCTCGACGATGACAGCGACCGGGAAGCCCGCGAGGGCGAGCGCGCGGATCGTGTGCCTGGCGAGACCCGTCACGGCGGCTGCCTCGGGTCCGCTGCCGCAGACATCGCCCACCGCGAAGCACCATCGGCCCGCTCCGACCGGGAAGATGTCGTAGAAGTCGCCACCGGCCAGGGTCCTCTCCCCCGCCGCCTCGTAGGCCACGCCGACGTCGAACATCGGCGCTTCCGGGATCGACACCGGGAGCAGCCCCCGCTGCAACGCCTCGCCGATGGCCTGGAGCTCGCCGTGCGCCCGGGCGTTGTCGATCGCGAGCGCGGCACGGCGAGCCACCGACTCGGCGACGACGAGGGCCTCGCCTTGCAGGGGGTCCCTTGTCTCACGGCCCAGGGTCAGCAGCCCGATCCGGTGACCCCTGGCCAGCAGCGGGATGTTGAGCACGGCGCCTCGCAGCAGCGCCTCGGAGGACTCACCCACACGGTCGGGGTCGGTGCGTGCCAGCGCGGTGCGCAGCGGGGAGGTGAGTCGCTCGTCGCGGTGCCACACCTGCTGGAGGACCGGCTTCCCCCGGCAGTCGTCGAGGTAGACCGCGCACCAGGTCGCGAGCCGGGGCACGGCGATCTGGCCGGTGATCGCCATCGTCATCTCCTGGTCCAGCGAACCGGCGAGGAGGACCCCGGCCTCGGAGAGGAAGGTCAGCCAGCCACGTCGCTCGCGCTCGGACACCCGCAGCCTGGCGCGGTCGGCCGCCGGGGCCAGGACGCTCCCGATGCGCTGGAGGAGCACCGCCTCCTCGTCGCTGAAGCCGGCCCTCCGCTCGGAGGCCACGCCGACCGCGCCGATGACCCGGCCCTCCATCACGACCGGTGCCACGACGAGTGACCTCACCTCGTTGCCCGCGAGCCAGGGCACGTCGGTCTCGGCGAGGTCGGACAGCACAACTGGGAGCTGCGGGTTGCGTGGGTCCGGCACCCCCGGGGCGTCCGGCTCGAGGCGGACCCCGCGGAGGGCGTTGTCCAGACCACTGACCGTGGCGACCTCGAAGTCGCCCTCGAGGTCGCGCACGAGCAGCAGGAAGGCGGCCCGCGCCGAGAGCCGGTCCCGGGTCCGCTCCACGACCAGGTCGAGGTAGGCGTTGAACCCGAGCCGGTTCAGGGCGTCCTCGCGCAGCCCGAGCGGGTCCTGGGTGGCAGCGGCGACCCTGGCCTGAGGCGCCGGCCACTCCAGCAGCGCGCGCCTCGCCGCGGGCACGAACAGCATCGTCGAAGCCTCGCCCGGGGCGCCGGATACCCGGGACAAGAAGACCTGGGCTGCCGCTCCCGTCTTCCGCCGTACGGCGCAGGTCCCCTGCCACCGCTGGCCTGCCCACGACGGTACGTCGGCGCCGTTGCCTGCCGTGGTCCCCCGGTCCAGGGGCTCGACGAGCTCGCGCCAGGGTCTGCCCAGCATGTCCTCCGCGGTCCACCCGAGCATGCGCTCGGAGTCGTGGTTCCAGGACCGGACCACCCCGTCGGGGGACAGCTCGACCACCCCCACCGCGGCTTGAACGGGCTCCGTCTCATGCCGGGCCCTCGGCGGGGTGCGGGTCGGCGTCGAGTCGCTCCCCCGCTCCAGCTTCATCCAGACCCGTTTCGCGCCCGCGGAGTAGTCCACACCCCACGCGCCGGCGAGCGAGGAGGTGATCAGCAGACCCCTCCCGTGCTCCGCGTCGTCGGAGGGGCTCTCCACGCCCAGCGGCAGGGCGCGGTGCGGATGGAGGTCCTGCACCTCGAGACGCAGACCCTGCGCGTCGACGTCGAGTGCGACGCGGACGGGCGTGCCCGCGTGGACGACGGCGTTGGTCACGAGCTCGCTCGTCGCGAGAACCGCCTCGTCGGTCAGGTCGTCGGCCCCGCACTCCTCGAGTGCCTGGCGCACGAACCGGCGCGCCAGGGCCACGGAGTGTCCCTCCGGTGCGAACGTGCGCTGCGTGTGCATGGCTCGGGGGAGTACCTTCTCTCGCATTCCACTGGGCCCCCTCCAGTCATGGTGACAGACTGTGCGAGCGGGGAGTTCGCGACCGAGGAGACCGGGTATGGCCGGCAGTACCACCAACCCCCCGACCGCCGCTGGCCGCAAGGCCGCCAAGCAGCCCCCGAAGCAGCGTTCCGCGGACGTCTCGTCCGACGGGTTCGACGAGGCCCAGCTGAGGCGTCTGCTGGACGCCATGGTCGCCATGCGGGACGGCAACTTCCGCAAACGGCTCGCCGTCGTCAACGACGGTGTCCTCGGCGAGCTGTCCGCCGTCTACAACGAGATCGCCGACCGCCAGCACCACCTGGCCTCCGAGCTGACCCGTGTCCAGCGCGTCGCCGGCCGGGAGGGCCGCCACACCGAACGTCTGCAGCCAGGCCTCGGCGAGGGCTCGTGGGCGAAGACGATCGACGCCGCGAACGGCCTCGTGGCCGACCTCGTCCGCCCCACGGCGGAGCTCGGCAGGGTGGTCACGGCTGTGTCGGAGGGCGACCTCGAGGAGCGGATGGACGTCCAGGTCGACGGGCAGCAGCTTCGCGGGGAGCCGCTGCGGCTGGCGCGCAACGTCAACGGGCTGGTCGACCAGCTGTCCTCGATCGCCGACGAGATCACCCGGGTCGCCCGCGAGGTCGGCACGGAGGGCAAGCTCGGCGGCCAGGCGCGGGTGCGCAGTGCGGACGGGAGCTGGCGCGACCTCATGGACGCGGTGAACAGCATGTCCTCCCGGCTCACCTCGCAGGTGCGTGACATCGCGCTGGTCACCACAGCCGTGGCCAACGGCGACCTGTCGCGCACCGTCACCGTCGAGGTGTCCGGCGAGATGGCCGAGCTCAAGGCGACGGTGGACCGGATGGTCGCCCAGCTGTCCTCGTTCGCGGTCGAGGTGACCCGCGTGGCCCGCGAGGTCGGGACCGAGGGCCGCCTCGGCGGCCAGGCAGACGTGCGCGGCGTGAAGGGGACGTGGAAGGACCTCACCGACTCGGTGAACATCATGGCCTCGAACCTCACCAGCCAGGTGCGCGGCATCTCCTCGGTGGCTCAGGCCGTGGCCCGTGGCGACCTCAGCCAGCAGATCACCGTGACCGCGCGGGGCGAGGTCGCCGAGCTCGCCGAGACGCTCAACTCCATGACCGCGACCCTTCAGACGTTCGCCGACGAGGTCACCCGCGTCGCGCGCGAGGTCGGGACCGAGGGGATCCTGGGCGGCCAGGCCGACGTCCCCGGGGTCGCCGGCCGGTGGAAGGACCTCACGGAGTCGGTGAACTCGATGGCCGACAACCTCACCGCACAGGTGCGCGACATCGCCCAGGTCACCACGGCGGTGGCCCGCGGCGACCTGAGCCAGAAGATCACCGTCGACGTGAAGGGCGAGCTCGCCGAGCTCAAGAGCACCGTCAACGTGATGGTCGACCAGCTCTCCGCCTTTGCCGCCCAGGTCACCCGGGTCGCCCGCGAGGTGGGCAGCGACGGCATCCTCGGCGGCCAGGCCGACGTCCCGGGGGTGGCCGGGACCTGGAAGGACCTCACCGACTCGGTGAACTCGATGGCCAGCAACCTGACCAACCAGGTGCGCAACATCGCCCAGGTCACCACGGCGGTGGCAAGCGGCGACCTGAGCCAGAAGATCACCGTCGACGTCCGGGGCGAGCTCGCCGAGCTGAAGCTGACCGTGAACACCATGGTCGACCAGCTCTCGTCGTTCGCCGACGAGGTCACGCGGGTGGCCCGCGAGGTGGGTGGCGAGGGCAGGCTGGGCGGCCAGGCCGCCGTACCCGGTGTCTCGGGGACGTGGCGCGACCTGACCGACTCGGTGAACTTCATGGCCGGCACGCTGACCGCGCAGGTCCGCAACATCGCCGAGGTCACCACGGCGGTGGCCCGCGGCGACCTCACCCGCACCATCACGGTCGAGGCGCGTGGGGAGATCCTCGAGCTCAAGAGCACCGTGAACACCATGGTCGACCAGCTCTCCGCCTTCGCCGACGAGGT
>DASSMS010000042.1:0-2719 GCA_035688575.1 Nocardioidaceae bacterium
GAGAAGACCGGCACCGACCCGGTCGTGACGCTCAAGCGCGCGCTCGACAACGTCCGGCCCGCTCTTGAGGTCCGCAGCCGCCGTGTCGGTGGCGCGACCTACCAGGTCCCCGTCGAGGTCCGCGCCAGCCGCCAGACCACGCTCGCGCTGCGCTGGCTCGTGCAGTACGCCCAGGCTCGCCGTGAGAAGACCATGGCCGAGCGCCTGATGAACGAGATCCTCGACGCCTCCAACGGTCTCGGTGCCGCAGTCAAGCGCCGCGAGGACACCCACAAGATGGCCGAGTCCAACAAGGCCTTCGCGCACTACCGCTGGTGACCCGGCGGTACGACGGGCACCGGCACGTCCCACAAGGACACCCCCGCCCGTCGTACCCCTCATCAACGCAGCTGCCCACCTGACCCGAGCACCAACTCCGAGGGAACTACACAAGTGGCCGTCGACATCACCACGGACCTCGACAAGGTCCGCAACATCGGCATCATGGCGCACATCGACGCCGGCAAGACCACCACCACCGAGCGGATCCTGTTCTACACCGGCATCACCTACAAGATCGGTGAGGTCCACGAGGGCGGCGCCGTCATGGACTGGATGGAGCAGGAGCAGGAGCGCGGCATCACGATCACGTCGGCCGCGACGACCTGCTGGTGGAAGGACCGCCAGATCAACATCATCGACACCCCGGGTCACGTGGACTTCACCGTCGAGGTCGAGCGCTCGCTGCGCGTCCTCGACGGCGCGGTCGCCGTGTTCGACGGTGTCGCCGGTGTCGAGCCGCAGAGCATGACGGTGTGGCGCCAGGCCAACAAGTACGCCGTCCCGCGGATGTGCTTCGTCAACAAGCTCGACCGCACCGGTGCGGACTTCTTCCGCTGCGTCGACATGATCGTCGACCGCCTCAACGCCACCCCGCTGGTCCTCCAGATCCCGATCGGCGCGGAGTCGGACTTCCTCGGTGTCGTGGACCTCGTCGGCATGCGTGCGCTCACGTGGCGCGGCGAGACCAAGATGGGTGAGGACTACGAGATCGAGGACATCCCGGCCGAGCTCGCCGACCAGGCCGCCGAGTGGCGCGAGAAGCTCCTCGAGACCCTCGCCGAGGCCGACGACGAGATCATGGAGATGTACCTCGAGGGCGAGACCCCCTCCGTGGAGCAGCTCGAGGCCGCGATCCGTCGCGCCACCCTCGCCGACAAGGTGAACCCGGTGCTCACCGGCACCGCCTTCAAGAACAAGGGCGTCCAGCCGCTTCTCGACGCGATCGTGAAGTACCTCCCCTCGCCGCTCGACATCGAGGCGATCGAGGGTCACAAGCCCAACGACGAGGACACCGTCATCAAGCGTCGGCCGAGCGACGAGGAGCCGTTCGCCGGCCTCGCGTTCAAGATCGCGGCCGACCCGCACCTCGGCAAGCTGACCTACGTCCGCGTCTACTCCGGCAAGCTCGAGGCCGGCCAGACCGTGCTCAACTCGGTCAAGGGCAAGAAGGAGCGCATCGGCAAGATCTACCAGATGCACGCGAACAAGCGTGAGGAGATCGCGTCGGTGGGCGCCGGCCAGATCGTCGCCGTGATGGGTCTGAAGGACACCACCACCGGTGAGACGCTCTGCGTCCAGAGCGACCCGGTCGTGCTGGAGTCGATGACCTTCCCGGCCCCGGTGATCGAGGTCGCCATCGAGCCCAAGACCAAGGGCGACCAGGAGAAGCTGGGCGTCGCGATCCAGCGCCTCTCCGACGAGGACCCGACCTTCACGGTCAAGACCGACGAGGAGACCGGGCAGACGATCATCGCCGGTATGGGCGAGCTGCACCTCGAGGTGCTCGTCGACCGGATGAAGCGCGAGTTCCGCGTCGAGGCGACCGTCGGCAAGCCGCAGGTCGCCTACCGCGAGACCATCCGCAGGAAGGTCGAGAAGCACAGCTACACCCACAAGAAGCAGACCGGTGGTTCCGGCCAGTTCGCGAAGGTCGTCGTCTCGCTCGAGCCGAGCATCGACCCGGAGACCGGAGCCGGCGCCGGGTACGAGTTCGTGAACAACGTGACCGGTGGTCGCGTGCCGCGCGAGTACATCCCCTCCGTGGACCAGGGCGGCCAGGAGGCCATGGAGTTCGGCGTCCTCGCCGGCTACCCGATGGTCGACGTGAAGTTCACCCTGGAGGACGGCGCCTACCACGAGGTCGACTCCTCCGAGCTCGCGTTCAAGCTGGCCGGCAACCAGGCCTTCAAGGAGGCCGCACGACAGGCCAAGCCGGTCCTGCTCGAGCCGATGTTCAAGGTTGAGGTCACCACGCCCGAGAGCTTCCTCGGTGACGTGATCGGTGACATCAACTCCCGCCGCGGACAGGTGCAGTCCATGTTCGAGCGCTCGGGCGACCGGGTGGTCGAGGCCCTTGTTCCGCTGTCGGAGATGTTCGGGTACGTTGGCGACCTGCGGTCCAAGACCTCGGGGCAGGCTTCGTACTCGATGGAGTTCGACTCGTACGCCGAGGTTCCCCAGAACGTCGCCGACGAGATCATCAAGAAGGTCCGCGGCGAGTAACCTCGTCCGGCGTTAGCAATCCATCAGACGAGTCAAGAAAACTAGCTAGGAGGAGCCCCAGTGGCTAAGGCGAAGTTCGAGCGGACTAAGCCGCACGTCAACATCGGAACGATCGGTCACATCGACCACGGCAAGACGACGTTGACCGCAGCGATCACCAAGGTGCTGCACGACA
>DASSMS010000201.1:0-30204 GCA_035688575.1 Nocardioidaceae bacterium
TGATCATGCCGGGCCGGAGCCAGTCGCGGTCGAGGTAGGCCGAAGCCAGCTCGGGGAGGACGACATCACCCCTGAGGTAGGGGTTCTGGATCCACGCCAGGTCCCTCCTACCGACCGGGCAGCCGGGCCGCCAGGTGGAGCGGGCGATCACCGACTGCGGCGCGGGGCTCGTGGTGATCGCCTCGAAGCCCGTACCCGGGAGCATCGGGATCGAGTCGCCGGTGCTCCAGCGCCTCACCCGCATGATGGGTGGCGTGGGGAGGGCGCGGCCTGGTCGGACCCCGCACGCGTGGTCTCGTGGGAGGGCGCTGGCTTCCGCAGCCATCCCGCGCGTCGTACGCCGGGCAGGGCGGCGGCAAGCGGGATGGTGACACGGGTGACCGCCGGTGTCACCATCAAAGCGATGCCGTACGACGTGATGGTGATCCTCGATGACAGGCCCGGCGAGCTCGCCCGTCTGGGGGAGGTCTCGGGCGCGGCCGGGGTCAACATCGACGGGTTCGCGGCGTTCACCGGAGACGGCAAGGGCGTCGTGCACGTGCTCGTCTCGGACGACCACCTCGAAGGTCTCCGACGCACGCTCGATGCGGCAGGCATGCCGATCGCCGACGAGCGCGAGGTCATCGTCGTCACTGTCGCGAACGAGCCCGGGGCGATGGGTGAGGTTGCCCGCCGGCTCGCCGACGCCGGGGTCAACGTCGACCTCGCCTACACGACGTTCGGCGGTGTGCGTCTCGTCTTCGGCACCGACGACATACGTGTGGCGCGATCGGTCCTCGAAGCCTGAGACAGCCGGTGCCGGGCGCGCCGGGCGCCGAGGTCCGCAGGGACCTTGGACCCGTGACTCGCGTGTCCCGCCCGATCATGCTGGACGCGAGAGGCGGTCTGGCCATGAACGAGATGATCGAGCTGAGCCTGGCGGAGTGCCAGGAGTACCTCGACAGGGGCGGGGTGGGTCGGCTTGCGTTCGTGACCCCCAAGGGCCTGCGGATCGTGCCGTTGAACTACGCCACCAACGCCAACGCCATCGTCTTCCGCACCGTGCCGGACTCCGAGCTGGGGACCTACGGCGAGGGCGTCGAGGCGGTGTTCGAGATCGACGAGATCGACCACGAGTCAGAGTCGGGGTGGAGCGTGGTCGCCTTCGGCCGGCTCGAGCGGCCCTCGGACGCCGACGAGGTGTGGGACATCCACGGCTGGCGCAACCCCACGCCCTGGAGCGGTCATCGCAACTTCCACATGAAGCTGAGATGGAGCACCCTCACCGGGCGACGCGTCGGGGGCCGGAAACCACCTGCCTGACAGGTGCGCCGTGGTCCGAGGCAGCCAGGAGGGGACATCGCGAGCCACTCCGGTGCAAGAGCGGGAACGGACCGAGCCGTGGCCGAGTGCCTGGCACCCGCGGTCGGAATCGGTGGAGATCTCCGCTTGGTCCGCCCGCCGTCTCGTTACCTGGGGGTAATTATCGAAAGTCGGGCCACAGAAGGTCTTTCGACCTGTGCGCGGACCGGGGTGTTGCGGCGTAGCGTCCGATAGGACGACACAAACTCGCGCCGAAGGGGCCGTGGCAGATGAAGATCGTGGTTCTTGTCAAACATGTCCCGGAGCCCTCTGCCTCATGGCAGTACGCCGACGACCGGACTCTCGACAGGGCAGCAGTCGAGGGCCGGCTCTCCGAGCTCGACGAGTACGCGGTCGAGCAGGCCGTCTCCTTGGTCGACAAAGGCCTGCCGGCGACCATCACCTACCTCACCATGGGCCCGGCGCGCGCGGTCGACGGACTTCGCAAGGCGCTGAGCATGGGCGGCGACGACGGCGTGCACATCAGCGACGACGCCTTGCACGGTTCTGACGCGCTCGCGACCTCGCTCGTGCTGGCCCGAGCCCTCGAGCGGATCGGCTTCGACCTGGTCGTCTGCGGGATGGCCTCCACGGACGCGGAGATGTCGGTTGTCCCGGCGATGATCGCCGACCGCCTGGGTCTCCCTCAGGTGACCTTCGCGGGAGACCTGTCCGTCGACGAGGGGTCGGTGACCATCCACCGCGACGGTGACAGCGCCGTCGAGGAAGTCGGCGCGAGCCTCCCTGCGCTGGTCTCGGTGACCGACCAGACGGGGGAGGTCCGGTACCCGTCCTTCAAGTCGATCATGGCCGCCAAGAAGAAGCCCGTCACTACGTGGGGCCTCGCTGACCTGGGTATCGACCCGGCCTCGGTCGGAGTGTCCGGTGCCGCGACCGCCGTACGAGCTGCGGCTCCCAACCCCCCTCGCCAGGCGGGCGCTGTCGTGGTCGACGACGGCGGGGCCGCCGTGCAGATCGCCGATTTCCTCGTAGCCCAGAAGCTGCTCTGACCCGAACGGTTGTAGAAACGACTCTCAAGGAGGCCCCGGTGGCCGAGATCCTGGTCCTCGTCGAACGCAGTGACGGAACGGTCCGCAAGGCCACCCTCGAGCTGCTCACGCTCGCGCGCAGGCTCGGGGAGCCTGCGGCACTCGTCTGCGGTCCGTCGGACGACTCGACCGGCAAGGTCCTGGGGGAGCACGGCGCCACCCGCGTGTACGTCGTGGACAACCCTGACCTCGAGGACTACCTCGTCGCTCCCAAGGCGGACGCGCTGGTGGCCGTCGTCAAGAAGGCCTCGCCCGCAGCCGTGCTCGTCACTTCCGGCAAGGAGGGCACGGAGGTCGCGGCACGCACCGCCGTACGTCTCGACTCCGGGATCATCACCGACGCCGTCGACGTGGTGGCGGGGGAGAGCGGTCCGGTCGCGACCCAGTCGGTCTTCGCGGGAACGTGGACCGCGCAGAGCGAGGTCGTCCGGGGTACGCCGATCATCACCGTGCGCCCCAACGCGGTGGTCCCTGAGGTGGCTCCCACCGAGCCCGTCGTCGAGTCGGTCCAGGTAGAGATCGACGAGAGCTCGCGCGGGTCCCGGGTGGTTCAGCGCACCCCGAAGACCGGGACAGGCCGTCCCGACCTCGCCGACGCGTCGGTCGTCGTCGCGGGTGGGCGGGGGATGGGATCGGCGGAGGGCTTCGAAGTGCTCGAGCGGCTCGCCGACGCCCTCGGCGGGGCCGTGGCCGCATCGAGGGCCGCCACCGATCTCGGCTGGTACGGCCACGACTTCCAGATCGGGCAGACGGGCAAGACGGTGGCCCCCCAGCTCTACCTAGCCAGCGGCATCTCCGGTGCCATCCAGCACCGGGCCGGCATGCAGGGCTCGCGGACGATCGTCGCGATCAACAAGGACCCGAAGGCTCCGATCTTCGCCATCGCCGACCTCGGCGTGGTGGGGGACGCCCACGCGGTGCTCCCCGCGCTCGTCGCCGAGGTCGAACGGCGCAAGGCGTAGCAGGCAGACCGGTGGCCTGAGGGAGGGCTCGTGACACTGCGACTGATCGCCGGTCTGGCCATGACCGTGGTGGCGTTCTGGATCGCCGGACGCCGACTTTTCATGCTCTACCGGCTCGGGCGTGCGGGCCAACCGGTCGAGCCAGGTCGCACCGACGACGTCGGGGCCCGGCTCAAGGCCGAGGCCGTGGAGGTCCTGGGTCAGCGCAAGCTTCTCAAGTGGACGGTGCCCGGGGTCGCCCACGTCCTCACCTTCTGGGGCTTCATCCTGCTCATGCTCACGCTCATCGAGGGCTACGGGGCCCTCTTCGACCGCGACTTCCACATCCCGCTCATCGGAAAGGAGCCCTGGCTGGGCTTCCTCGAGGACCTCGTGGCGGTCCTGGTCCTGGTGTCGGTGGTGGTGTTCGCAGCCATCCGGGTCGTCCACTCGCCCCATCGAGAGGGGCGACGGTCACGCTTCTTCGGCTCCCATCTCGACGCGGCGTGGCTCGTCCTGTTCATGATCTTCAACGTGGTGTGGAGCCTGCTGCTCTACCGCGGGGCGCAGATCAACGCCGGTGTCTTCCCGTTCGAGGAGGGTGCCTTCGCCTCCGAGTGGGTCGCCGGACTCCTCGAGCCGCTCGGTACCGAGGCCAACGAGGTCGTCGAGACCGTCGGCATCCTGGTCGCCCTCGGCATCATCCTCGCCTTCCTCGTCCTGGTGGTGCACAGCAAGCACCTGCACATCATCACCGCGGTCCTCAACGTCGCCTTCTCACGGCGCCCTCAAGCACTCGGGGCCCTCCTCCCTGTCCACTCGGGCGGCAAGCCGGTCGACTTCGAGGATCCCGGCGAGGACGACCTGATGGGCCGTGGAGCGATCGAGGACTTCACCTGGAAGGGCATGCTCGACTTCGCCACGTGCACCGAGTGCGGCCGCTGCCAATCGCTCTGCCCCGCCTGGAACACCGACAAGCCGCTGTCGCCGAAGCTGCTCGTGATGGGGCTTCGCGACCACGCCCTGGCAAAAGCCCCGTACCTTCTCGCAGCCGACGAGCAGGCCCGTGCGGCGCTGCCCGAGAGCGCGCGGGCAGAGGCGGAGCGGCCTCTCGTGGGTGACGCCGAGGCCAACGGGGTCATCGATCCCGACGTCCTGTGGTCGTGCACGACGTGCGGCGCCTGTGTCGACCAGTGCCCGGTGGACATCGAGCACATCGACCACATCGTCGACATGCGCCGTTTCCAGGTCCTCGTGGAGGGAGCCTTTCCCGAGTCCGCGAGCCCGATGCTGCGCAACCTGGAGCACGCCGGAGACCCGTGGGGCGGTGGAGCAGGTTCGCGGATGGACTGGGCGGCCGACCTGCCGTTCGAGGTACCCGTCCTGGGCGCCGACGGGCAGGACAAGCTGCCCGAGGACGTCGAGTACCTCTTCTGGGTCGGTTGCGCCGGCGCCTTGGACGACAAGGCCCAGCGCACCACCCGGGCGGTGGCCGAGCTGCTCGACGAGGCCGGCGTGTCCTTCATGGTCCTGGGGGACGCCGAGGCGTGCACAGGCGATCCCGCCCGGAGGATGGGCCACGAGTTCCTCTTCCAGATGCTCGCGCAGCAGAACGTCGAGACCCTCAACGCCGCCGGGGCGCGCAAGGTCGTCGCGACCTGCGCGCACTGCTTCAACACGCTGGCCAACGAGTACCCGCAGCTCGGCGGGAACTACCAGGTCGTCCATCACACGCAGCTGCTGTCGCAGCTCGTCGCCGAGGGGCGGCTGCGACCAGTGCATCCGGTCGAGGCCACGATCACCTACCACGACGCGTGCTACCTCGGTCGCCACAACCGGATCTTCGCGCCACCGCGTGACCTGCTCGGCAGTGTGCCCGGTGCCAAGGTCGCGGAGATGCCGCGCCACCGCGAACGCTCGTTCTGCTGTGGCGCCGGAGGGGCCCGGATGTGGATGGACGAGACCATCGGCCAGCGCATCAACGAGAACCGCACCGACGAGGCGCTCGCGCTCGGACCGGACCTGGTGACCGCCGCCTGCCCCTTCTGCATCGTCATGCTCACCGACGGGGTCAACCTTCGTCAGCAGCAGGGCCGTGCACCGGAGTCCCTCGAGGTCACCGACGTCTCCGAAGTCCTGCTGCGCTCGGTCCGCGCTTCCGAGACCGAAACCTCCGCCCCCGCGACCGACAGCCGTCCCGAAGGGAACCAGCCATGACATCGGCCCCTGCGCCCACCGTCCACGACGTCAACGAGGGCTTGGACCTCGGGACCTTGAACCTCATGCTCGAGGCTCTCGGCGACTTCGTCTCCGCCGAGCTTCCCGAGAGCCGGATGCTCGACCTCGACCACGAGGACAGGTGCCCCGAGGACACCGTTCGCGCCATGTGCAGTGACGCGCTCGGCGTTCATCTGGTCTTCATCCCGGAGGAGTACGGCGGCCTGGGTGGCGGTGCCTTCGACTCCTACCGTGTCTGTGAACGGATGGCGCGCGTGGACATCGGCCTGGGTACGTCGGTCTTCGCCACGTTCCTGGGCAGCGACCCGATCCTGATGGGGGGCACCGACGACCAGCGCAAGGAGTGGCTCGGCCGGATCGCGGAGCAGGGCACGATCTTCGCCTACGCGGCCACTGAGCCGGAGGCCGGAAGCGACCTGGCGGCGATGTCGACGACGGCGGTGCCCGTGGATGGGTCCGAGGGGGAGGGGACCGGCGGATACCGCATCAACGGGCGCAAGCAGTGGATCAGCAACGGGAGCATCGCTGACGCCTGCACTGTGCTCGCCATGGCGCCCGGCGGGCCCTCGTGGTTCATCGTTGAGCGTGGCACGGAAGGCCTGTCCTCTGCGCCGCCTGAGGACAAGCACGGGATCCGCCTGTCGAACACCGCAGCTCTCTTCCTCGACGACGTGGTCGTACCTGCCGGGAACCTCGTGGGCGGCGTCGAGGGTCGCGGGCTTGTCCAGGCACAGCAGGTCTTCGGGTACACCCGCCTGATGGTCGCCGCGTTCGGCCTCGGCGGAGGCTGGGAGGCGATCGACCGTGCGATCCGGTACTCCACCCAACGCGTCCAAGGTGGTGCCCCGCTGAGCGAGAAGCAGGGCTACACCCACAAGCTGGTCGTCCCGCACGTCGCCCGTCTCGAGGCGGCTCGCGCGTTCGTCGAGGAGACGGCAAGAAGGATCGACGCCGGGGAGGGGACGGACGGTGCCCTCAACACCGAGGGCGCGATCGCGAAGTACCTCTCCACGGAGGCCGGCGTCGCCGCGGCCGACGCCGCGATCCAGGCACATGGCGGCTACGGCTTCACCCGGCCCTACATCGTGGAGAAGATCCGCCGAGACGTCCGGATCACCACGATCTACGAAGGCACCTCCGAGATCCTGGAGATGACGATCGCTCGGGACAGGTGGCAGCACCACCTCAAGACCCGTGGCGCCCACTACCAGGAGCTCGCCGGGCAGGTCCGTGCACTGCACCCGGCGCACCCTGGGGTCGGGGCGGACGTGACCGCACTTGCGTTGGAGTGCCTCGCCGGCGTCCTCGAGGCCTGCCGGGTCGGCCGGCTCACCCGCAACCAGCACGTCCTGCTGCGGCTCGGGGAGCTGATCGCCTACGCGGAGTCCGCCGGCGCACTGGTCCGCCGCGCCGTCGCGGCGGCCGAGGGAACGCTGCCCGACAAGGCCGACCGCCGGTTCGACGCCACCGGCCTGGCCACGATCAGCCGCGTCTTCGCCCGGGACGCAGCGCTCAAGGTCGCCGAGGAGGGGACCCGCTGGGTCTCCGGGGCGGCCGAGCCGGGTGCCTCCGCCCAGCTTCTCGCCGGCCTCCCGCTGGAAGCGGTACGAGCTGCCCAGGCCGGGCTGCTCGCCGACATGGACGCCGTCGCCGACGTCATCTACGACCGCGTCGCCCCCTGACGCACCAAAGGAATGACCATGAACGAGCACCACAACACACCGGTCGCCGTCGTCGGTGTCGCCGCGATCATGCCGGATGCCCCTGACGCCACCTCCTTCTGGCAGAACCTGCGCGAGGGTCGGTACTCGATCAGCGACGTACCGCCCGAGCGGTGGGACCCCGAGCTCTACTACGACCCTGACCCGTCGGCGCCGGACAAGACCTACAGCCGCATCGGTGGGTGGGTCCGGGAGCACCCGTGGGAGCCCCTGAAATGGAGGCTTCCGGTGCCGCCGAAGGTTGCCGAGCAGCTCGACGTCGGCCAGCAGTGGGCGGTGTCCGCCGCGCGCTCGGCCCTGGTGGACGCGGGCTGGCCGGACTGGCACGTGGATTCCGAGCGGGTCGCCGTGATCATCGGCAACGCGATCGGCGGCGACAAGCACTACCGGACGTCGTTGCGCATCCAGTTCCCGGAGCTCAGCCGCGACCTCCGACAGACACCCTCCTTCGCCGCGCTGCCGCCGGACCAGCAGTCGGCGATCATCACCGACTGGCACGAACGGTTCCTCGCCCACGAGCTGGACATCAACGAGGACACCATGCCCGGTGAGCTGTCCAACGTCCTGGCCGGTCGGGTGGCCAACCTGTTCGACTTCCGAGGTCCCAACTTCACCACCGACGCCGCCTGCGCCTCCGGACTCGCGGCGACGACGGCCGCCGTCAGCGGACTCGTCAACGGGGACTACGACGCAGTGGTCACCGGCGGCGTGGACCGCAACATGGGCGTCTACGGCTTCGTGAAGTTCTGCAAGATCGGGGCGCTCTCCGCCACCGGCACGCGTCCGTTCGACACCGGCGCGGACGGCTTCGTGATGGGTGAGGGAGCCGCACTCTTCGTGCTCAAGCGGCTCGCGGATGCCGAGCGCGACGGCGACCACATCTATGCCGTGCTGCTGGGTCTCGGGGGCTCCAGCGACGGCAAGGGGAAGGGCATCACTGCCCCCAACCCCGTCGGCCAGCGGCTGGCCGTCGAGCGGGCGTGGGTCAACTCAGGGCTGAAGCCGGCTGCTGCCTCGGCCATCGAGGCACACGGCACGTCGACCAGGGTGGGGGACGCCTCCGAGCTGGCCAGCCTCGGCGACGTCTTCGGCGGCTCCGGAGCGGAGCCCGGCTCCATCGCCCTCGGGTCGGTGAAGTCCAACATCGGTCACCTCAAGGCCGCGGCAGGTGCCGCCGGGCTCTTCAAGATGGTGATGCAGCTGGATGCGAAGCAGCTTGCCCCGAGCCTCCACTTCCGTGACCCCAACCCCAACGTCGACTGGGACCGGACTCCCTTCCGGGTGAACACCGAGCTGCGGGAGTGGCCGGCCGACCCCGAGGGCGCACGCCGCGCCGGCGTGAGCGCGTTCGGCTTCGGCGGCACCAACTTCCACGCCGTCTTGGAGGAGTACGTCCCCGGAAGGCACCGCTCCGAGCACGACGCCCGGTCCTTCGCGTCGGCGGAGGTGCCAAGGGCGACCGTGACGGCGGCCCTCGGCCAGGCAGACGGTCAGGGCGTGCCGAAGGCTCCGCTGCGGGGCGCGCTCGTGCTTGGTGGGCGCGATGACGCCGACCTCGTCTCGCAGTTGGGGCGCGTGGCCACTGAGGCGGCGTCGGGCAGCGCGCCTGCACCGGCGGCACCCGACCCTGCACTGGCCGACGCCGCGGTCCGGGTAGCCATCGACTACGCCGACGCGGCCGACCTCGCGGCGAAGGCCGGCAAGGCCGTCAAGGCGCTCGGAGCCGGCTCGCCCGCCATGTGGAAGATGCTTCGGGCCCAAGGTGTCTTCGTCGGGCGAGGCCCGGCCCCCAAGGTCGCGTTCCTGTATACCGGCCAGGGCTCGCAGTACGTGAACATGCTGAAGGACCTGCGAGGTCATGACCCGGTCGTCGCCGAGACGTTCGCGGAGGCCGACCGGATCATGACGCCGCTGCTGGGACGTCCGCTGTCGTCGTACATCTTCATCGACGCGGACGACCCGGACGCGGTGAGCGAGCTGGAGCAGCAGCTGACGAGGACCGAGATCACCCAGCCCGCCGTGCTGGCCACCGACCTGGCCCTGACCAGGTTGCTCGAGGCCTACGGGGTGAGGGCCGACATGGTGATGGGCCACAGCCTGGGGGAGTACGGCGCCCTCGTCGCGGCTGGTGCCATGACCTTCGAAGCCGCGCTGGAGGCAGTGAGCGCCCGGGGCCACGAGATGGCAACCATCTCGGTGGACGACAACGGGGCAATGGCGGCCGTGTTCGGTCCGCTGACAGAGATCGAGCGGGTCGTGGACTCGATCAACGGCAACGTCGTGATCGCGAACATCAACAGCAACAACCAAGCGGTGATCGGCGGGGCGACCGAGGCGGTGGAGCGGGCGGTCGCCGCCTTCCGGGCAGAGGGGGTCACCGCGGCCCGGATCCCGGTGAGCCACGCCTTCCACACCTCGATCGTCGCGCCGGCGAGCGAGCCACTGAAGGAGGCTCTGGCACGACTCGACCTGCACGCCCCGATCCTGCCGATCGTCTCGAACGTGACCGGGGACTTCTATCCTGACGGGGCCGACCTCGAGACCATGCTCGACCTGCTCGGCCGGCAGGTCGCCTCCCCGGTGCAGTTCGTCCGTGGCCTCCACACCCTGTACGACGCCGGAGCACGCGTCTTCGTCGAGGTGGGACCCAAGAAGGCACTGCACGGCTTCGTCGAGGACGTGCTGGGCGACCACGAGGACGTCCTCGCGCTGTTCACCAACCACCCCAAGAGCGGCGACCTCGCCTCCTTCAACGCGGCACTGTGCGGTCTCTGGGCTGCGGGTCTGGGTCTTCGGACCGCCGAACAGGTCACAGGTCCAGCCGACGCTCCTGAGTCGGTCCCGGCCACCCCCGTGCTGGCCGCCCCTGTGCTGGCCGCCCCTGTGCTGGCCGCCGCTGCGTCGGCCGCCCCTGTGTCCGAAGCGGCCGCACCCGCCCCCGACTCGCCAGCTGGACCCTCCATGAGCACCGACCAGTACGTCGAGCTCGGCCGGATCTTCGCAGACGCCATCGAACAGGGCCTTCGTCTCCACGGAGCGCCGGCGACCGCCCCGGCCGGTCGACCCGAGGTCAGCGAGCCGGAGCCTGTGGTCATCACCGGCGCAGCGCTGGGTCTGCCAGGTGTGGACCACGTCTTCGACGACGAGAACATCAAGAGGATCCTGGACGGCCAGCAGTTCATCGGCACCATCCCGCAACGGTTCCGTCAGCAGATGGTCGACCTGCACATAACCCGCCTGGTCAAGCGCGAGTCCGGCGACCCGACCTTCGAGACGATCGACGACGAGGCCGAGGTCGTGAAGCTGGCAGGTAGGCATGCGCCACTCGACGTGGTCGAGGAGTTCGGCGTCGACACCGCTCGCGACGAAGCGCTCGACTCCGTCACCCGGCTGGCCATCGGCTCGGGGTTCGACGCCATGCGCGATGCGGGGCTACCGCTCGTGATGCGCTACAAGACCACCTCTCTGGGCTCCAGCCTGCCCGAGCGGTGGGGTCTGCCCGATGCCCTACGTGACGACACCGGGGTGATCTTCGCCTCGGCATTCCCCGGTTACGACTCCTTCGCGGAGGACCTGACCAAGTACTACACGGACCGGGGCCGCCGCGAGCAGGTGCTCGCCCTCGAAGCCGTTCGCTCAAGGATGCAGGGGGACGAGCCCGCGGTCGGAGAGGTCGACCGTCGGATCACCGAGCTCCGCCAGCAGCTCGAGGCCGAGCCGTTCACGTTCGACCGGCGGTTCCTGTTCCGGTGCCTGTCCATGGGGCACTCCCAGTTCGCGGAGATCATCGGGGCCCGAGGACCCAACACGCAGGTCAACGCAGCCTGCGCGAGCACCACCCAGGCGCTGTCGCTGGCTCACGACTGGATTCGTGCCGGCCGTTGCCGCCGTGTGGTCGTGGTCTCCGCGGACGACGTCACCACGGACACGCTGCTGCCTTGGGTCGCCTCCGGGTTCCTCGCGTCCGGAGCCGCTGCCACGGACGAGTCCGTGGAGGACGCGGCCACCCCGTTCGACCGGCGCCGCCACGGCATGGTCGTGGGGATGGGCGCGGCGGCCTTCGTCGTGGAGTCCGCCGAGGCTGCGCGGGAACGCGGACTCCAGCCGATCTGTGAGGTCCTCGGGGCGGTAACTGCGAACAGCGCCTTCCACGGGACCCGCCTCGACGTGCGCCACATCGCCCAGGTGATGGAGACGGTGCTCGCCCAGGCGGAGAAGCATGGGGTGGACCGCCACGACATCGCCGACTCGACCGTCTTCGTCTCCCACGAGACGTACACGCCTGCGCGAGGCGGCAGCGCCTCGGCAGAGATCAACGCGTTGCGTTCCACGTTCGGGGCCGAGGCAGGTTCGATCGTGATCACCAACACCAAGGGATTCACCGGGCATGCGATGGGTGCGGGCATCGAGGACGTCGTGGCCATCAAGGCTCTCGAGACCGGAATCGTGCCGCCGGTACCGAACTACAAGGAGCCCGACCCAGAGCTCGGAGACCTCAACCTCTCGCAGGGCGGCGCCTACCCGGTGCGGCACGCACTCCGCCTGGCCGCCGGCTTCGGGTCGCAGATCGCTATGTCACTGCTGCGGTGGACCCCGGTTCCCGACGGCCGCCATCGGTCGCCGAGCGAGCTCGGCTACGCCTACCGGATCGTCGACCCCCAGGCCTGGCAGCGGTGGCTGGACGCCATCAACGGCTCCGTCGGTGCGCGCCTGGAGGTCACCAGCCGGCGGTTGCGTGTGGTGGACGAAGGCCCGCCGTCGTCCAAGCCCGTGGCCGCCTCGGTGCGGCCGGCGGCCGCCCCGGTGGCGGCAGCAGCCGCGGCATCGGTCGATCCTGCGGCGGACTCGGTCGCGTCCGCGGACTCGGTCGCTCCGACCGACGGTGCCAGGGCCGGCACGACCGTAGCGCCCGCGCCTGCTGCGGTCATTCCCGGCGCGCCTGCGCCGGCAACGCTCGAGGCTTCGGCAGCTCCGGTCGAGCCGGCTGAGTCGGCGCCTGTGGCGGCCGCGCCGGCGGCTCCGGCCGTATCGACGGCTGCCGCGCCGGTGGGTGCTGGTCCGTCGCGGGATGAGGTGGCGGATGCGGTGGTGTCGATCGTGGCGGAGATGACGGGGTATCCGCCGGATCTGTTGGACCTGGACCTGGATCTGGAGGCGGATCTGGGGGTGGACACGGTCAAGCAGGCTGAGGTGTTCGCTGCGGTGCGGCAGCGGTTCGGGGTGGAGCGTGACGACTCGTTGTCGTTGCGGGAGTTCCCGACGTTGACGCATGTGATCGGTTGGATCCTGGACAAGACCGGGCAGCCGGTCGGGGCCGTGCCGTCCGCGGAGGCGCCTGCGCCTGTGGAGGCTGCTCCGTCGCAGGCGGCGGCACCAGCTGCAGCTGCGGTGCACCCCACAACGGTGGGCGGTGACCTCGATGCGGTGGACCGCATGCCGCGGCGGGAGCCTGCGCCCGTCCTGCGCCCGGCTCTCGACCAGTGCGTCCCCACTGGGATCACTCTCGCCCCGGACGTGCGCGTTGTGGTCATGCGTGACGAGGGAGGGGTCGCCGATGCGCTCCTGCAGCGTCTCTCCGAGGCGGGGGTCACCACGCTTCCGATCGACCCGGGTACGCCGACCGAGCAGATCGTCGAGGCGCTGACGGCGTGGCGGTCTGAGGGCAAGGTCGCCGGGGTCTACTGGCTCGCAGCGCTCGATGACGAGGGACCGCACGGAACCCTCGATCTCGGCGGATGGCGGGAGAGCCTACGCCGCCGGGTCAAGGCGCTGTACGCGACCATGCGCCAGCTGTACGACGACGCTCCCTTCCTGGTCACCGGGACCAGTCTCGGCGGCTTCCACGGGTACGACGAGGCCGGTGCGACGGCTCCGATGGGCGGAGCCGTGACAGGCTTCGCGAAGTCCTACAAGAAGGAGCTCCCCGACGCCCTGGTCAAGGCAGTTGACCTACCTCTGGGCCATGTGGCGACGGAGGTGGCGGAGCTCCTCGTCGCGGAGACGCTGCGCGACCCGGGCTGTGTCGAGGTCGGTCATGTCGAGGGCCAGCGCTGGGGCGTCGGCCTGGCGGCACGGCCTTTCCCTCCGCAGGACAAACCCGTCGAGGGTGCGAGCTCGCTCGGTGCGGACAGCACCGTGCTGGTGACTGGAGCGGCCGGGAGCATCGTCGCGGCGATCACCGCGGATCTGGCGCGGGTTTCTGGCGGGATGTTCCACCTGCTCGACCTGACGCCCGAGCCGGATCCGGCCGACCCCGACCTGAGGCAGTACGTCGAGGACCGGGATGCGTTCAAGAGCGTCCTCGCGGCCAGGATGAAGGAGAAGGGGGAGCGGCCGACGCCTGTCGCAATCGAGAAGGAGCTGGCCCGCTTCGAGCGCTCGAGTGCCGCTCTCGCGGCCATCGACGCCGTGAAGGATGCCGGTGGCAAGGTCAGCTACCACTCCGTGGACCTCACCGACGCGGGCGCGGTGGGTCGGGTCATGGCGAAGATCCGGGAGACCACGGATCGCATCGACCTGCTGGTGCATGCGGCCGGGGTCGAGGTCAGCCGGGCGCTGCCGGACAAGGAGGAACGCGAGTTCGACCTGGTGCACGACGTCAAGGCAGACGGCTGGTTCAACGTCGTGAGCGCTGCGGGTGAAATGCCTATCGCCTCGACAGTGGTCTTCTCCTCGGTTGCCGGCCGGTTCGGCAATGCCGGGCAGGTCGACTACAGCGCGGCCAACGACCTGCTGTGCAAGATCACGAGCAGCTTCCGGCGTACTCGCCCGGACACTCGGGGGATCGCTGTCGACTGGACCGCGTGGGGCGGGATCGGCATGGCGACACGGGGATCGATTCCGAAGATCATGGAGATGGCCGGCGTCGAGATGTTGCCGCCGGAGGCGGGCGTCGCGTGGATCAGGCGCGAGCTCACCTCGCACCCTTTCCGGGGTGAGGTCGTGGTTGCCGGCCGCCTGGGCCGGATGGCTGATGCGTACCACCCCACGGGCGGGCTCGACCTTGCCGCGATCGACAGCCAGGGCGGGACGCTCGTCGGCGAGGTGGTCGGGGCGAACGTGCTCGAGGGCCTGGTGGTGCGCACGACGCTGGATCCCGCAGCCCAGCCCTTCCTGGACGACCACAGGATCGACGGAACGCCGGTCCTGCCCGGAGTCATGGGCATGGAGGCCTTCGCCGAGGTAGCGCGCCTGCTCGTGCCGCAATGGCATGTCGTGGCGGAGGAGGACGTGGACTTCCTGGCCCCGGTGAAGTTCTACCGCAGCGAACCGCGGACGGTGACGATCACCGCGGCTCTCCGCCCGGACGGCAAGGACCTCGTTGCCGACTGCCGGCTCGAGGCCGAGCGGCTCCTGCCGGGAGCCGAGTCGCCGCAGCGGAGGGTCCACTTCACGGGACGTGTCCGGCTGGCCACGCACTCGCTCGCCCGCGAGGACGCAGGTCCGGTGGGCCGGTCCGAGGGCGCACCGGCAATCACCCCGCCCGACGTCTACCGCCTGTACTTCCACGGCCCGGCGTACCAGGTCGTGGGGGAGGCCTGGCGCGACGACGGGGGAGCGGCCGGGCGCCTCGCCGATCATCTCCCGGAGGACCGGACCCCGGCCGGAGTCCCCACACTTCTTCGGCCGCGGCTGGAGGAGCTGTGCTTCCAGGTGGCAGGACTGTGGGAGGCGGGTAACGAGGGCCGGCTGGCCCTTCCCGCCCACGTCGACCGGTTGAGCGTGCTCGATGAGCTGGTCGGCGAGCAACCCGAAGGAGTCGTCGCGGTCGCGCACCCCGTGGCCGGGGAGCCCGGAGTCTTCGACTGCGAGGTGCTCGACCCGACGGGACGCGTCGTCCTCCGTCTGGAGGGCTACCACACTGTGCCGCTGCCGGGCGGGCTGGCCGACGAGGTCCGTGCACCGCTCCGGGACGTGATGGCCGGACGGGACTGAGGAGCGAACGTGATGCAGATTCGCAGGCTGGGTGTCGTCAACCGCGGTGAGCCGGCGATGCGCCTACTCACCGCCGTGGCTGAGCTGAACCGTGCCGAGAGGGTTCACGAATCGGACCGTCCAGGCATCACGACGGTCGCCTTCTACACCGACCCGGACGCCGAAGCGTGGTTCGTCCAGGAGGCTGACGAGGCGGTCGACCTGGGGTCGGCGACCTACGTCGATCCCAGCGACGGGCACCGCAAGTCGCGCTACCTCGACGAGGCGGCGGTCGTCGAGGCTCTCGTCGAGGCGTCCTGCGACGCGGTCTGGGTCGGCTGGGGCTTCGTGTCGGAGCGTGCCTCGTTCGCACAACGGTGCGAGGAGGCCGGCATCGTCTTCGTGGGCCCCGACAGCGGCACCATCAGGATGCTCGGCGACAAGGTCACCTCGAAGCGGCTGGCCGAGAAGGCGGACGTACCTGTCGTGCCTTGGGGTGGAGGGCCGGTCGACGACGCCGCGGACGCGGCGGTTCAGGCCGAGCGGCTCGGCTACCCGGTGCTCCTGAAGGCGGCCGCCGGCGGCGGCGGTCGCGGGATCCGGCTGGTCCGCACCCCGGACGAGCTCGCACCTGCCCTGGCCTCGGCGCGAGGAGAGGCCGAGCTGGCCTTCGGTGACCCCGCGGTCTTCCTCGAGCAGTACGTCGAGGCCGCGCGCCACGTGGAGGTGCAGGTGATCGCCGACGTCTACGGGACCGCCTGGGCCGTCGGGGTCCGTGACTGCAGCGTGCAGCGCCGGAATCAGAAGGTGATCGAGGAGTCTGCCTCCACCGCGCTCGACGCGGCCACCGAGGAGGCGATCAAGGCGGCAGCCATCCGGCTCTCGACGGCGGTGGGCTACCACAACGCGGGAACGGTGGAGTTCCTCGTCGACCCGGAGACGCGTCAGTTCCTCTTCATGGAGGTCAACACCCGGCTGCAGGTCGAGCATCCGGTCACCGAGGCGACGACGGGCCTCGATCTGGTCAAGCTCCAGCTCCACGTCGCTGCGGGAGGAAAGCTGGAGGGGGAGCCACCTCCGGTGAACGGCCATGCCGTCGAGGCCCGGCTGTACGCCGAGGACCCGGAGCAGGGCTTCGTCCCTGCACCCGGGCGAATCGCGATGCTCCGACTGCCCACAGGCAGCGGCGTGCGCGTCGACTCCGGAATCCGCGAGGGCGACACCATCTCGGCGGAGTTCGACTCGATGATCGCCAAGATCGTGGCCTGGGGCCGCGACCGCGACGAGGCGTTGGCCAGGCTCCGGAGGGCCCTGGCCCAGAGCGCCGTCGTCGTCGAGGGCGGCACCACCAACCGGTCCTTCCTGCTCACCCTTCTCGACCGGCCCGAGCTGCGCTCAGGAGAGGTCGACAACCGCTGGCTTGACCGGCTCACCTCTGCGGACGCGCACGTGCCACCGCCGCAGCCGGTGGCTCTGCTGGCCGCCGCCGTCGAGGCGTACGCCGCTGAGCATGCGGGCGTCGAGGCGGCCTTCCATGCCGGCGCGCGGCGCGGACGCCCTGAGATCCCCGACAGCGTCGGGGCGAAGGTGCAGCTGCGCTACGCCGGGGTGACCTATGACCTCGCGGTGTACCGCACGTCCCCCGGGTCCTTCCGGGTGCGCTGGGGCAGCGTCGCGGCCGACCTCTCCGTCGACTTCGTGAACGAGTACGAGCGGCGGATCCGGTGCGGCGGTCGTCACCACCGTGTCGTAGCGGTGACACAAGGGGCGATGTTCCGGATCATCGTGGACGAGACCACCCACCGCGTGGTTCGCGACGACGGCGGCGTCGTCCGCGCCGGGTGGCCGGCGTTCGTCGTCTCCGTCTTGGTGCAGCCCGGAGACCAGGTCGCCGAGGGCGACCCCGTGGCCGTGCTGGAGAGCATGAAGATGGAGTCCACGGTCACCGCGCCCTACCCAGGGGAGGTGTCCGCCGTCGAGGTGGTGTCCAATGCTCAGGTCGGAGCGGGCGCCCCCATCCTGCGCATCAGGGCCGCGGAGGCGGCCGCGGGCAGCAGCGTGCCCGGTGCCGGAGCCTTGGACCTCTCCGGCCTGGAGGCGCGGCCGGCCCCCGGCACGCCCCCCTGCGATCGGGTCTTCGGCTCGCTGCGCAACTACCTGCTCGGCTACGACCTGGACCCCGCAACCTTGAAGAGGCTGCTGGTCGAGCAGCGCAGGCTCGGCGAGATCAGCCCACCCGATGACGCGGGCCTGCTCCGCTGCGAGGACGGCCTGCTCGACCTGTTCGCCGAGGTCGGGGCGCTGTACCGGCCCAGGACGGAGACCGAACCCGAGGACGCGCTGACGGCCAGCAGCACCCAGGAGTACCTCCTCGCCTACATGCAGTGGCTGGACGCCGACCGGGCCGGGCTGCCCGAGGTCTACCGTGTTCGGCTCGAAGCGGCGCTGGCCCGCTACGGCGTCGTCGGTCTCGAGCGCACGCCGCAGCTGGACGCAGCCGTGGTGTGGATGTTCCGCTCCTTCAGCAGGGTCGGTGAGCTGGCTCCCGTCGTGCTCGCGATCCTCGGCCGACGGCTGCGGGCGTGGGCGGTGCTCGCGCCGCGGGCCGACGCCGACATGCGGGCCCGACTCGACCGCTTGGCCGCAGCGACACAGGGGAGGGACCAGGGCATCGCCGAGCTCGCCCGCGACGTCCGGTTCCACTACTTCGACGAACCGCTGCTCGAGGCGCTCGTGACCGAGGAGTACGACCAGACCGAGCGGGTCCTCGACGCAGTGCAGGCGGACCCGGACGGCCCGGGACGCGAAGCCGCGATCGTGCAACTGGTGCGCTCGCCTCACCCTCAGCGCGGTGCCCTGCTGCGACGGTGGCTCCACACCGACGACGACAGTTTCCGCCGAACGATCCTGGAGGTCTACGCCCGCCGGTTCTACCGGATCCGGGACCTGCGGAACGTGCGCTTCGACGAGCGCGAGGGAGAGCTGTTGTGCGCAGCGGACTACGACTGGGAGAACAAGCACATCCACCTGGTGGTCGCCTACTCCCGGCTGGACCGGCTGCCCGAGGTCGCCAGCGCGGTGGCCGCCCACCTCGCCGATGTGTCTCCGGACCGTCAGGTCACCGTCGATCTCGCCACCTGGCGGGACGGTGAACGCATCCCGGTCGAGGAGATCGCTCCACAAGTGGAGGAGCTGCTCGCTGCGTGCGACTTCGGCAGGGTGCCTTGGCGCGTAGACGTCACCGTGACGAGCACCGGAGGCGAAGAGGCCGAGCACTTCCGGACCGTTCACCTCAGCTACCGTCCCCAGGCAGACGGGGGACTGCGTGAGGACCAGCTCTACCGCAACCTCCACCCCATGCTCGCGAAGCGGCTCGACCTCTGGCGGCTCTCGCACTTCCGCCTCCGCCGCCTGGCCTCCGCCGAGGACGTCTACCTCTTCCACGGCGTTGCCCACGAGAACCCCAAGGACCATCGGCTGTTCGCCCTAGCGGAGGTGCGCGACCTCACCCCGGTCCAGGACGCCGAGGGGGAGACGACGTACCCGTGGCTGGGGCGGATGGGACTGCAGGCGCTGGCCGCGATGCGCACGGCCCTCACCAGGTTCCCACCGCGGGAGCGCCCCAAGGCCAACCGGATCGTGCTCTACGTGCGGCCGTTGTGGAACGTGCCGCGAGAGTCCTGGCCCAGCCTGGCCAGCTCGTTCGCCCCGTTGGCCGAAGGCGCCGACCTGGAGAAGGTCCTGCTGCGGGTACGCATCCAGGAGAACGGCACCGTGCGAGACGCGGTTCTCGAGGTCCAGGGCGTGGGGGGCCACGGGGTGACCGTGCAGGAGAGGCCGCTGGGCAACGAACCGGTGCGGCCCCTCACGCCGTACCGGCAGAAGGTGCTGCTCGCCCAGCGTTTCGGCGTGCCCTACCCGTACGAGATCGTGCGGATGCTGACCCCCGAACCGGGTGGCTCTGCCGACTTCCCACCGGGGGCCTTCGTCGAGCACGACCTCGGACCCGACGGCGCTCTCGTGCCCGTGGAACGGGAGCCTGGACGCAACACCGCCAACGTCATCGTCGGACTGATCACCAACCGGACCGCAAAGGTTCCGGAGGGCCTGACACGCGTCGCTCTGCTGAGTGACCCGACCCGAGGACTCGGCAACCTCGCGGAGCCGGAGTGCCGAAGGATCCTGGCCGCGCTCGACCTGGCGCAACGGATGCGGGTGCCGGTCGAGTGGTACGCGGTGTCGTCGGGCGCGCTGATCGCCATGGACAGCGGCACCGAGAACATGGACTGGATCGCAGCGGTGCTGCGTGGGCTCATCGAGTTCACCCAAGGCGGCGGCGAGATCAACATCGTGGTGACCGGCATCAACGTGGGCGGCCAGCCCTACTGGGACGCCGAGGCCACGATGCTCATGCACACCCGCGGCATCCTGGTGATGATGCCGACGAGTGCGATGGTGCTGACCGGCAAGCAGGCGCTCGACTTCTCCGGTGGGGTCTCGGCCGACGACAACTTCGGGATAGGCGGGTTCGACCGGGTGATGGGCCCGAACGGGCAGGCGCAGTACTGGGCCGCGAGCATCGAGGACGCGTGCCGCTTGCTCCTGCGCCACTACGACCACACCTACGTCGTCCCCGGTGAGCGCTTCCCACGCCGCGCGTCGACCACCGACCCTGTCGACCGCGACGTGCGGACGGCTCGGCATCCCGCGGTAGCGGGCTCGGATCTGCACACGGTGGGAGACATCTTCTCGGCGGAGCTGAACGCCGAGCGCAAGAAGCCCTTCGACATCCGGGCAGTCATGCGGGCTGTGGCCGACGCCGACTCCGAGCCGTTGGAGCGGTGGGCCCGCTGGAGGGGCGGCGAGACCTCGGTGGTCTGGGACGCCCACATCGGCGGCCTGCCCGTCTGCATGCTCGGGCTGGAGTCGCGGACCCTCGCCCGGCGGGGCTACGTGCCGGCCGACGGCCCCCCGTCGTGGACCTCTGGCACCTTGTTCCCGCAGTCCGCCCGCAAGACAGCCCGAGCGATCAACGCCGCGAGCGGCAACCGGCCCCTCGTCGTACTGGCCAACCTGTCGGGCTTCGACGGCTCGCCGGAGTCGATGCGGCACTGGCAGCTGGAGTACGGCGCGGAGCTAGGCCGCGCGGTGACCAACTTCGACGGGCCCATCGTCTTCGTCGTCATCTCCCGCTACCACGGAGGCGCTTTCGTGGTCTTCTCCAAGAGGCTCAACCCACTCATGGAGATCGCAGCCCTCGAGGGCTCCTACGCCTCGGTCATCGGTGGGGCTCCCGCCGCCGCGACGGTCTTCATCCGCGAGGTTCGAGCTCGTACCGACACCGACCCGCGCGTGGTCGAGCTGCGCGAGGCCATCGCCTCGGCGGACGGGCCAGACGCAGGAGCCCTGCGGGCGCAGCTGGCCCGGCTCAGCGACGAGGTCCGCTCGGAGAAGCTGGGGCAGGTCGCCGACGAGTTCGACGCCATCCACACGATCCAGCGAGCACGTGAGGTCGGGTCCGTGGACCGGATCATCTCTTCCCGAGACCTGCGGTCCTATGTCGTGGACGCCGTCGAGCGTGGAATGGCGCGCGCGATGGCCCAGGGAGGCTGAAGCGGCCGGGCACGCTTCAGCCGGAGTCAGGGCGACAGGGGCCGGCACAGCCAGGAGTGTGTCGGCCGTACGGCGGCAAGGTCCACGGAGCCGAGCATCGACGTGGGTGGAGGGAGCGGCCTCTCCGCTGCGACCGTGACCAGGAAGACCCCGTCGCGCCGCCACCAACCGGGCATGAGGCCGCCCTCCGCGGTCCGGACCTCGAGTCTGGCCCACCCGTTGGCTGAGCCCGTGCCGTCGCCCTCGGGTGCCGCAACGACCACCTCGACGCTGCGTGTGTCCCGGCGGAGGCCGGTCTGCAGCACCTTCAGTGCGCTCTCCTTGGCCGACCAGATCAGGTTGGCGGTCGCGTCCCGGTCATCGGGCCGCGAGTCGACGAACTCTTGCTCGGCCGGGGTGAGGAAGTCCGCGACGAAGCCCGCCGACCTCGGCTCCACGATCTCGAGGTCGCATCCCACCCGCCCTCGGCACGCGCCGACGAGGCAGACAGCCCATCCGGCGCGGTCGGTGAGCGAGACGTCGAGCGTCAGCGCAGACCCGTCTACCTGGACATATGGTGCCCCGCCGGGGTGGTTCGCCACCTCGATGCGTGTCAGGGAAGGAAGGTCGGTCGGCATCCCCGTGGCAACCGCGACGGCCTGTTTACAGACCCATCGCCGCAGCAGGTACTCCGTCCTCCGCTTCGTGAAGCGCAGGCGGGCGGCCCTGTCCACCTCGCCGGCGGTCAGCCAGGCCTCCGTCGGTGGGATCTCGTGTTCCCCACGTGCCATCCACTGGGAGGTCACGTCCGGTGCGCGTGTCACCGCCTCACGGTAGGACGTCGAGGCGGTTCCCGGCCAGGAGGAGCGCATGGCGTCGGGCGGTGGTCGTCAAGCGGCTCAGGTCCCGGGTGGCGAGGCGTGCTGCCGTAATGTGGCGACCGAGGTCTCCGCGCGAGGCGATGCGCGCTACTATGGGTTCACCAGCCCTCGGCAACGCCGCTCAGTCCCGCGACGACCATCGCTCTGCGGCTGGTGACGGCCATCAGATGGTGGCCGTGGGTATCCCACCGTGTTCGGGCCGTCGGGCTCGACGAGTTGATCTCTCGTAGATCCGTGGGACCGATCGCGTCTTGGAGTAGCCACCCGGCTCCTCCGGTCGACGTCCCAGCGTCCCTGGCCGCGACGACGTCGGGCGGTACCCCATCCCGCCGCGACATAGTGCCGAACGCTCCAGAGGAGGAGTCTGTGGCTCAACGAGGCCAGCGCCAGTCGGGCGCTCGCCGTACCGCCCCGCGGAACCAGCGACGTGTCCGCGCTCGCGACAACGACGGCATCATCCCCGTCCTCGCCCGCGCGGTACGTGAGGTCGAGACCGCCGTACAGCGCGGGCCCGCGATGTCTTCGGTGCGCACGAAGTTCCAGGTCGTAGCCCTGCTGGCGCGCGAGGAGCGTGCCCGTGTCAAGGCGGACGAGACCAGCAGCGAGGCGCACCGGTCCGAGCAGTTCAAGCGCCTCGAGGGGATCGCGACGATCCTTGCGAAGACCGCCGCCCGCGACAGCTCGCTCTTCGAGCTGCTCGACGAGGGCGCCGAGCTCTCAGACGCAGCCAGGTTGCTCAAACGCGACATGCTGAAGGCCGCCGGTGTCGAGTCGGTTCCCGACGAGGCCAAGCCCTCGGAGCCCACGGCGACCTCTGCCCCCGCGCGCCGGGTCGTGCCGCAGTCGATCGTGTCTCGACAGCTGGCCAACCCCTTCCTCGCACCCGACTTCTCCGCCGCCGAGCAGAGCAGGGTCCGCCCGCGACGGCTCGCCGGCTGGGAGCTGCTCGGGCCGCTCTTCAGGTCGTTCGAGTACGCCGCCGGCGGCTCCTCGTGCATGCCACTGCCGGCGCCGTCCTCGCCGCGGCTACCGACCGGCCTCGAGCTGATGCCACACCAGGCCAAGGTCGTCGCCGCCGCGGCTTCCGGCCACCGGACCTTCCTGCTTGCCGACGAGCCCGGCCTCGGCAAGACCGCCCAGGCGCTGCTCGCGGCCCAAGCGGCGAACGCCTACCCGCTGCTCGCCGTCGTACCGAACGTCGTCAAGACCAACTGGGCTCGCGAGGCCGCGCTCTGGACACCCAACCGTCCCGCCACCGTGATCCACGGGGACGGTGAGACGATCGACGGCTTCGCCGACATCGTCGTCGTGAACTACGAGGTGCTCGACCGCCACGTCGGCTGGATCGGTGACTTCGGATTCCGCGGCATGGTCGTCGACGAGGCCCACTTCATCAAGAACAAGTCCTCCCAGCGTTCGCAGCACGTGCTGGAGCTCTCCGAGCGCATCCGTACCCGCATCCCGAGACCGTTGCTGATGGCCCTCACCGGCACACCGCTGATCAACGACATCGAGGACTTCAGGGCCATCTGGCAGTTCCTGGGCTGGATCGACGACAAGAAGCCGCTCGGGGAGCTGATGGAAGCGCTCGAGGAGACCGGGCTGGAGCCTGGCGACCCGGGCTTCTACCCATCCGCTCGCCGGTGTGTGGTCGACCTCGGCATCGTCCGTCGCCGCAAGGTCGACGTCGCCGCGGACATCCCCGCCCGGCGCGTTGCCGACCTGCCGGTCGAGCTCGACGACGAGGCAGGCCGGTCGATCCGGGAGGCCGAGCGCGACCTAGCTCGGCGACTGGTGAAGCGGTACGAGAGCGCCCTCGCCGCCCGCACCTCCGGCGTCGTCGTCGAAGGCATCGACCACGACCTCGTCCGCCGGGTGGCCACCTGGGAGCGGGAGGACACGAGCACTGATTCCGACGAGAACGTGTTCAGCATGATGCGCCGCATCGGCCAGGCGAAGGCCGGCCTCGCTGCCGACTACACGGCACAGCTCGCGCGCAACGTCGGCAAGGTCGTCTTCTTCGCCAAGCACGTCGACGTGATGGACGTCGCCGAGGAGACCTTCGCCAAGCGCGGCATCCGCTTCTCCTCGATCCGCGGCGACCAGACCCGGGCGTCGCGGCAGAAGAACATCGACGCCTTCGTGAACGACCCCGACGTCTCCGTCGTGGTCTGCTCCCTGACCGCGGCCGGCGTCGGCCTCAACCTGCAGGTCGCGTCCAACCTGGTGCTCGCCGAGCTGTCCTGGACAGACGCAGAGCAGACCCAGGCCATCGACCGGATCCACCGCATCGGCCAGGACGAGCCCGTCACCGCCTGGCGGATCATCGCCGCGCAGACCATCGACACGAGGATCGCGGAGCTGATCGACAGCAAGGCGGGGCTCGCGGCGCGGGCGCTCGACGGCTCGGACGAAGAGGTGTCCTCGTCGGCCGACGTGCAGCTCGAGGCGCTCGTTGCCCTGCTGACCGATGCATTGGAGTCGTCGCAGTAGACGGTGCGTCTGCCCGGCGTCCCCTGCCGGTCCGCTGTGTCGCCTCGGGCACGCCGGCACACTCGACCGCATCCGCGCGTAGCCTGCTGTCATGAGCGTGAAGGTTGACCTGGCGAAGCTGGCGGACACCATGGATGGCTACGGCTTCGCCTACCTGCTGACAGTGTCCGAGGACGGGCGGCCACATGCGGTGGCGGTCCAGCCCGCCACGCGCGAAGGGGCGATCGCCGTCGGTGACATCGGTAACCGGACGCTCGCCAACCTCGTCGCGCGGCCAGACGTGACGCTGCTGTTCCCGCCGGGAGAGCAGGGCGGGTACTCCCTGATCGTGGACGGTCGGGCGACCACCGACGGCGGAGGCACGCTCGTCGTACCCGCCCACGCTGTGCTGCACCGACCGGCTGACCATGCCACCGGGCCCACGGACAGCTCGTGCGGCAACGACTGCGTGCCGGTGTCGGCGTCTTGAACGCCATCGGCTGGGTCAGCGCGTTCCTCGACACCGACGACGACCGGGCGCCGGAGGCGGAGCGCTTCTGGTGTGCGGTCACCGGGTCGCTGCTGTCATCACGCCGCGGCCGGCGCGAGGAGTTCGCGACGTTGCTGCCGCCGGACGGTGACGCGTTCCTGCGGGCACAGCGGGTCATCCAGTCGCCGCCGGGCGGGCTGCACCTCGATCTGCACACCCACGACGTCAACGACCTGGCGGCCCGCGCCGAGCAGCTGGGGGCCACTGCGAGCTACCACGAGCTCGGCTACGTGGTGCTCGGATCGCCTGGTGGCCTCACGTTCTGCATCGTCGACCACCCCGGCAGCCGGCGGCCCGAGCCGGTGCTGTGGCCGGGTGGCCGGAGTCTCGTCGACCAGGTGTGCCTGGACATCCCGCCGTCGCGCTTCGAAGCCGAGGTGGCGTTCTGGCGAGAGATCAGCGGATGGAAGCAGACCCAGCATGCCGACGACAGCGAGTTCGCCCGGCTGGCGCGTGGCGAGGGCATGCCGCTCCAGCTCCTGCTGCAGCGGCTCGATGACGAGCAGCCGGTCGTGACGGCTCACCTCGACCTCGCGTGCGACGACCGTGACGCCGAGGTGGCAAGACACGTGGAGCTCGGTGCGTCGGTCGTACGGCGGACCGACGGATGGACCACGCTGCGCGACCCCTCGGGACGGGAGTACTGCGTCACCGGCCGCTCTGTCTAGGTGCTGTGGCGCTCACGTTCACTCCTGTAACGGTGTTCGACCCCGCAGCGGTAGTGATGAAGGGAGGGATCCCCGTCGTCCCGGTTCCCTGTGCCCGACGCCCCCCGAGGGCCGGGTCGGGACGACGGGGCCTACCCCACCCCATTCGGCGGGAGGGTCGGCATGGACTTGGCGCTTTCAGCAGCGCTGGAGCAGCTCGTTGCGGAGTTCGGTTACCTGCGATGCGGCATCGTGGTCGGCGTGCTCACCGCCTGCGTGGACGAGTTCCCCAGCGGGGACCCCTACTTCATCGAGCAGGCAGCCAGAGCGCGTCTCGCCCTGCTCGGACAGGTGGCGGGGGCGCCGCCTCTGGCCGGCACGGCGCCCGGCGACGGCAGAGGCCTTAGACCCTGCGTGTGACCAGCCGGCGTGAGGCAACCTGGGACCAAGCAGCCAGGACGGGAGCAGACGATGGCGCGCACCGACCCAGGGGAGCCCGTGGCTCTCGCCAGACGACTCCTCGATGCGCTCGGCGGGCGGTTCTCGACGGAGATGGGCATCGACCTCGACGGCGGTGACGAGCAGATCGAGCGGTGGCTGCTCGCGTCCACCCTGTTCGGCGCCCGGATCTCTGCCTCGACCGCAGTGCGGACCTACCGGGAGCTGGCCGGTGCGGGCATCACGACTCCGGCAGAGGTCCGCGGACGAAGCTGGGACCAGCTCGTCGAGGTGCTCGACCGAGGGGGTTACGCGCGTTACGACTTCCAGACGGCCACCCGGCTGCAGAAGCTGGCCGAGGCTCTGCGAGGCCGGGGAGTCGACTCACTGCGCGATGGTTCTCTCGGCGAGACCCGGGCCAACTTGGATGCGCTCCCGGGATGGGGCCCCGTGACCGTCTCCTTGTTCCTTCGCGAGCTCCGGGGTGTGTGGCCGGAGGTGGACCCGCCCCTCGACAAGCGCGCCGCCGACGCCGCCGAGCACCTGGGGCTCCTCGCAGGGGACGCGGACGCACTCGAGATGCTGCGCTCGCTCGCCGGTCGGGCCGACGTCGACCTGCGTGACCTCGAGGCCGGCCTGGTGCGCCTGTGGCTCAGTCACCGGCGGACAGCTGCCAACTGTCCGGGTGGCCTCGAGTGCCTGGGACTGGCCGGGCAGAGATGACGGCTCGACCCGCGCCGACTGTCAGACGTCGAGCGTGACCGAGCAGTGCCAACCACCCGGCCCGCGGGCCAGGCACAGCTCGTGCAGCGACACGGCCTTCGGAACAGCGCCCACCTGGGACAGGCCGCCCACGTCGACCATCGCGAACCGTACGTCGACGTTCCCGTCGACGGGCTCGAGCTCGACGTCCACCGGTGCCTCGGCGCCGGTGTCGAGCAGGAAGATGACCTCGTCGAGCACTGCGACCAGCAGGTCCTCGTCGCTGTGTGCGCTCAACCGGCATCGGCGGGTGCGCTCCGGGTGAGCCGCCGACGTGTCGAGGAAGCTCTCGACCGTCCCGAGCACCGCCTGCGCGATGCAGTCCTCGCGGGTGGGTGCCCACGCCTCGACCCGAAGGTCCGCCGTGTGCGGCACCGCCCGATGCCCCGCCTCGATCTCGTCCATGCTTCGGCTCCCGTCCGGCTAGCGCCAGCAGAGCACGTCTGCTGGCGGGTGACCAGGGTCTTCGGACCCAGGACGGGCGGACCGGCCGGAGCCTAGACCCCGGCCGGTCCGCGGGGCGGTCAGGGGACCCGGATCGCCACGACCCGGCGTCCCAGACCCACGGCGTCGTCGGCCAGCCGCTGAGCCCACGGGTGCTCGTCGCTGCGCAGGCCGCCGAGGTCCACCCGGAAGCTCACTGTGCGAGCGCTCCGCACGACGTCCGCGCGGGCGTCGTACCTCTGAAGCAGCTCCCTGACCTCGTCCTCAGCGCCCGGCCGGACGCTGAGGACGAGGCGGTCCGTGGCGGCCACGGTGGCCTGCTGTCGCACCGGGGTCCGGCCTGGTGCCATGCCCGCGGCGAGCGTGTCCGGGACCGGGCCCAGAATGGCGTTGCGCAGCAGCTTCGCCGTGCCGTCGGTGAAGGCGCGGTAGTTCGGCTCGAAGCCGAAGAGAACCACCCGGCCGTCGCCGTACGCCTCGTCCACCACCGCCGCCGTGCCGTGCAGCTGCTCCTCGCCCTCCGCGAAGCCGGACACGAACCAGTCCGGGTCGCCCGCCGAGGGGTAGCGCACCGGCGCCGCGGACGGGTCGTCGACGGTCCAGACGAAGTCGTACTCGTACATCGCGTACGCAGTCTCCCCGACGCCCTCCGCCAGCGGGCTCTCCGGGTCGAGCTCGACCCGGACCAGCGAGCCCGGTACGTCGGACGTGGGGTTGTCGTACGTCGCCGACGTGAGACCGAGCCGGGTCGCGAGCCGTGAGCTGTCGCGCAGCGTCACCAGCGTGCCGCCCTCGGCGACCCACTCCTTGAGCGACTGCTGTCCCGCGGTACCGAGCGCCGAGGCCGCGGCGCTGTCGGAGCCGCTCGGGACGACCAGCACGTCGAGGTCGTCGAGCGCACCACCGGTGGCGATGTCGTTCGCAGTGACCTCGTCATAGGGCAGACCCAAGCGGTGGTCGAGGTGCCACCGCAGCCAGCCTGCTGACTCGATCGTGCCCGCCGACGTCTGCGAGACCTGCCATACCGCAACCTCGGGCGGGTCGGTGACGGTGCCACGTGCGGCCTGCGGCTGCTCGGAGAGGAGCACGGCCTGGGGCGTCAGCTCTGCCCCCGACCTGCCGCCGGGGATGTTCCCGAGCAGCGGTCCGCTCCAGGCTGTGACGTCGTAGAAGTACGGGAACGGCACGTAGGTGTCCTCGTTCAGCATCGCCTGGACCCAGTGCTTCTGGCCCTGCGCCATCGGCACCCACAGCGTCCCCGCGGGGAGGACCGTGTCCCGTCCTTCGCGGCCGTAGGGCGTGAAGTCGGGGACCCGCAGCGGCCGGACCAGCCGGTAGACCTCGACGTCCATGCGCTGCAGCCGCCGGGCGAGGGTCTGGGTCTCCTCCGACTTCGAGGGGTCGTCGGTCCGGATGAAGTAGTGGCGGACCTTGATGTCCGGAACGGGGTTCTCGATGCCCGTCCCCTCCCAGTAGAGCTGGTTCGGCTCCAGCTCACCTGCCTGTCCCTGGCGGTAGGCCTTGACGTGCTCCGCGCGCCACTCGGTCAGCAGCGAGTCCCGCTCGCCGGCGGCCATCAAGGTGGCCCAGATGGCGGTGTACTGCTCCTGGAGCCGCACGGCGGTGGGGTCTCCGCTGTGCTTCTCGAAGGTCATCCCGGCCGCGTTGAAGCCCGTGCTCGGGACGGTGTCGCCGTACCCCATGTAGAGCAGGTCGTAGGCACGGCCGTTGAAGTAGGGGATGCCGAACCGGTCGAACGCGTCCTGCATCGCCGAACCGTAGACGTTGTAGATCCAGTCCAGGGGCGTCTCGCCGATGTCGTGGTAGACCGGGTCTGCGTTGGGCGGGAAGAAGTAGGTGCTCGAGCCCATCTCGTGCGCGTCGATGAACAGCTGCGGCGGAAGCTCGCGCAGCTTCTCGAGCTTTCCGTCCGTCTCGGGCTGGGTGCGGGCGAACCAGTCACGGTTCATGTCGAAGCCGTAGATGTTCCGGCGGGTGTCCGCCTCCCGGCCGTCCGGGTTCTGTGTGGGCAGCACGACGACGATGGCCTCGTCCAGGATGGTCGAGGCCGTGCAGTCGCTCCGGGCAGCGAGCTCGTAGAGCACGCGGAGAGACGCGTCGGTGCCACTTTCCTCGCCGCCGTGGACGTTGCCCGCGACCCACAGGATCGCCGGCGTCCGCTCGGCCAGCTGCTCTGCCAGGGCATCGGGGGTGCGTGGGTCGCGCAGCATGTTGACGTCGCGGCCGACCTGGGCGAGCCCGGCGTCGTTCACCCACTTCTCCTGGCCCACGACGGCGTAGCGCAGGGGACGGCCCTCCCACGACTCGCCCAGCACGCCGTCGGTGACCTTCGGGCTGGCGGCCGAGACCGCCTGGAGGTACTCGTCGGACTCCGCCGTCGTCACGTCCCGCTCGCCGAGCGGGAAGCCGATGACCTCCTCGGCGGTGGGTACGGCGGTGTCGACGGCGGGAGTCGTGAACGGATCACACCCGGCTGCGGGTTCCGGCTCCGCAGCAGCGGAGGTGCCCGGTCCGGAGGCCAGGGCCGCCGCGATCGCGATTGAGGTGACCAAGCCCGCGCTCGAAGCCCCTCGCCGCTTCCATGAGTGGTGCAGCACCATCTCGCCTCCCCTTGATGGTCAGCCCGGGCCGATCCGGTGAGCGGCCGACATTTCGGGCTTGTCCCATCTCAACCCCTCGCGTCCGTCTTTGGGGCGGCCCTGCGACCTCATGAAGTTGCAGTGCACGTTCCTGCAGGACGGCATCGCTACCCCGACGCCTCGGGTCGTGTTCAGATTCCTCTTACTTCGGACGAAAGTCGCAGAGCTGCCTCTTCGGACACATCGGACATCGAACGGGGCAGTTCCGACCACTCACAAACGGGGGTTACACCATGCGTCGCTCATCCTCCGCGGTGATCGCCGGCCTGGCCGTCGCCGCACTCGCAGCACCCGCAGCCTTGAACCTGCCGTCCGCGTCAGCGGCACCACCTGACCGAGATCCGGTCGCGAAGGGGTTGCTCGGGGTGGGTGCGGACCACGACATCGACAGGCGGCGCGGCGAGGTCCGCCCGACCGCCGCTCAGGAGGCTGCGGCTGGCCGCTCACCAGGCGAGGTGCGCTGGAACGAGTACGGAACCCCCGCCTCGGTGGTCGCGGACCGACCGCTGGCTCGTGACCTCCCGGCGTCCCCGGATCGCTCGGCGCGCGCCTAC